>CAZEBZ010000088.1:0-6253 GCA_964510775.1 uncultured Thermodesulfobacteriota bacterium
TAGAGATACGCAGCTTGTGAGCAGTGTAGAAAGGGGGTTTTTTGTGCGGCCAATAAGAGCATAGCTGTAAGGCGTTCTTAAAATACAAGTCCTGCCGCAGACTTGATACTTTTTTATATTACCTGCAAGACCGCTGTTTTGTCTTAATCCTATGTCTATTTTTCGAATAAAGTCTTCGTTGGATTTTGCGCCTTAAAGTAGGAGTTGAAAATTTTGTATTTGTTATTCTCCCTATGTTTTTTGTCGGCGGGAGTATAAGTGTAGTTAGTTGTCTTCGATTTGTAACACATTTGTAACATAGACAAATATTTTTTTTGATAAACTATATGATAAAATTAAATATATTATGTGTTCTTCGGTGTAATCCCTCTGCGAAAAGGAGTAAAAAGATGAGTACAAAGAGCATAAAGTTAGAAAGGACAGTTACGGTAACAGAGATAGAACCTCTATGTGAGGCCTTTAATGATTTTTTTGCAAGTCTGGAAGGCGATTGCGAGCCCTTAGAGTTTGAGAATTTAAAGAAGGTTGAGGTCTCAATAAAGAAGCATAGCGACGGCTATAAGCTTAAGGCTAAGCTTACTCTCTCTGAACCCTGTGAGAATGAGTGTCCTGTGCCTGATGATGAATCTGCAGCTCCTGCGCAGGACGAAGTCGAGTGCTCTGATGACGAGGATAATAGTGAAGAGGTCTCTTGTGATGGCGATGAAAAAAAGCCAAGCTATAAGGCCCTTAAAAAACGCATGGATAAAGACTTCGATATAATTAAAAAGTCTGTGAAACTCGCCGAACTGCCTCCCTCCGATACGGTGAAGAGATTTATGGAGGACTCGAATATGATGTGCCGATTTCAAGACAAGGGAGAAAAATATTACGAGATCTACCTCGCAGAGTGTGATGAGTTCCAAAAATCTTTCGATGCGCAAAATCTCGAAGACATTGACGTCCACATCAAGAGGCTTAAGGTACTCAAAAAATCCTGCCATAAAAAATACAAGTAAGGACTTTTTCAGGAGAGGCGCGATGATAATACGAGAGGTTGGCAGTGGTGCTCTTAAGACAGGAAAAAATATGATGATAATGCCTGAGGTTACTGAGAGAGACGAACAGGCATTGATGAGGATAACATCTACGGAACTTTCTGAGGCTCAAAAGGCCCGTATTATCACCCCCTCCAAGACCTACCGCAAGAAGGATCTTGTCATCGCCCTGCACTGGCACCCGGAGTTTGTGCCTATTGATCTCGTTAGAGAGCGCATCGACGCCATGTATCCTTCAAGGCGGGATGAGCTTATTATCCCCACTCAGCATAACGAGTTCATGACATACGACTCTGTTTTTTCAGGTCTTGAGATTGATTGCTTCAGCAAGGAGTTCAACCAGAAGGTACAACTTCTGATCCACTTGAAGACCGAGCGCATGCAAAAGGCCAATGTCTTAAGAGAGATGGCATCTTATACCTTTAAGTACCGCTCGCTGCAGTTATACTCCTTTATTGAGGCCTTTGATGGTTCTGAGACTAACAAGATTGAGCATGCAGTCAGGGCTACAGGTGCGGATAATGAAATTGTGATATTTACAACAAACGCCGTGAGCAAGGTGCGAAGTATGCTTGAGCTTCACGCGCATAATATTCCCTCGCAGATGATAAAGAACAAGCTGCTGAGAAACTTTATTGATACATTCAGAGAGGAATTTGGCGACTCTTTTATCAACAGGGCTCAGGCCTTTTTGCAGGCCGTCAAGCAGCAGGTTAAGGCAGATTTTCCCAATCATTTTTTTTATCGCACTAAAGAGGTAATAGAAGAGGCGCGCTCGCAGGGCGCGGGTATAATTATCCCTCACCCCGAGCAGTTCTGGCCAATACTTCTGGCAGGATATGATGTAGACGGCATCGAGGTCTGGAATCCACAATCAAGGCGTTATACGGAGTTTCTTATCTCGATTATAATTAGCAGGAATGGCGCCCTGGAAAATGGCAAGCGTAAACTCCTCCCATTTATGGGCGATGATACTCATATGGGCGAGAAGATAAAGGAGCCTGCCGCGCAAGGCCTTGAAAAGGCCAGGCGCGAGGTTGGTCTTCAGGAGGTATGGGAAGATATGGAGATTAAGAAAAGACTCATTCTTGCCAAGATGACTGATGTAGATATTGTTCGTGAGTACCGCGACAGGATTTCATGATAAGGGGGCAAGGTGGCTAAAGACGATAGTTTCGAGTACGAATCGCTGCAAGACCCGCAGACTATAAAAGAGCTTATGAATGGCATTCTCGAGGGTTTTGATAAGGGGCGTATTGTTCTGACTTCCAATGGGTCTGAGATTACAATGCATCCATCTAACTTGCTCAAATTTTCCGTAAAAGCCAAGAAAAAAGGAGAGACGGGAAAGCTTGAGTTTAAAATCTCATGGAAAGAGTCCAAGAAGGTAAGCGTTAGCACCGATGACTCCATTAAGGTAAGCTCATAACTAATTATGATTACATTTGACGGCATTAAGGAAAACCTGAGCTTTATTATAATAGAGACTACCAAGCAGATGCAGTCAACACTGGATTTTTTGCAATCTTCAGGTAGAGACGGTTATAACGAGATACTTAATCGCGACGGTTACCTTGATAACCTGAAGAATATCATTGAGAGTCAGTGTTATCTTCGCATAAATAACGCCAGAGACACCACCAGGTTTGAGATTAATGAAGTCCGCTCCATACAGACCATCGGCGTTAACCTTGAACGCATGGGCGATGGCTGCGTCAATATTCTGCGTCAGACTGAACACCTGAAAAATCCTGATTTTTTAAATAAATTTGAGTGCCAGGGAATATTCTCCAAGTTGCTCTGGGGCCTTGGCGAGGTCAATGAAGCGCTCCGCAGCAAAGACCTATCTATGGCTCTTGAGATCTGCAAGATTGAAATTGACATAGATGTTCTGTATAAGGAGAACTTTGATAAGATTATGAGACGCCTGAAGACAGGGCGTAATGTCGAGGACTTAGTAACTACATTATTTATCTTCAGATACCTCGAACGTATGGGTGATTCACTATTGAATGTGGGCGAGGCCATAATATTCGCAATCACCGGAGAGAAGATAAAAATCGAACAATTTCTTCTGTTAAAAAAGAATCTCGCCCAGAGTGAGTATAAGGTTGGCCTCGATAATCTTGACCTTACAGGTATCTGGGGTACTCACTCCGGGTGCCGTATAAGAAGGGTGCAGGCCCAGGAGACTGCGGAGGGAAAGGCCCCTATGGGGGTAATTTTTAAAGAGGGTGAGTACCGTAAGATAAGGCGGGAGTGTGACAGCATCTCCGATTGGGAGGAGTTGTACCCTGGCATTGTACCCAGGGTCATAAGCTTTCATGGAGAACATGATACGGCCTCGATAATGATGGAATACCTGCCCGGTAAATCTTTGGATGAGATAGTCCTTAACTCAGGAGCCGCGGTTATCGATGGCGTCATTGACGAAGTTACGGATTTAATCGGCACGATATGGTCGCAGACTCGTAGATATGATAAGACGCCGTGCGCTCCTGATTATATGTCACAGCTGATGAGACGCATGGACGAGGTGCTAGCGGTTCACAAAAAATTCATGAAGTACGAGCAG
Organism: uncultured Thermodesulfobacteriota bacterium; assembly: GCA_964510775.1. GTDB lineage: Bacteria > Desulfobacterota > GWC2-55-46 > GWC2-55-46 > JADFVP01 > JAJRZX01. Next base: position 3,613 of record CAZEBZ010000088.1, read on the forward strand.
ATGCTGGGCTCTGTGGAGTCAAGGGCGTCGGAGAGCCTTATTCAGGAGTGCGCGAAGATAGAGTCCTCACTTAGCCTTCCTTTTAGCGTGCGCATTCATGGTGATTTTAATGTAAACAACATGCTTTATGATTTTGATAATCAGAAGCTGCACTTTATCGATGTATACCGCTCAAGGCATGCTGATTACATACAAGATGTCTCGGTATTTCTTGTCTCCAACTTTCGCATACCCATATTCCAGAAGGATATGAGAAAGAATATCAACAGAGTTATCAAGAGATTTTATACCTTCAGCGAGACCTTCGCCTCTGAGTATGATGACCCGTTATTTGGCGTCAGGCTGGCCCTTGCCCTCTGCAGGTCTTTTTATACCTCTACAAGGTTCGAGCTTAATATGAAGTTTGCAAATGAGATGTTTATGCGCTCGCATTACATTATGGAAAAGCTCATAAGACACAGGCGGTCCGGGGCATCATGGGAGGAATTCAAACTTCCCACGCAGGTCTTGTACTACTAATAGAGATAAGAGAGTGATTATTTAATGAGAATAGGAGTCGTTGGTATAAAGGGCGGTTGGTCAACAGAGAAGCTCGCCGATATCCTTGAGGAACTTACAGGGTTCAGGCTGATAATAGAGATGAGTGATGTGAGGTTAGATCTTCCCTCGCGAAGCGTTATCTACGAAGGTGTGGAGCTTAATACTCTCGATGCCCTTATCGTTAAGAAGATTGGCGAGACCTACTCAAGGGATATGCTCGACAGGCTTGAGGTGCTGAGGCTGCTTGACGAGTCTGGGCTGAGGATATACTCAAGACCGCTGAGCATCATGCGTGTAATAGACAGGCTCGCCTGCACCGTAACTCTTCAGTGCGGCGAGATACCAATGCCGCCAATTACCGTTACCGAGAATATTGATGTAGGCCAAAAAGCCATTGCCTTATATGGCGAGGCCGTCTTAAAACCTCTGTATTCCACAAAGGCACGCGGAATGATTAAGCTTAAAGACTCTCCAGATGTGTATGAAGGGCTGAAGCAATTTAAGCGCAATAATCAGGTCATGTATATTCAGAAGGCCGTAAAACTTCCCGGGCGAGATCTTGGTGTGGCCTTTCTTGGCGGTAAATACCTGACCACTTATGCCCGTAAGATAAATGGTTCGAGTTGGACGTCCTCTACGGCTTTTGGCGGAACTTACGAGGCTTATGAGCCTGACGGCAAGGTTATTGATCTGGCGGCGAGGGCGCAGGCACTCTTTGGACTTGATTTTACCTGCGTTGATGTAGCGGAGACAGAAGAGGGCCTCATGGTCTTTGAGGTCTCGGCGTTCGGGGGGTTCAGGGGAATAGAGAGGACGAGCGGCATAGACGCCGCAAGATGTTACGCGCAATACGTCTTAAATGATTTGAAGGTCTGATACGATATGCAAATTGAAGAACTGGTCTCTAATATACGTCAACAATGGTCTACATGCACTACGCTCTACCTGAAGTTTTCAGATAAGGTCTTTAAGGTAAGGACTAATAGCTCCGTCCTGCATGATGAGCTTATGCGGTACTTCTCAAATTTTACCGTTGATGAGGCGCCTTTTCAACTTGAGATTACTGTACACGAGGCGCCGGAGCCCGACTTTCCCGTAAAATTTACGCAAAAAACACCCGACCCCGGAAAGAAGAGAATTAAAGAGGAGTACGCTGATATCCAAGGCGGGCGCATTGTAAGAAAACGCCTAACAGGAATGCACTTTATCTTTGGCGCAGAGCTGCACGTGGCCGTAGGTCCCTGTCTTGAGAATCCAAATCAGGTCGTAAACTTTATTAACAATAGGTTCATTGCCCTTAAACTTAACGAGGGCTGCCTCCTTGGTCATGCGGCCGGTGTGGAGTATGAGGGCCGTGGTCTGGCCCTTGCCGGCTTCTCCGGCGCAGGTAAATCTACTCTTGCGCTCCATCTAATGAGCCACGGTTTAAAATTTATTAGCAACGACCGCTTGATTGTTAGAAAAAACTCCGCAGGCGGTCTTAAGATGTTTGGGGTCGCAAAGCTGCCTCGAATAAATCCGGGTACAGTGCTAAGTAATCCCGACCTTGGTTCCGTGATGACGGCAAGAGACAGGGAGCGTTTCGAGGGCCTTCATATTGATGACCTATGGTTATTGGAGCATAAGTATGACGTATTAATAGACAAGTGTTTCGGCCCGGGAAAGTTTCGTATTGAGTCGGTTATGATGGGTCTTGTTATACTTAACTGGAGCCGTAAGAGCTGTAAAAAAACAGCAGCTAAAATAGTTGATCCAATGGTGCGAAGAGATCTACTGCCTGCCTTTATGAAGTCTGAGGGGCTTTTTTTTCTTACCGAGGGTAGGGATCGAGATATATCGGAAGATGCCTACGGCAAACTCCTTGGAGGCTGTGAGGTAGTTGAGATTTCAGGCGGCGTTGATTTTGATAAGGCTGTAGATATCTGTATGAGCATGCTTACATAGAGACTTAACTCAATATAGGTTATCATAATATTTATTTCAGACGTTCATTGATACAAACACGCAAGACCTTTAATATACCAGTAATGCGGATCGATGCAGTTTCGATATTGATATGCAGAAGAGAGTCTCTTAAAACGTACGCTGCCTAATAAAAACT
>CAZEBZ010000089.1:0-6106 GCA_964510775.1 uncultured Thermodesulfobacteriota bacterium
GTGCAGGCAGGCTGGTCTTTTCCACAGACCTTGAGGCTGCCATAAAGAACTCCCTTGTTGTCTTTATCGCCGTTGGAACACCTCCTCGTGATGATGGCTCTGCTGATCTTAAGTATATTGTCGAGGTTGCTGAGACTATCGCCGAGAACCTTGACGGATATAAGGTAGTTGTAACAAAGAGTACTGTCCCTGTTGGTACAGGTCAGGTTATTGAGGATATTATCAGGGAACATCAGGATGGAGAGCATAGCTTTGACGTAGTCTCCAACCCCGAATTCCTCCGTGAGGGCTCTGCTGTTGAGGATTTTATGAGGCCCAACCGCGTCGTTATCGGTGCGAGGCACAGCCAGGCAATCGCTATTATGAAAGACCTCTACTCACCCCTTTATATCCTTGAGACGCCTGTTGTTATTACTAATGTTGAGTCCGCCGAGCTTATTAAGTACGCCTCTAACGCCTTTTTGGCCACTAAAATCTCCTTTATTAACGAGATGGCCAATATCTCCGAGAGGTGCGGCGCTGATATTAACATGGTAGCCAAGGGCATGGGACTTGATAAGAGGATAGGCTCAAAATTCCTCCACCCCGGCCCGGGCTTTGGCGGGTCATGCTTTCCAAAAGACACGCTTGCTATAACTAATATAGCGAAGCAGCACGGTTATACCTGCAAGATAGTCGAGGCCGTTGTTGAGGTGAATAACGCTCAGCGTGAACTTGTAGTCAAGAAGATAAAGAGCGTTGTTGGAGACCTACCCGGAAAGACCATCGGTGTGCTTGGTATTACATTTAAGCCTAATACTGATGATATTAGAGACTCGCCCGCAGTGTATGTCATAGGGAGGCTTACGGAAGAGGGGGCTACTGTGCGCTGCTACGACCCCGCGGGTATGGATAACGCACGAGATGAACTCGATAACGAGATGGTTATCTATTGCAAAGACTCCTATGATACAGCCGAGGGCTGCGATGCCCTTGTTATAATGACAGAGTGGAACCAGTTTAGAAAACTGGATATACATAAGCTGAAAAAAATCCTTAAGACTCCTCTGATTATTGATATGAGAAACATATACGACCCCAATGGTATGAGGACTCTCGGTATGCGTTACATTTCCGTAGGTAGATTAACTAAGGGATAATTCTATTGACCTTGCCTCAGGAGGGGTGTATATTTTATAGATGTGAATATCTTTGTAAGTCTTAAAAATTCTCATGGCCGCTTGTCCCCGAAGGCCATTATATGGATACTTGTCATATCCACCGCGCTATATAGCGGTTATAAGCTATATTACCCCTTTTTTTCCTACTACATGTTAAAGACTGATGTAGGTGAGGAGGTTAAACTGGCGCACATGCACAGCGATGATGATATACGCGCGAGGGTTGCCAAGAGGGCCCGAGCCTGGAGCGTGCCCATAGTAGCTGATGACGTGAAAGTCAGTCACGATTTTGATAATATCACTATCAGAATCAAGTATTCCGAGACAATTATCTTTCTTGGCAGGTTCAAAAAGACCTTGGTCTTTAATATAAAGTCAACGGGCCGTATGAAAGAGCGTTCCGGTATGCTGCGCTAAGAGGGACTTCTCATTAAGTTGTATTTGATAGGACTGGCTATGCGTAAGGTTTTTTTTAAGGGGCTCTCTGTGTTAGGAGTGCAGCGCATAGGGGGGAGGCGGGATGTATAGCGCGGCGGGATAGCAAGGAAATTCATTTACTTAGTGCATAGTTATACGCCATACTTATGGTAAGGCGTACTTAAAAAAAACCCTTTAAATTTAATCCAGAGAGATTAAGAAGGGACTTATAATGAAGACTCAAAAATATAACATAGAACCTCTACGTCATTTGGCGTTGAGGTTTTTTTTGTCTAAATCAGATTTTTTCTTAAGTCAGAAGAGAGCGGGTTAAGGTTATGGGCACGGTAATGGTAATGGATGGGCAGCAGATTGACAGGGTTATCTCACGCCTTGCCCATGAGATAGTTGAGAAAATCTCAGACCTTGAGAACCTCGTACTCCTTGGTATTCCCACAAGGGGGGCTTTTCTCGCCATACGCCTTCGAGATAAGATAGAACAGATAGAGGGCCTATCTGTTCCTGTAGGTACTATTGACGCCACTATGTACAGAGATGATATCGGCATAAAAAAAGATGCGCCCTCTCTTAAAGAGATGGATATACCTGTCTCTATCGATGGTAAGGTCGTAGTCCTTGTTGATGATGTATTATTTACAGGCCGAACCATACGTGCCGCCATGAACGCCTTGATGGATTTTGGCCGCCCCCTATGTGTGCGTCTTGTTGTTCTTGTTGACAGAGGGCACAGAGAGCTGCCCATAAAGGCCGACTTTGTAGGTAAGAACATACCTACCTCAAGGGCAGAGGGTGTTAAGGTCTTTATGAGTGAGAAGGACGATAGTGACAGGGTTTTTATTAAGGCAGCAGAAGATTAAGTGTAAATGAGGTTTATTTAAGTGAGACTTGATAGAAAAGACCTCCTTGCCATTAAGGATCTAAGCGCCGATGAGATAGGGCTTATCCTTGATACGGCCGCCTCATTTAAAGAGGTCTCGGAAAAAGACATTAAAAAAGTCCCAACACTTCGCGGTAGGACTATTATAAACCTCTTTTACGAGCCCTCTACACGCACGCGCACCTCCTTTGAGATAGCCGCCAAGAGGATGAGCAGTGATGCCATAAACATCTCACTTGCCACAAGCTCTGTTAAGAAGGGCGAGACACTGAGCGATACTGCGGCTAACCTTGAGGCAATGAGGCCCGATTGTATAGTGGTGCGTCACGGCAGCGCCGGAACTCCGCAGATGCTTGCGCGCCACCTTAACTGCTCTGTTATAAACGCCGGTGACGGCGCACATGAGCACCCGACTCAGGCCCTTCTTGATCTCTACACTGTGCGGGAGCAAAAAGGGAGTATCGCAGGGCTGAAAGTAGCCATTATAGGGGATATATCTAATTCCCGCGTGGCCCGCTCTAATATTTACGCCTTCACTAAACTCGATGCTGAGGTAACTGTGGCGGGGCCCCGCACCATGCTGCCCCCCGGTCTTGAGGCCCTTGGCTGCGCCTCTACGACAGACGCGAGGGCCGCCATAAAAGACGCTGATGTAGTAATGATGCTTCGTATTCAATCAGAGCGACAGCGAGGCTCGGCCTTTCCCTCAACAAGGGAGTATGCACAGGTGTATGGTCTTGACAGGGAAAAACTCGCTCTTGCCAGAGAGGACGCCATTGTAATGCACCCGGGGCCAATCAACAGAGGCGTAGAGATAACCCCTGAGGTGGCTGACGGTGTACGCTCACTTATACTCAATCAGGTTACAAACGGCGTTGCCATAAGAATGGCTGTTTTTTATCTTCTCCTAAGTTCTGTGAGGGAAGATGAAACAGGTGAGGATTAGGGATATAAACTTATGAAGAGACTTCTTATAAGAGGCGGCCGTCTAATAGACCCAACGAGTGGACTTGACGGCCTCTATGACATCTATGTCGATGGGGGCCGTATATCAGACGTTAAGCCCGCGGCCTCAGATGAGGGGCATATCAGCGCGGCAGACAAGGGCCTTGAGGTGATAGACGCCGAGGGGCTGCTCGTAGTGCCGGGTCTTATTGATATTCATACCCATCTTCGTGAGCCTGGTTTTGAGTACAAGGAGACAGTCGCCACAGGCGCCAGAGCCGCCGTATCAGGCGGGTATACGAGTATTTTTTGCATGGCTAACACCTCGCCTGTAAACGATAATCAGTCTGTTACACGTTATATCCTAAGAAAAGCAGCTGAGGCGGATATTGTAAGGATCCTTCCCATAGGCGCCGTAAGTATTGGGCTAAGAGGAGAAGAGCTTACGGAGATGGCCGAGCTGAAGGAGGCAGGGTGTATGGCCTTCTCAGATGATGGTATAAGTATAGAGGATCCCGCCTTTATGCGCCGCGCCCTTGAGTACGCACAGCCCCTCGGCCTGCCTGTTATTACTCACGCAGAAGACCCCGCTCTATCGTGCGGCGGCTCTATGAACGAGGGCGCTGTCTCCACAAAACTTGGGCTTCCAGGGATTCCCGCTGCCGCCGAGGACGTTGTCGTTGCCCGTGATATAGTGCTAACTCGCCTTACAGGAGGCAGGCTCCACGTAGCCCATGTAAGCACGGCGGGTTCAGTGGCGCTCATAAGGCAAGCTAAGAGAGAGGGTCTTAATATCACCGCAGAGGTTACGCCTCATCACCTCGTCTTTACTGACGAGGCCCTTGCGGATTATGATACTAACTTTAAGATGAGCCCTCCGCTTCGTACCTCTACCGATGTCCTTGCCCTTCGAGAGGGCCTTAAGGACGGCACTATTGACTGCGTTGCCACAGATCACGCACCGCACTCCACTATTGAGAAGGACATTGAGTGGAGCGCCGCGGCTAACGGAGTAATTGGCCTTGAGACGGCCTTTAGCGCGCTTTACGCCCTTGTCCTTGACGGTGTCTTCTCACTTAATGAGATGGTGGCCTTTTTTACTGTAAATCCCGCGGCGGTGATGGGCCTTGCCGCAGGTGAGATAAAGGCGGGTGCGGCGGCGGATATAGCTATTTTTGACCTGAATAAGAGCTGGAAAGCAGGGCCTCAGACTCTACAGTCCCGCTCGAAGAACAGCCCATTTATCGACTCTAATATGAGGGCTTCTCTTGTGATGACTATTTTAGAGGGCCGGGTTGTTTACAAGGCTTGATATGAAATATACTCACAAGTAGTAATATCTGGTATTAATTTTATTTTATAACACTTTATTTTTATTTAATAATATTGCGAGGTATTTTTTTTGATTAAGGCAGTTTTAGCCCTCTCCGACGGCACGGTATTTGAGGGCTTTTCTTTCGGAGCCAAGGGCAAGGTTATTGGTGAGGTCTGTTTCAATACCTCTATGACGGGTTATCAGGAGGTACTTACTGACCCCTCATACTGCGGTCATATTGTCACCATGACTTATCCTCATCAAGGTAATTATGGCGTAAACGACTTGGATATTGAGTCACACCGACCCTGGGTAGAGGGTTTTATTGTGCGTGAGCCTACAAAAAGACCGAGCAACTGGAGGAGCGAAGAGGGTCTTGACGCCTATATGGCACGCCACGGTATTGTCGGTATTTGCGGCATTGATACGCGGTCGCTTACTCGTATCATTAGAGACAGCGGCGCTATGATGGCCGTCATTTCTACAGAGGGCTCACCTGAGGCGCTTGTATCAGAGGCCCGGAATGCACGCGGACTTGAGGGCAGAGATCTTGCAAGTGTAGTAAGTACTAATGAGCATTATGCTTGGCACGAGGGGGTTTGGTCGATAACCGACCCTTTTAATACGAGAATTCATGATGAAACAGATGGAAAATTCCGCGTAGCCGTATATGATTTTGGTATTAAGAAAAACATACTGAGGCTGCTTCGAGACGCGGGCTGCGCTGTAAGTGTCTATCCCGCGGTGACTTCGGCTAAGGAGGTTCTTGCAACAAGGCCTCATGGGATATTTTTATCAAACGGCCCCGGTGATCCCGCGGCTGTAGAGTATGCCATTGATACTGTAAGAGAGCTTGTAAAGAGCAAGATACCGATTTTTGGTATATGTCTTGGCCATCAGATACTCGCCTTAGCGCTTGGCGGCAAGACTTATAAGCTGAAGTTTGGGCACAGGGGCATTAATCAGCCCGTAAAAGACCTGTCTACGGGCAGGGTTGAGATAACATCTCAGAACCACGGTTTTGCCGTAGATATAAAGTCTTTAAAAGACGCTGCCGAGGTTACCCATATAAACCTCAATGATAAGACAGTAGAGGGTATTTGTCTAAAGGGCAGACCTGTTTTTTCCGTTCAGTACCACCCTGAGGCAAGCCCCGGGCCTCATGATTCGCAGTATCTCTTTAAGAGATTTACGGATATGATGGCTGAGGCCGCCGGTAATTAATATTTTTTGTTAATTTCAGCAGTGAGAGCAGTTTTTTTGTAACTTTGTAGTGGTAGAGACGGCAGTATTTGAAGTGGGAACAGGCTTAATTACTCATTGGTTTTCTTTGTCTCACTTTCTTTTTTCTAAAAGAAAGTGAGGGGTTTT
>CAZEBZ010000090.1:0-6081 GCA_964510775.1 uncultured Thermodesulfobacteriota bacterium
AAGATTATCCTTTTTGACCCTTATGCTCTTCTTTACCTTTCTCGCCGCTGTTATTCCCCCTGTACCAGGGGCCCTTGCGAAAGAGAACGCGCCCCTGCTGAGTACGACTAAAGACAGAGTAAACCTTGAACTCACAGTCTATAACGACAACTTCGCCTTTGTGCGGGAGACTCGTGAAATCACCGTAAAAAAAGGTAGCGGAAGTCTGAAGTTTACGGGAGTGCCGGCAACAATACAAGAAGAAAGCATACTCCTTCGTCCCCTTACGGAAAACAGCGCCTTTACTGTCCTTGAGCAGAGCTTTCAAGGAGCTCTAAAGAGTAAAAAAGCCTTTCTTGATAATTATATCGGCAAAAAGATACGCCTTGAGATACGAAACAGTTTTAATGACAGGGTCAGCAGCGTTGACGCCACACTCCTAAGCAACTCCGATGGGCCCATATATAAGATTGGAGATGAGATATACCTTGGACACAGGGGCATACCCGTACTGCCCGGTACGGCAAAAGGCCTCGCCGCAGAGCCGGAGATAAGCTGGCGCTACACCGCAGACTCTACGGCCACTTACAGGCTTGAGACGAGCTACCTCGCAAAAGGCCTACAGTGGCAAGCTCTGTACCGCCTTATTCTCCATGGCGAGGGCGAGACCATAAGGGCAGGACTTTCGGGCTGGATAGACCTCACTAATGAGAGCGGCACGGACTTTAAGGGGGCTCGCGTAAGGTTTTTAGCGGGCAGACCTCAGAGAGCAAAGAGAGAGGCGGGCTTAAACCTGCAGAGCAATACCATGCGCCGCCTAAGCCAATTCTCAGAAGTAAAGCAGGCCGCGGTAAGCCCTGTTTTTGAGTACCATATCTATGATATAAGCCGCAGAATAGACATAAACAATGGGGAACAAAAACAGCTCCGCCTCCTGGAGGCCGGAGATTTAACAGTAAAAAAAGAGTATGAGCTTCGAGGAAGAAGAGGTTACTTCAGGGCCCCTTTAAGTATAATCAACAATAGAGAACCTGTCTCTATATACTTAAAAGTCAACAACTTAGAGGCAAATAGCCTCGAAACGCTGCTGCCAGCAGGTATAATAGACATTTACCAGGATAGTCAGAAAGGGGGGCTGGAGCTTATAGGCAGTGACAACGTGACTCATAGGGCGGCCGGGGACAGCCTTCGACTAAAGGCAGGCATAGCCGGCGATATAAAGGCCAGGAGAACGCAGAGAGAATATAAGAAAATCAGCTCCGCACTATATGAGACTACATGGGAGATAAAGCTCGCCAATAATAAGGCAAGGGACGTAGTTGTTAATATACTTGAGCCTCTCTCAGGCTCATGGAAAATTCTCTCCTCAAGCCATCCATATACAAAGGTAGACGCCTTTACCGTAAGGTTCAAGGTGAAAGTGCCTGCAGGAGAGGAGGTATCAGTACGATACCGGGCGCGCGTAGGGCGGTAACAAAAAAAAGGGGGGGGGAATAGACGTGTACAGGCATCAGGGAGAATTAACTAAGTCCATCCTGCCGTTTGCGAAGATAAGACTGATATTATCCATCTGCTGAGAATTAAGAACATTGGAGTACAAGGCGATATTACCTGAGTTGAGGCTTATTGAGCCTCCGGCAAAGACTACGTGCGGCGAGGGGTTGTACCCTCCGGAATATAACTCGGCGAGGGTATCAACTGTTGCCCCTACATGGTCGGTGAGATAGGTCTGCGCCGCTATATAGACGCTCTTGGAGTCATAATCCAACTCGGTCTTATAAGAGCGCAGCTTGTATTTTGTAAACTCAGGTATGGCTACAGCCGCTAAAACAGCTACTATGGCAATAACGACTAGAAGCTCCACAAGGGTGAAACCACTGGCGCCATTACCGGGACAGGGCTGTTGTTCTACCATGAGTATCTCCTCAAGACTCCGTTGCTATCGTATCTTTGCATAATCGAAAAAGGGTCGTATGTTACTTTAGGCACATTACAGACAAATACCCTTGAGATTAGACCTTTTGTTGAAAAAAAGACTCATCTACGCCATGCCCCTTACACTGCGCATCGCACACTGAACGCATACGGTATAATAACGGCACTTTCTCAAAACTACTTTAGGCCGCCTTCTACTGAGAGTCAAGATACTCGAGAGAGGGCGCAGTCGGCACAATAAACATATACTTATCCCCGCTCATAGGAGCCCCCGCCAAGTCCTTCTTTAAAAAAAAATAAAAAAATATTGAGTAATACCATGTAGATAGGATACACTATTAAGATAAGTATCTATATTATGCGCGGTATTTGCTGCAGCAATACCAAGAAAACAATCAACTATGAGGCGTAAGCTTTGAAATTTAAGTGGAAGACCATATCCCTAACCCTTGTCTTTTTAACCTTAATGACCTCTGCGGTTTTAGCCTCGAGTTCCAATAACGAGGCTATCGCGCAGGGTGATAAATTCTTCAAGATTCGCGGCCGCGGGCACTTTAATGACAGAGCCGTGCCCGGCACTATCACCAACGCCATCAATAAGTACATGGAGGCCTATAACGGAGGTAATGACTCTCAGGAGCTTATTATCAAGATAATGCACGCCTCGTACTTTTATGTCACCTACGCTACAGAGGAGAAAGCAGTTCAGAAAGAATTTATTACCAAGGCCATTGAGATAGGCGATGCGGGGCTTGAAAAATATCCGGAGAGCGCGGGAATAAACTACTGGCTCTCGGCGCTATGGGGCAGGTGGAGCAAGGTATACGGCAGGATCGCCTCATCAAGAAAAGACGTTGCCGTAAAGATAAAAAAGATTGCCGAGCGAACCATTGAGCTTGACCCCTCGTACTGCGAGGGGGGCGGCTACAGGACTCTTGGCAGACTGCACTTCAAGACGCCGAGGATACCATTCCTGCTGTCATGGCCAAGAAAGAAAAAGGCCCTAAAGTATCTTAATAAGGCCCTCGTAGAGGGGCCTGAAAACCTGACAAACCACCTCTTTTACGCCGAGGCCCTTATTGAGCGAGGGCGTAGAGATGAAGCGAGAAAAGAGATTGTATTTATCGACAATGTAAAACCACATGATGAAAAGATTGTAGAGGAGCTGCGGGTAAAATTAAGGGCGAGAGAGGTAATGACCATCCTAAACGACAAGATCCTGCCCCTGGAAGAGCAAAGAAAGATGAACCGCCGCCCGGGCAGGGCAAAGTAAATCTAAACCACCCTCTCACCACTCTATCCACGCCGGAATAGCGGGATAGTAAAGGCCTTTACGAACTTTTTTACCTCCGCTGCCAACTCCAAGCAACTCGGCGTACCCCTCCAGTTGAGCCCTGTAGCGTTCCTTCTCAGCACGAAGAAAACCCCGTAAACCTCCGCCTCCATGCTCACCGGTCTTGTAGTCAATAACCCAGAGGTCGCCGCTCTCGTCGACAAAAGACCTGTCAATTATAACGCGTCTCACCTCACCATTTATAATACCTGTCTTTGGAAGCTCTGCGGCTCCGTTGCTATGAGTACTTAATATCCAGCGCCCCTGCTTATCTTCAAGGGCATTAATTAAGATATCCACACATCTGCCGACGCCGGTGCCTACCTCGTCTTTATTTAACCCGAGGCCCCGCAGCATTGACTCCATGAGAGGCGCCTGCGCCCTTACCCGCGCGCCACTCCAACTTGAGACCCCCTCACGGGCTATAGCGCAGAGGTACTGATGCACCACAGTACCGATGTGACGGGCGCTCTCTCCGGCCCACTTGAACTCAGGGCGCCTCGCGCCGCCCTCGATAGCACTCTCCACAGTAGAAGCAGGTAGGGCAATCGGCGGGGGCAAAGGCGGAAACTTCCACTTGGAAGTCAGACGCTTAAGATGAAGCGCGGGCGGGCCCTCATGCTCCTCTTCAAGGGCTTGCTCACCCTTGCGGCAGGCCATATCCTCAGTAAGAACATGACGGATAAGACCGAGAAAAGAGCGGCCCTCAGGTTTTATACCATCAGCATCCCCATCAATATGACCAAAAAGATATAACTCTTTAGCGGCCCTTGTGAGAGCGACATAAAAGAGGCGGGTGCGCTCATAGGCCTCACGCCTGTCATGAAGGCCGTTAAGGTATTTATATATCTGATTCCCGCTCTCAAAGCCCTTATTCTCCATAGGTCCAAGAAGCAGATCAGCGCCCCTCTCGAGCCAGCAGAGTATATCCTTATCACGGGCCTTTGCGTACTTACCAAGGCCCGGCAGAATTACATGATCGAATTCAAGGCCCTTTGCCCCGTGCATGGTCATAAGACGAAGCGGGTTCTCTACACCTGCGCTCCTAAGGGCATAAAGGCCCTCTACAGAGCGCCCAAGTTCATTCATAGACCTTAGTGACCCTGCCTCATCAAGGGACTCTATTATCATAAAAAACCGCTCCGCCTCCCTCAAGGAATTCGCGTCATCGTAAACCGCCGGGCCGCCAAGGGCTATCCAGAGCCCCTCAAGCAAGGCCCTTGACGGTAGCCTTCCCCGTAGTTCCATAAACTTACCCATAGTCTTACGAAACCCCGCGAGGCGTCTTGCTCCATCTTCTGATAACGCCGCGATACGCTCCTCATCACAGATCAGCTCCCATACCGGAGAGCCCCTGTCGCCGAGGCAGATAGGGTGCAGGTCAGAGAGAGTAAGTCCGCACCACCTCGCCCGCAGCGCTGATAACCAGGCCACTCTGTCGGCAGGGTCGGTAAGGGCGCCCTGAAGGGCAAAGAGGTCGTTAATCACAGGGCGCGAGGCAAGAGGCTCAAGGTCCTCGGCTTGAAAATCAATACCGGCCTCCTGAAGGGCCTCGGCTATAACGGCGAGATGCCCCCTTGTGCGCGCAAGTATGGCAGTAGACTCGCCATTAGGTATTTTTTGTATAATACTGCAAATATCCAGGGCCTCCTGCCTATCTGCCCGACCTCGGTACAGCGTAATATTCACCCGCGCGGCCTCGGAGCGCCCCTTTACGGCAGAGGCCTCGCTAAAGGGCACGGCGCCTGTAGTGGCATCCTCAGCTGCGGGAAAGACTTCGCCGAGGCCAAAAGTATCATTTACCCAGTTAACCAGGTGCCCCTCAGACCTGAAGTTGGTCTTCAGCCTTAGCGGTTCGAGCCTTAAATGCCCCACTCCCTCGCTCCTTGCGCGAAGAAATAACCCCACATCAGCGTCACGAAAGCGATATATGGACTGCATGGGGTCACCGACGATAAAGAGCGTCCTGCCGTCACCCTCCTCCCAGCCGCAGGTAAGGGCCTGCAGGAGGCTTAGCTGCGTCCGTGAGGTATCCTGATACTCATCAACGAGGATATGCCTGAAGGTGTTATCAAGAAGAAGCATCAAGTCCGTGGGGTTATCCTCAGGGCCAAGGGCCTCAATAGCCGCCATAGAGACGGCGGGAAAATCAAGGGTTTGCTCTTTGGCAAAGACCTCGCGAAGATGGGCTACGGCGAGGGGCAATAGATGAAGGAGGGCCAGCAGAGTCTTCCAGTCCTCATCATCATAGCGCGGATTTGGCAAGAGGCGCAGCTCCAGTAAGGCCCGCAAAAACCTATCTTCTCCCTCCAGGGCGCGGAGCAGTGCCTTGAAGGCATCTTTGGCCTCTTGTGCCTCCTTGGTCTTATCTGAGGGAAAACCAATGCTTATATTCACCCCCCGCCCGCTTCGCCAGCTTGCTCTGCTCTTTAGGCAGAGTAAATCCGCAATAGCCTTCCAGAGACCAAGACTATGGGCCGCTGCTCCGGGCAGGGCCTCAATCTCAGCGAGGTGAGAGATAGGATTATCTCGCGCTATATGCGCTCCCGCGTACCTTGCAAGAGGCAAAAATAACTCGCCAAGGGCGGCGGGAAAGGCCTCGCAGGCCTCCTCTAAGACGTCTTCTACAATGCGCGTCAGCGCCCCCTCAAGGCCTTTTCTAAGTGCCTCTTCCGCAGCGCCTTCAAGGCCTCTGCCGCAGCTCCCCATATGACGTAACCACTGGTCACGCTTTTTAAGCATAACAACGAGTTTGCTCTCAAGGTCAGATAAAGAATTATTATTACACCGCAGGAGCTGCCCGATTGACGTGCCGCCGACGCCCTCATTATCCA
>CAZEBZ010000091.1:0-6067 GCA_964510775.1 uncultured Thermodesulfobacteriota bacterium
CCTGGCCTGCCAGCACGCGATCCCTTGATGGCCGGATTCTCCGGTTTGGGTTTTTTGTATACAGGGTCTCCTGGCTTGGAGGGCCCCGTAGGACGGAGCAGGAATATAATGATAAGTATTGGAAAATCAAAGCAGTTTTTCTCCGAGGCCAGACAGGAACTTAAAAAGGTTACATGGCCGTCAAAGCAGCAGACCATGAACTCGACATGGATTGTAATAGCCGTAACGGCCCTTCTGGCTATCTTCATGGGCATCGTTGATATGGGGCTTGCTAAGATTGTCGGTATGATAATGAAGTGAAGTGAGGTCTTATGTCGAAAAAGTGGTACGTAGTTCATACATATTCCGGATATGAGAACAAGGTGAAGGCCGCCCTTGAGGAGACTATACGGCTAAAGGGAAAGGAAGACCTCTTCGGCGATATCCTTGTGCCTATGGAGAAGGTAGTGGATATGGTGAAGGGAGTGAAGAGAACCTCTTCACGTAAATTCTTTCCCAGTTATATCCTTATCAACATGGAGTACAACGACGAGACGTGGCATATCGTAAAAGGCGTCTCAAAGGTCACGGGTTTTGTAGGCGGTAAAGACGCGGCGCCTCCGGCCGTACCTGATGAAGATGTGGAGAGGATAACCAGGCAGATAGAGGAAGGTACGGCAAGGCCCAAGCCAAAGGTTCTCTTTGAGGAAGGCGAGAACGTACGCGTTATTGACGGGCCCTTTACCAACTTTAACGGCATCGTGGAGAACGTAAAACCCAATAAAGGCAAGCTCTCCGTAATGGTGAGCATCTTTGGCAGACCTACCCCCGTGGAGCTTGACTTTGGGCAGGTAGAGAAGACATGATATTGAATTAATTGTTTCAAAAAATTCCTATACGAGAGAGGTTCACTAAGGTTATGGCAAAAAAGATAATAGGTCAGATAAAACTTCAGATACCAGCAGGTAAGGCAAATCCCGCCCCGCCCGTAGGCCCTGCTCTTGGTCAGCATGGCGTGAATATAATGGACTTTTGCAAGGCATTTAATGCCAAGACGCAGTCCGAGGCCGGCATGGTCATACCTGTTGTCATCACGGTATACGCTGACAGGAGTTTTACTTTTATTACAAAGACGCCGCCTGCGGCGGTGCTTCTACTTAAGGCCGCAGGTCTTGAGAAAGGCTCTAATGAGCCGAATAAGACAAAGGTTGGCAAGGTTACGAGAGAGCAGGTTGAGGAGATTGCCAAATTAAAGACTCCTGACCTTACGGCCTCTACGCTTGAGGCAGCGGTTTCTAATATAGCAGGTACGGCAAGAAGCATGGGCATTACGGTGGAGGGCTGAGGCGGATATGAAAAAGGGAAAGAGATATACGGCGGCAAATGAGAAGGTCGAGGCGCAGAAGGCCTATACTATAGATGAGGGGCTTGGTCTTGTCCCTGAGACATCGGCCACTAAGTTCGACGAGACTGTAGACGTATCAGGCAGGCTCGGCGTCAACCCAAAACACCCTGAGCAGATGGTGCGCGGCTCTGTTGTCCTTCCTAATGGAACGGGCAGGAAGACTCGTGTGCTTGTCTTTGCAAAGGGAGAGAAAGAGGCCGAGGCAACAGAGGCCGGAGCGGATTTTGTAGGCT
Source organism: uncultured Thermodesulfobacteriota bacterium (assembly GCA_964510775.1). Classification (GTDB taxonomy): domain Bacteria; phylum Desulfobacterota; class GWC2-55-46; order GWC2-55-46; family JADFVP01; genus JAJRZX01. The sequence continues at coordinate 1,618 of CAZEBZ010000091.1, forward strand.
CTGAGGAAATGGTTGCAAAGGTGCGAGGAGGATGGCTCGACTTTGACGCTACTGTCGCCACCCCTGATATGATGGGCGAGGTAGGAAAGCTCGGTAAGGTTCTTGGCCCGCGGGGGCTTATGCCTAATCCCAAGCTCGGAACTGTTACCTTTGATGTTGCAAAGGCCGTTACTGACCTCAAGGCAGGTAAGGTAGAGTTCAGGGTAGATAAGGCCGGTAATATTCATGTGCCAATCGGCAAGGTCTCTTTTGGCAGTGATAAGCTCAAGGAAAACCTGCTCTGTCTTATGGATGCCATTATAAAGGCCAAACCTGCCGCGAGCAAGGGTATCTATCTTAAGAGCCTTAATCTCTCTACTACGATGGGGCCGGGAATAAAGCTTGATACATCGGAGATGCGTACTCTCGGAAAATAGTTTTTTATATAATTGCTGTTAAATTTAAAGATCAGAGACAGCAGGGGCCGCCGTGTGATAGGGGCATAAAAATCCTGCCGAGATCTATACGATTTTAATGACCCTGTTGTTCTCAGGGCCGACTCGTGCTGACTCTGACGAATGGAAAGGGGTGAAAAATAGCTTGGATAGAACTGATAAAGAAAAGTATGTAAAAGATCTTCAGGATAAGCTCGACCGCTCCGGCGCTACATTTATCGCCGAGTACAGCGGCATCAAAGCCGTTGAGATGACGGAATTCAGGCAGGCCATGCGCGATGCCTCCTCGGACTTTAAGGTTGTGAGAAACACTCTTGCAAAGAGGGCCATTGAGGGTAGAGACGAAGCCGGTCTTGCTGAGTTCATGGATAGACCCGTTGCACTTGCTTTTAGCTACGATGACGCGGCCCTTAGCGCAAAGACGCTTATTGCCTTTGCTAAAGAGCATAAAGAGTTAAAACCTCTTGCCGCGGTAATGGCAGGTAGCTTAATCGGGGCGGAAGAGATCAAGAGCCTCGCCACCCTGCCTTCAAGAGAAGTATTGCTTGCAAAACTTCTCGGCAGTCTCAGCTCACCGGCATCGAGTCTTGTGGGCGTACTTAGCGGGGTGCAGAGAAAGTTCCTCTTTGCCCTTAAGGCAATAGCGGATAATAAGGCTGAATAAAAAACAAAACACTTAAAATATATTATGGAGGCCGTAAGATGGCAGGTGTAACGAAAGATGATGTCGTAAAGTTTATAGAGAATATGAGTGTGATTGATCTCAGCGAACTTGTTAAGGAGTTGGAAGAAAAGTTCGGCGTAAGCGCCGCGGCGCCTGTTGCCGTAGCAGCCGCAGGCGGCGGAGCCGCCCCGGCAGAAGCTGCTGAAAAGACGGAGTTTGATGTTGTTATGACCTCTTTTGGAGCGCAGAAGATTAAGGTCATCAAAGAGGTGCGCGCCGTAACGGGACTTGGTCTTAAAGAGGCAAAGGATCTTGTTGAAGCCGCGCCTAAGGCCGTAAAGGAAGGCGTCTCAAAGGACGAGGCCGACAAGATAAAAGAGCAGCTTGAGGGCGCCGGCGCAACTGTGGAAATTAAGTAGACCGTTAAATTGCCTTTAGCAGAAAAGAGGGCCGCTCACAAAGCCGCCTTTTTACAGAAGTGATACAGATACCCTTTAGGACATGCCCGTAGCGGAAATTCCCTTCGGGCAGGTCCTGTTAAAGGGGGCTATTAAGATAAGGAGTGCTATATAGTGGCGAGCCATTATATCAGAAACGGGGAATACCTTCGCAAAGACTACTCGAAAATCGGAAAGGTGGGCACCATGCCCAACCTTATTGATGTACAGAAAGAGTCTTTCGTACGTTTTCTTCAGGCAGGAGTTAGTGAAGAGGCTAAAGAGTCTGTGGGTCTGCAGGCTGTCTTCGAGAGTTCATTCCCAATTAAAGACTTTAGCGGCAAGGCCTCTCTTGAGTTTGTAAGGTACACTCTTCAGGAGTCCAAGTATACCGTAGAGGAGTGCCGGCAGAAGGGCATGACTTACGCCGCTCCCGTTAAGATACTCGTGGGACTTACCATGTGGGATCGCGACGAGGAGACGGGCGCGCAGAGTGTGCGCGATATAAAGGAGCAGGAAGTCTACTTTGGCGAAATACCCCTCATGACCGATACGGGTTCCTTTATTATTAACGGCACGGAGAGGGTTATTGTCAGTCAGCTCCACAGGTCGCCGGGCGTCTTTTTTGAGATGGGCAAAGATAAGACCACCTCAGGCAAGATAGCCTATACAGCAAGGGTTATCCCCTATCACGGATCCTGGCTTGACTTTGAGTTCGATCAGAAAGACATACTCTATGTCAGAATAGACAAGAGACGCAAGATGCCCGTAACCATACTCCTCAAGGCACTTGGCTATTCTGTTGAGGAGCTGCTCAATGATTTTTATCCAAGCGAAGATATTACAATCGAGGGTAAGGACATATACAGGGGCGTACTCTCTGATTATATAGTTGGTCAGATAGCGAGTCTTGATATAAAGGTACCTTCTACGGGCGATGTAATTGTAAAGGCCGGAAAGAAGATTACCAAATTTGCCACCAAGAAGATGAAAGCCGCCGAGATTGAACGCCTGCCAGTTGTCCTTGATGATATTATCGGGCGTATAGTCGCCCAGGATATAGTAGACCCCGCTACGGGTGAGGTGCTTCTGGAGTGCAACCAGCCTCTCTCACGCGAGGTTCTTGACAGCCTTACGGCGAGAGATATTAATACATTCAAGCTCCTTTATCTTGATGCCATAGGTCCCTTCTTCAGAGAGACTCTCCTTGGCGATAAGGTGAGCGCAGAGGAGACAAAGACTGTTGCCTCCTACAGGAAGGATAATCCCGACGACCCTGATACGGCAATGACTCTCAACGCCAGAGTCGAGATATATAAACGTATGAAACCGGGCGACATACCTAATGTTGAGACGGCTAATACTTTTCTGGATTCATTATTTTTCAACTCAGCACGCTACAACCTCTCAAGAGTGGGCAGGCTTAAGTTAAACCGTAAACTTGGCTTTGATGTGCCTCTTGATGAGACAACACTTAGAAAAAAAGACATTCACGCTACTGTAAAATATCTCGTAGGGCTGAAAAACGGACTTGGCTCTGTTGATGATATAGATCATCTCGGTAACCGTAGAATCAGGAGCGTAGGTGAGCTTCTTGAGAATAAATACAGGATTGGCCTCCTGCGTATGGAGCGCGCCGTTAAGGAGAGGATGAGTCTTGGTGAGCTTGAGACCCTTATGCCTCACGACCTTATAAATCCAAAACCCGTGACAGCTGTCATAAAGGAATTTTTCGGTTCCAGTCAGCTCTCTCAGTTTATGGACCAGACCAATCCACTCTCGGAGATAACTCATAAGAGAAGGCTCTCTGCCCTCGGCCCCGGTGGACTTACGCGTGAGAGAGCGGGCTTTGAGGTACGTGACGTACACGCCACGCATTACGGCCGGATATGTCCGATTGAGACGCCTGAGGGGCCGAACATCGGTCTTATCGTATCTCTCGCTACATATGCCAGTGTAAATGATTTTGGTTTTATTGAGACACCCTACCGTGAGGTATCAGGCGGAGTTGTATCGACAAAAATTATACATCTATCTGCCCTTGACGAGGAGGATCACGTCATAGCGCAGGCTAACGCCCCTGTTGATGAGGGAGGTAAGTTTATAAACGAATTTGTCTCTTCCCGTAAATCAGGAGATTTTATTATGGCCCGCGCCGAGGACGTAACCCTCATGGACGTCTCGCCTAATCAGCTCGTAAGCATCGCCGCCGCTCTTGTACCTTTTCTTGAGAACGATGATGCAAACAGGGCCCTTATGGGCTCTAATATGCAGCGTCAGGCAGTGCCTCTTCTTAATACTGAGGCTCCTCTTGTTGGCACAGGTATGGAGAGCGTTGTGGCAAGGGACTCAGGTCTTACAGTGCTTGCCGACAATGCCGGAGTTGTTGAGAATGTAGACGCATCAAGAATAGTTATACGTAACGAGACCGGCGGTGTAGACCTATACAACCTTATTAAGTTCAGGCGTTCCAATCAGAACACCTGCTTTAATCAGAAACCAATCGTCTATCGCGGCGACAAGGTCATTTCCGGGCAGGTGCTTGCCGATGGCCCTTCCATCGACGAGGGTGAGCTTGCACTTGGACGCAATGTACTCGTGGCCTTTATGCCCTGGGGCGGTTATAACTTTGAGGATGCCATACTCCTTAGTGAGCGCCTGCTGAAAGAAGACGTCTTTACTTCCGTTCATATCGAGGAATTCGAGATAGTCGCCCGTGATATTAAGCTTGGTAAGGAAGAGATAACGCGCGATATCCCCAATGTGGGAGAAGAGGCCCTTAAGGATCTTGACGAGAGCGGTATCGTGAGGATAGGCGCCGAGGTAGCTCCAGGCGACATACTTGTTGGAAAGATTACTCCAAAGGGCGAGACTCAGCTCTCTCCAGAGGAAAAACTCCTTCGTGCCATCTTTGG
>CAZEBZ010000092.1:0-6042 GCA_964510775.1 uncultured Thermodesulfobacteriota bacterium
CCGCTGATAAAGAGTAGGAATGAGAAAAATACCGTGGCGAGAAACCAGCGCCTCTCTGAGGCGTATAACCCCGGGGCCACAAAAGACCACACTTCAAATAGAATAACCGGACTTGCAAGTGCGGCGGCGCCGAGAAAACCGACCTTTATATATACAAAAAATGGCTCTACAATACCTGTAAAGGTTATGAACTCCGAGCCGCGCGGCATTACGGGAAGCAGCGGAGAGACAAGAAAGCTATAGAGTCTGTCGGAAAAGAAGTATGAAATGGCAAAAGCAAGTACAAGGGCTGCAATGGAGATAATCAGTCTTTTTCTAAGCTCGCGCAGATGCCCCGTCAGCCGCGCGGCAGCGGCCTGCTCATCTGTCATAATCAGGTAGCCTTCCGGGAAGCCTTCTTAGCTCCATCGGTGGAAGCGGCCTCCGCCGCAGTATCCTTACCTGAGTTCTCCACCCCCTTATTATCTTTTATGTCAAGGCTATCATTAACAATACCTGCAAGGTTCATATCCTTTACCGTGCGCTTGAGGTCGAGCCCCGTCCTCCTGAGCTCGTTATAAGCCTTGGCCGCACTCCTCGCAACCTCAGGAAGCTTATCAGGCCCAAGCACAAGAAGAGCCACAACAAGTACAAGAAGAAGCTCGGTAAAACCTATTCCAAACATTAATCAGCCTTTAGTTAAGAGGTATAAAAAAATTAATCCACTGGCGGGATGGCAAGCACAGGTATGTGCGTATTTCTCGTAACATCTTCTGTAGTGGAGCCGTAGACAATACGACCGACGCCGGACTCACCTGTTGTACCCATGACTATAAGGTTCACCTGCTTTTCTCCGGCAACGCGTAAAATTTCCTCATGAGGAACGCCTGTGCAGATAACAGCCTCAATCTTATTATCGGGGTAAGAGAGCGAAGAACAGAATTTTTTCAGAGACTTCGCCTCAACAGAGGCTTCCTCCTTATCAAGGACATCAAAAGAAGTATGAGGCACATACATACCGCCGCCCTCAAGAGAGAGGTCAATAACATGAAGAACATAAAGCGTTGCCTTGTAACACCGCGCAAGAGATGTAGCATAAGAGGCGGCATGTTCTGAGGCAACTGAGAAATCAGTTGGAAAAAGAATCGACTTAAAGGTTCTGTCTTCTGTCATTACTGCCATAATCTCCCCCTCTTTAATTGATAGTATTGTTTATATTATTACAATAACAGTATATTTTGCAATATGTTTTCTTTTTATATATGCAAAAAAAGATTGACCTTCATGTGCCTTGATGATAAAAGAAGTGACAATTGGATGTAAAGCGCTATCTACTACTTCCCGCTCTTTTTAACTCTAATACTCTAATACGCGCGCTGACATGAACAAAACATATTTCTTTCTCAACGTGAGTACTGCCTCGCTTCGCGCTCTTTTCCTTGCTCTGCTAGCCCTTACCCTTATTCTTTTTTCAGCACCAATTAAATCCGCTCCAGCAGCAGAATACGGGCCGCGGCATGATAACGCCATCAAAGGCTCCGATACAAATATGAGAAGCGGCTTTATTTCACTGCGCGCGCCTCTATCTTCCCAACGCTCAACCCTTGCCTCCAACTACGCCGAAAAGACAGGCATTACCGAGTTTAAGAGGAGAAGAAAGAGGCTGAAAAAAAACTATCTTACAAGCCCGCCAAATATTACCCGTGGAGATATTAACGGAACGCGCATATCCGTAACCTTCGACGGTGGCATAGGCGCCGGGCAGGCAAGTGAGATACTTGATATACTGAAAAAACGACATATCACGACTACTATCTTTCTAAGCGGCAACTTTATAAAGCTGCACCCGCAAATAACAAGGCGAATTGTGGCAGAAGGCCACGAAGTAGGCAACCACACCACAACTCACCCCCACCTTACTCAGCTTGAGATTAACGGCACACAAAAAACCCTACCCCATGTTACAAGAGAATTTCTTATCAGAGAACTAAATACAGCGGAAGAACGCTTCTTTGAGGTAACGGGCCGCCATATGTCGCCGCTCTGGAGAGCGCCCTACGGGGAGGTAAACGCAACGCTTCGGGCCTGGGCCTTTAGCGCAGGATACCTTCACATAGGCTGGACTTACGACAGTAAAAAACACGCGAGCCTTGACAGCCTTGACTGGGTAGATGACAGATCCTCACATCTGTACCATAGCGCGAGAGAAATAAAGAAGAAAATACTTACTTTTGGCGATAACGGCGGTCACCTCGGCGGAGGCATTGTACTCATGCACCTTGGAACAGACCGCGGCTCTGAGAGGGCCTCATCAATACTCGGTGAGATGCTCGACGATCTGCTTAAACAAGGCCTGAGCGTAGTTAAGGTCTCTGACCTCATAGTAAACAGGAGACTTCTTCGCGAGGCGGCCTTGAAAAAAGTAAGATACTATACCGCAAAAGACAGGTCTGATAAAAATCACTCCACGCAGCGCTTCAAGTTCCGCCTAAGGACTCTGCCCTTACGAGGCTAATAAAACAACAGATATTTATATCTCCTGCAAATATCTCCCTTACCTAAAAAATGCACAAAATTTTATACTTCTTACAACCTGCCTACTCTCTTAAATAAGTCACGACATTACCACCGCGTACAAAAAACCTTATAAGCACAGCCCCTGCCACAAAGCCGCCTATATGTGCGTACCATGCAATCCCCGTTGCGCTGCCTGAGCTTAAGACCTGAAAAACAAACCAGATACCAAGAAAGAATACGGCGGGAATTCTTACGATACTTACAAATACAAAGAGGAATACAAGGGTTTTTACATTAGCGCGTGGAAAGAGGACAAAATATGCGCCAAGAATGCCCGCTATGGCCCCTGAGGCGCCTATCATTGGAAGTGTAGAGGCGGGCGCGGCCAGCACATGAGTGAGGCTCGCAATAAGACCGGTAAGGAGGTAAAAGATTATAAACTTAACGTGGCCGAGGCGATCCTCGACATTATCTCCGAAGATCCAGATAAATAACATATTGCCGGCAAGATGAAGGAAACCGCCGTGAACAAAGATAGAAGTAAGAAGAGTAAAGGGCGGCATCACAACGGCCGCCTCACCGATATCTACGAAGTGGGTAATCTCAAAGGGCACGGCAGCCGTAGAATAGATAAAACGTCCCATACCGCGGTAGCCAAGACTTATCTCATAGATAAAGACCGCCACGTTGAGAATGATTATAAAAATAGTGACATAGGGGAATGAGTCTCGCGGGGCATCGTCCTTTAAGGGTATCACAAGTGCCTCGCTTCTTTAAACCACAGAAAAAAATGCCCTCAGGGTTTATAGTACATGAGTTCACGCGCCTGGCTGGATATAAAGGTAGTAAAACGCTCCACCTCTTTTAACCTCAAAGGTATAAAAGAAGCGGCTATCTCAACATTCTCTTTAAGCTGCTCAAGGGTATCGCAGCCGATTACTGATGTGGCTACAGGTTGAGTAAGGGCGTAGCAGAAGAGCAGCCTCTTCGGGGCGTTCAGACCGCCGCGAAGATATACCTTCATGGCAATAATGCCCATATCCTTCGCGCTCGCAACAGGTACAACCTCTTCTACAAATGGTTTATAGGCGGGCTCTGCGGGATTTACGGGTATAAGCACTGTATCAAAATCATACTCACGGATACATCTTGCCAGTACCGTTGGGTCGTGGTGTCCGGTGATGCCGATAAAACGTACAAGCCCTTTTTCTTTAGCAGAGGTAAAGGCCTCGTATGCTCCACCGGCGGAGAATATGGCATTCATGTCTTCTTCTGTTCTTACATCGTGAATCTGCCAGAGATCAAGATAATCAGTGCCCATATTCTTCAGCGTCTCATGAAGATGGGCCATTGCGCCCTGCTTATCCCTCGCGTGAGATTTGCCGGCAAGAAATACCTCACCGCGCCGCGTGCCCAGGGCTTTGCCAAAATAGGCCTCGCTCCCCTCATAGGCCCTTGCCGACTCCATATAATTCACGCCCATATCAATGGCGCCGTTAATAAGCTCTACGGCCTTTTTCTCCTGCCCCCATGACCTTAAGACCCCCTCTCCGCCAAGACCTAGAATACTTACCATCTCTCCCGTACCTCCAAGCCTTCTTCGAGGTATCTCATGAGATTTACCGCAGCACTCTACCTTATCCATTATATCCACTACTCCAATGGCCCCGTTAGAAGCCGATTTTCAATGAAACTTATAAAGACTCTATAGACAACTTATAGAGAAATAATATCATAAAAAAGGGGAAATTTGAAAATTTTAAATAGAGCGAGGGTCATTAGCGTATCACAAGGAGAGGGAAAAACCGCAGAGCCACGGAGTCATAAGATGGAGAGAAAAAAGAGTGGTATTGTAAAGTCAGAACGGCGCTTTTAGACACTGTAGTTTATTGGGAAAAAGACCTTAAACCTGCTGCCGCGGCCCTTGTCGCTCTCAACCTCAATATGTCCGCCGTGGGCCTTGACAATGGCATTGACAATAGAGAGCCCCAGTCCTGAGCCCACGGTAAGTCCGCGGCTCGCATCAGTACGGTAGAACCTCTTGAAAATGTTCTCAAGATCTTTTTCGTCAATACCCATGCCCGTATCCTCAACAGAGATAAGACAAAATCCGTTATCAGTAGAAATGCGTACATCAACGCGGCCGCCTTCGCGGTTATACTTAACTGCGTTCTCAATAAGGTTGGTAAAGACCTCAAAGAGACTATCGCGGTCAGCTCTTATCTCCACCTCCTCCCCCTCTGCACGAAGGGTAACTCCCTTCTCGATTGCCGCCTGCCCTACAAGCCTAAAGACATCTACAATAAGACTCTTAACGCCAAGATGTACAAGACGCAGCTCCGATGAATTGGAATCTATCCTTGAGATGACAAGTATCCTGTTAATAAGCTCTGTCATCCTGTTAACGGTGACGCCAATCTTTGAAAGGGCCTCTTTATAAACCTCACCCTCGCGCTCTCTTGTAAGCATTACATCGCAGTAGCTCTTAATAACGGAAGTAGGGGTACGCAGCTCGTGTGAGGCGTCGGATAGAAATTTTTTCTTTCTCTCAAAAGACTGCTCAAGACGGCCCAGCATAGTATTAAAACTGGAGGTAAGCGCCTTCAGCTCAACAGGCCGATGCTTCTCATCAACTCTCTCGTAAAGGTTTTTATCTGTAATATGACTGATTTTTGATGCAAAGATGTTAATAGGCCTCAAGGCCCACTTGGTCATAAAAAATATACCAAGAGCACAGATTAAGAAGACGGCGGGGTAAATAATCAGGACTATTTTCCTAAAAGAGCTTACAAGACGGTAGGTGTCCGTAAGGGAATCAGCTACCTGAAAGATAAGCACGAGACCGCCAAAGTCCACAGCCTTGCTGATCATCCGCAGCGGGCTGCCATTTGGCCCCTCTACATTGTACAAGAGACCATCGGCCGTAGCCGGAAGAACAGGTAGAGTCTGGCCTTCACTCAGCGATGGAGAGCTTGTGAGCACCTTGCCATTTACAGAGACTATCTGATAATATCGTCCTGAGAACTTCTTGCCATACTTACCCTTCGCGGCAATAGATAACTCCACAAGCTCCGTAGCAAGCTGACCATGACTTTTCTCAATCCTCAGAATACCGCTCATAATGTCTATCTCTGAGCGTATATGCTCATCAACAAACTCTATGGCAACACCCTCAAGCTCATAGTAGAGAAATGTCTCAAGCCCTGCGAAGACAACAGAGAATATAGCAAGACACCAGATGATTATCTTTATCTTTATAGAGTTGAACATGTAGGGAAGGAGCTACTCTGACTTTAAGATGTATCCTGCGCCCCGAATGGTATGAATCAACTTGGCCCACGGTTCTCTGTCTATCTTTTTGCGCAGATAATTAATATATACGTCTACGACATTGGAGTCCATCTCCGTATCTTCATGATAGATATGCTCAACTATCTGCGTTCTTGTAACAACGTTACCGGTATTATAGGCCAAATACTCGAGAAGTGCATACTCCCTTGCCGAGAGTTTTATGGTCTCTCCGCCCCTGCTCACCTCGTGGCTTGC
>CAZEBZ010000093.1:0-1608 GCA_964510775.1 uncultured Thermodesulfobacteriota bacterium
AAAATAAATACCCTTCTTGACCAATACTACGCTCGTTTTCTGGCGCTCGTTCATGGTTATGAGAAAAAAGGCCTCACCAGTTCTCAGGGTTTACAAGGTGAGATGCGTGATGTTGTCCATCAGAGCGAGACACTGCTTCAGACGATGTTAGAAGAAGTGCAGGAATCAATTACAGAGCATCTTTATAAAGTCAGCCTTATTTCCTTTATCTCTCTCTTAGTCCTGGCGGTTATGATTATAGCCTCACTCTTGTGGCTGGGGCTAAGTATTCTTCGACCTATAACCACTCTTGCCCAGACAATGACAAAGATGGCAAAGGAAAAAAATCTTACCATGCGAAGCGGTCTTAAGAGCGATGATGAGCTTGGAGCAATGGCAGAGGCTTTTAATACTATGATAGCAGCCTTCGAGCAGATTATCTTAAAATTAACAACCTCAGCACAAGATATTTCCGAAACCTCCAAGAGATTAAATGTATCCAGCGCTGAGATAACAAGAGGCTCTGATACGCAGAGCGAGAGAGCATCACAGGCCGCTACGGCCTCTCAAGAGATGAGCGCCACTATTATCGAGGTAGCAAAGAACGCATCTAATGCCGCAGGTGCGGCAAAAGTCGCCGATGATGCCGCGGGAATGGGCGGAGATAGCGTCTCCAAGACAATAACAAGCATCAAGGGTATATCAAAGACTGCACGAGCGTCAAGCGAGGTAATTGCCACTCTTGAGAGCCGCACACAAAAAATAGGTAAGATTATAACAGTTATTGATGATATTGCTGTTCAGACAAACCTCCTGGCATTAAACGCGGCAATTGAGGCGGCAAGAGCCGGCGAGCATGGACGTGGATTTGCAGTAGTTGCCAGTGAAGTTGGTAAACTGGCGGAGAAATCAACACAAGCAACAAAGGAAATAGGCGGTATGATACAAGATATTCAGGACGAGACAGGTAAAGCGCTGGAAAGCATGGATAAGGAGGTAAACGTTGTAGAGGAAGGAGTAAGCCTTGCAGAGGATGCCGGAAGCGCATTAGGCAATATAATTTCAGAGGTGGAGCAAGTTACATCTATGATTATGCAGATAGCTCATGTCTCAGAAGAACAATCCACAGTGGCCAATCAGATAAGCAGCGATATAGAGAGTGTTGCCGGTATATCAAGAGATACTGCCGAAGACGCAAGAGAGATTTCCCTCAGAAGTAACGAGTTGGCGCACCTTGCCTCTGACCTGCAGAGTGAGGTAAGAAGTTTTACGGTCTCAGGGAATAAAGTAAGTGAAGCAAGTCAAGAGAGTGCAGAGACCACAGACACAGAGATACGACTATTTGCAGTCAATCAATGATATAGAGAGTGTTGCCGGTTATCAAGAGATAGAGCCCGAGGCGCAAGAGAGATTTCCCTAAGCAGCTGAACATAGGAGCGTTAAAAACCTCACATCTGCTCTACTGCATAAAGTGCCGCACCTCTACATATATTCAATTACAGCACAGCCGAATAGGTAAAAAGACCTGCCTTGCTTGAACTGGGACGAGAGCATTAAGACATAAGCTCTGCGCCCCCTACCAGCCACGTCTCAGGCACTTGCAGGTAATAAGAACTTCTTGGCGGCAAA
>CAZEBZ010000093.1:1708-6019 GCA_964510775.1 uncultured Thermodesulfobacteriota bacterium
CAGCCACGTCTCAGGCACTTGCAGGTAATAAGAACTTCTTGGCGGCAAAGATCATCGATAGTCTCAATGTAACAATAATAGGGCCTCTGGCCCCTACCAGCCAAGTTTCAGGCGTTCCCCAAGTCTCGGAGAGAGACCGGCGGCGATAATTTTCTCTACAGTAGAATCAATATCAAACTCTACTCTATGAAAACTGACCTCCATCGATTTAGTATCATAGATGAGATAAGAGCCTCTTGGGTCTTTATCGCGGCTCTGACCGAGTCCTCCGGGGTTAATAAGATAACTTGCGCCCTTTTTCAGCTTTACAAGATTATCAAGGTTCATCCGTACCGATTCATTGGCGCCGAGATAAGCAATCGGCACATGGGTATGGCCAAAAAAACAGATATTCTGATCTTTTACATTTGCAAGGGCCTTGAAATTCCTCAGTGCGTCAACAGCTCCGTAAATATAACGGTCTGTGTCATTTATAGAGCCGTGTACGGCGAAAAAATCCTTTTTTACGGCAAATTGTCTCGGCAGCCCTGCCAAAAAGGCCTTGTTCTCTTCAGTAAGTACGCTCCTTGTCCACTCAATGGCATCGGCGGCCAGCAGATTAAACTCCGAGAGATCATTAATCCCCGCGGCTAAGGAGTCGTGATTACCCATTACGCAGGGTATTTTTTTCTCCCTTATAATATCTATGCACTCGTTTGGGTTGGCATTATAGCCAACAAGATCTCCAAGGCATACTATCTTGTCAACAGGGTTCTGAGCGAGGTCATCGAAAAAAGAATTCAAGGCCTCTATATTAGCGTGCACGTCTGAAATTATCGCATAACGCATAAATCGTGTATTACCTCATATAAATGTTTTTTTATTAAGGGAGTAGGGCCTTTGGGCGCCCCTTAGCAAGAAGTTTAACCGTCATTGGTCTTAGTCGGTTAATGTAGGATGGGTTTGAAGTTATCCCCCTGCACACTCTGATATCCTGTCTGCAAGGGGTCATTCATAAAGTTATCACGGCATTTCTTGCATAATATGAGGATCAGATCCTTTGAGACATCCTCCTCAACCTTTGCTATATCCATATCTTCCATGGCGTCAAGGAAAGTATTTATGCCGTCTTCTATTCCCTCGGAGCTATCATCATCAATGTAACCATCAAAGTCGGCGAAACTCCGTATCTCAACGACATACTTGAGTGCCTCAGGGCTTATATTCAAGCCGCAGTTCTGACACCTTAATTTCTCCATTAAACCTATACCTCTCTCTGTCTTTTTCTATTAAAAGACTTGTACTTAGTTCTTTAAAGCTTACTCTGAAAACCCTCTTTTGTCAATCCCAATCGCTCCTTATCTCTATTGCTACAGAGGCAGCAGCGCCATGCTTGCCGTCCCTACAGAGGGGGTGCAAAGGGCGGTAAATCATGTTATATTTTAAGGAAAGGTATTGTTAATTATGAATATAAAGAGACTAATAGAGACGATTAAGGGTAGAGGCGACCTCAGGTATGTAGCCCATCATGAGGTAATAAAGGCGCGCCCTGCCCTTAAATCTCCCTGGCCAAAAGGCATTAACCCTCTTATCACAGAGATGATGGCCAAGAGAGGAATAAATAATCTCTATAGCCACCAGAGCGATGGCATAGGTGCGCTTCTACAGGGCGAGAATATCGTTTTAATGACGCCCACGGCAAGTGGAAAATCCCTTATCTATCAGATACCTATTCTGCAGTCAATACTTGAAGACCCTCATGCCACGGCTCTATATATCTCACCATTAAAAGGCCTGCTCCATGACCAGAAGAGGGCCTTCACAGAACTTGCAAAAGACATAATAAAAGACGAAAAAACAGGGGCTTTTGGTAAAAAAAGAGCCTCTACTGATGATATAGCAAGAATATATGATGGTGATACGTCATCATATATGAGAAAAAAAATCATAGAGAGACCCCGTGGTCTTGTGCTAACAAATCCCGATATGATTCATCTTGCCATTAACCCTAACCATGAGGAGTGGGAGACTTTTTTACGGCGCCTGAAATACGTAGTCATTGACGAGGTGCACAGCTACCGCGGAGTCTTCGGCTCACATGTGGCGAATGTACTGCGAAGATTTCGTAGAATTCTCAATCACTACGGGGCAGCCCCCCTCTTTGTCGCCTGCTCTGCTACCATTGCCAACGCCGAAGAACTATGTAAAGAACTTACTGGCCTTGAGTATACCCTTATTAATAAGAGCGGCGCGCCTTCTGGGGTACGCAATTTTATCTTTATCAACGCCGAGACCGGTAAGAGCCCCTATACTCTCGCTACAAAACTCTTCACACTCTCTATTGAGAGCGGTCTTAGAACCATAGCATTTACAAAGGCACGAAAGATTACTGAACTCATGCACTCATGGGTCGCTCAATCACTACCTGAGTATAAAGACAAGATATCCGCCTACAGAGCAGGTTTTTTACCGCAAGAGCGACGCGAAATAGAGCGACGCCTCTTTAACGGCGAGCTTCAGGGTGTTATCTCTACAAGCGCCCTTGAGCTTGGTATGGATATAGGCGGCCTTGACGTCTGTATACTCGTAGGTTACCCCGGCACCATTAGCAGTACGTGGCAGCGGGGCGGCAGGGCCGGCAGATCGAACTCCGACTCTCTTATTATACTTATAGCCATGGAAGACGCCCTTGACCAGTACTTCATGCGTCACCCCGAGGACTTTTTTCGCAGAAGCGTCGAGGCCGCTGTAATTGACATGGAAAATCCCGTTATACTAAAACCGCACCTTTTATGCAGTGCATCAGAGATTCAGCTGAAATCCACAGATACTATTTATGATGTTCCCAATCACATGGAGCTGATATATGAGCTTCAAGATGAGGAAAAACTCCGCTACTGGAAAAAAGGCGATATCTGTTATCCTCGAACACGCTCTCCTCAGCGTGAGGTCTCAATACGCGGCAGCGGTATGCCATACAGGATAATTACAGAAGCAGGCCGACTTATCGGCGGTTCAAGCTCACAGAGGGTCTTTCATGACCTGCACCCCGGGGCAATATACATACACAGTGGTTTGCATTATAAGGTAAAAAAACTCGACCCCGGTGACGGCTCTGTCACAGTTACCGCAGTTGATGATATAAATTATCATACAACGGCTATAACCAATGAAGAAATAGAGATAATTTCAGTCATCGAGCGCAGACGTTTAAAGGCCCTTGAGTTATTATACGGTACCTTAAGGGTAAATAAAAGAGTAACCGGCTACAGACGAAAAGAGATTTCAACAGAACGTAATCTCGGTGAATTTACTCTAAATCTACCGCCTACTGTCTTTACAACTCAGGGTATATGGATGGAGGTTGATGAGGATATTCTTATTGAGGTACGAGAGAGTGGCTTCAGTGTAGGAGGCGCCCTGCACGCAGTAGAGCATGCCGCAATCGCTATGCTGCCGCTCTACGCTCTATGCGACAGAATGGACCTTGGCGGGCTAAGCTACTCATTTATGAGCGATCTTGAATCAGCGGCTATATTTATCTACGATGGCCATGAGGGCGGCGTTGGTCTTACAAAAAGAGGCTTTTACTTTATTAAGGAGTGGTTTGAGGCTACATTGAAGCTAATGGAGGAGTGTTCCTGTGATGTCTCCTGCCCGTCATGCACGCAAGACCCGCACTGTGGAAACGGTAACGACCCCCTTGATAAGCGAGGGGCTATACTTATCTTAAAAAAATGGCTGTATCTGGAGGGTTAATAAGGGTATTTTTAGGAAAAGAGCAAACAAGAGCAGCCTCTCTCACACCAGGTAATATGTATAACAACTACTCGGCAAGGGCCACAGAGTTACGTCCGCTCTCTTTTGCGCGGTAAAGGGCCTCATCGGCCCTCTTTATAAGGTCCTCGGACTTCTCACCCTTCTTCCACTGCGCCGCGCCCATACTCACCGTTACCTTAATGGCATTGTCCTCAGCATTAAAAGGCTCTGCCTCCATGCTGCAGCGGACTCTCTCAAAGATACTCTTAGCTGGCGGCAGCGATGTCTTAATAAGAATCAGTAAAAACTCCTCACCACCGTAGCGTCCAAGGATATCATAAGGGCGAACTACACCGTTGACACGGCTGACAAACTCTTTTAGTACGTCGTCCCCGGCGCTGTGACCGTATGTATCATTAACTTTCTTGAAAAAATCTATATCCATCATTGCGAGAGATATTGTATAGTCCTCCCTCAATGCCCGTGATAACTCATGTGAGAGTCTCTCAAGGACTGCCCTGCGGTTGAATATTCCCGTAAGGTGGTCGTGCATGGAGAGGTCTCTTAGTTTGT
>CAZEBZ010000094.1:0-5952 GCA_964510775.1 uncultured Thermodesulfobacteriota bacterium
ACATAATTTAGCCAGTCAGAGCTTGGGTTTCTAACCCTGGAGGTAAGGATATTAACGACATCACCGTTGTGAAGCCTTGTCTTCAACGAGACTATCTGGCCGTTAACCTTGGCTCCGCTGCAGTGGTTGCCAATATCCGTATGAATGGCGTATGCAAAATCAACGGGTGTAGCCCCTGTGGGAAGCTGCTTCACCTCACCCTTTGGGGTAAAGATAAAGACCTCGTCGGGGTAGAGCCCGACTTTTAGGGACTCCATAAACTCGTCTGTGTCTTTAAGGTCACGCTGCCACTCAAGGAGCTGTCGCAGCCATGCGAACCTCTTGTAATCCTTATAATCCTCCTCACCGGTGCCGCCGCCCTCCTTATACTTCCAGTGAGAGGCAATTCCGTACTCCGCCACTCGGTGCATCTCGTCCGTTCTAATCTGAACCTCCATTCTCACGCCATATGGGCCGATGACAATAGTGTGAATGGATTGATAGAGGTTAAGTTTAGGTAGAGCTATATAGTCTTTAAAGGTTCCCGGTACGGGTTTCCAGATTGAATGAATGAGACCGAGGCTGGAATAACACTCCTTAACATCTGCGACAATGACACGAAGGGCTATTATGTCGTGAATATCCTCGAACTCCAAGTCCTGTAGCCTCATCTTTCTCTCTATGCTGTAAAGGTGCTTGAACCTGCCAGAGACCTCGGCGTGTATCTTATGCTCAGTAAGGGCCTCCTCAATAATGGCGCGGGCGTTTCCCGTGTACTTGTTCCATGTCTCACGCTCCTTAGAGACCTTCTCCTCAAGCCAGCGGTATCTCTCGTTGTCCATAAAACAAAATGAGAGATCCTCAAGCTCGTTCTTTATCCAGCCCATACCAAGGCGGTTGGCAAGAGGCGCGTATATGTTTAGTGTCTCCTCGGCGATACGACGCTGTTTTACGGCCTTATGGTGCGTAAGAGTCCTCATGTTATGAAGTCTGTCAGCGAGTTTTATGAGGATAACGCGAATGTCGCGGCTCATGGCCAGTATCATCTTGCGGTAATTCTCAGCCTCCTGATCCTCTCTATTATCAAATGAAATACGGCTTATCTTCGTAACGCCGTCTACAAGGGAGGCGACTTCAGGGCCAAAGGTCTCCTCAATCTTCTCAATCGTAGTATATGTGTCCTCAACAGTATCGTGGAGCAGCCCGGTGACAATGGACTGAGTATCCATCTTCAGCTCGGCAAGAATATGGGCTACCTCAAGGGGATGAGTAAGGTAAGGCTCTCCGGAGAGACGGGTCTGACCTTTATGAACCATGGCGGAAAAAAAGTACGCCTTCTTCAGCAGCTCAATATCCGCCTTGGGGTTGTAGGTGGTAATCATCTCAACTATGTCTTCAAATCTAACCATAATCTTTGTTACCGCCTTTTCAAGGTTAAGGGCATACACCTTTAATTTAACGTAAAAAGCATATTTTTTCAAGACCTTATGGGGGGCGCGCTCATAACAACCGGCCCTTGCGCACTTGTAACGGCGAATAAAAGACCTTATCTATATCTTGCTTTAGGGTATTGATTTTGCTATATTTTTAAGATGAAAAAACGCATATTCTCCTTTAGACGGTTAATCATATACGCCATTGTCTCCTTTGTATTTATCGCCGCGCTATTAATAGGTTTTTATACTTATCTTGTACTGACGCTTCCAGACCTCGATGCCCTGCAGCACTACGAGCCAAACCTCGTTACACGTGTCTACTCCGATGACGGCTCCCTTATTGGTGAATTTTATATTGAGCGCAGGGTTATCGTACCCATTGAGAAGATACCTGATAAACTTATCAAGGCATTTCTTGCCGCCGAGGACGCTGAATTTTACCAGCACGAGGGCATAAGTTATGTGGGTATTATGCGCGCCTTTTATAAAAACCTCTCCGCTGGTAAGATTGTCCAGGGTGCATCTACTATTACGCAGCAGGTGGCAAGGGGTTTTTTCCTCACTCCTGAAAAGAAAATATTAAGAAAGATTAAAGAGATGATCCTCGCAAAGAGGATTGAAAAGCGCCTCAATAAGAGCGAGATTCTAAGCCTTTACCTCAACCAGATATATCTTGGCAAGGGTTCTTACGGTGTTCAGGCGGCGGCGCAGGCCTACTTTGACAAGAACGTAGAAGACCTCGACCTTGCCGAGTGCGCACTTATGGCCGGGTTGCCGAAGGCCCCGAGCAGATACTCCCCTTATATCAACTTCCTGCTCTCAAAAAAGCGTCAGGAGTTTATCCTTCAGCGTATGGTCGAGGAGAGGTTTATCACTGCCAACGAGGCGGATTTTGCAAAGGCCGAGACTATAAAACTAAGACCTTTCATCACAAAGTCCCTCTGGGTAGGCCCTTACTTCACAGAGCATGTAAGAAGATATATCGAGGAAAAATACGGTGATGACGTCCTCTACAAGGGCGGCCTCAACATCTATACTACCCTTAATGTCGGGCTTCAAAAGTCCGCCAACGAGGCCGTTACAAGAGGCCTTTTTGATTTTGACCGCCGCCGAGGGTACCGCGGGCCAATAAAGTCAATCACCGACCCTGATGAGACCGCAGCATATATTAATAAGCTGAGACTTGCTCGAAAAGACAAAATTCCACGTCGCCAAGATGTAGTTGAGGGTATTATTACTGCGCTTAATAGCAGTACTAAGCGCATAACCCTGGATTTAGGCGGTATCTCAGGTGTGATTAGCTGGCGCGGCTACCGTCTTGCACGCTTATACAACCCAAAAGGCAGGCCCGAGGGAAAGAGAATTTCAAAACCCTTTACTCTCTTTCATATAGGTGATGTTGTAAGAGTCAGAGTTCTGAAAGATGTAAAAAAAGGGCCCCTGCACCTCGCCCTTTATCAGAACCCTATTGTACAGGCCTCTCTACTGGCCCTTGACCCGGCTACAGGTTATATAAAGGCAATGGTTGGCGGTGGTGATTTCTCAAAGTCGCAGTACAACAGGGCAATTCAGGCCAAGCGTCAGCCGGGCTCAGCCTTTAAACCCATTATATACTCGGCGGCCTTTGACAAAGGCTTAACTCCGGCAACTATTATCATGGATACGCCGATAATCTTTGAAGACAGCGAGAACGCCCTGCAGTGGCGCCCAAGAAACTATGATAAACGCTTTGGCGGGCCTACAACCATAAGAACAGCCCTTGCAAAATCAAGAAATGTCGTTACAATTAAGATATTAAGAAAAATCGGCCTTGATTACTGCATTAAATATGCCCGAAAGCTTGGCATCACAACTCCGCTCTCAAGAGACCTCTCTCTGGCCCTTGGTTCAAGCGCCGTTACGCTATACGATCTCACCTCGGTTTTTTCCGTCTTCGCCAATGAGGGTAAGAGAGCCGAGCCCGTCTTTATCACAAAGATTATCGATAAGGACGGCGTTGTAATAGAAGACAACTCTCCAGACTCTACTGAGGTAATTTCGCCGCAGACGGCTTACCTTATGACAAAGATGCTCGAGGGGGTTATAGAGCATGGCACGGGCTGGCGGGCAAAGAGCCTCGGGCGCCCTGCCGCAGGCAAGACAGGTACGACTAACGGACTTAATGACGCGTGGTTCCTCGGATACGTTCCGGGCCTTACGGCAGGTGTCTGGGTTGGTTATGATAATGAAAAAAAACTCGGCGCTCATGAGACAGGTTCAAGGGCTGCGCTGCCAATATGGCTATCTTTTATGAAGGCCGCGACAAAGGGCAAACCCGTTACAGAATTTACAGCGCCTGAGGGCGTGGAGTTTGCCCGCATAGACGCTGAGACCGGTGAGCTTGCCACACCTTATACAAAGCACCCTATCTTTGAGGTCTTTAAGAGCGGTACGGCACCGACTAAACTCAGCGGGCCTGAGGTAATAAGAGAAGATGAGGAAGATATGCCTCTAAGAGACGATACAGCAGCACCGCAGCCTGCAACAGGCGCCGCTGCACCATTATAAGAAAAAAGGTTTAGATGAAAAAACTCGTTGACAGCTATAAACGTAAGATAGAGTATCTGCGCATCTCCGTCACTGACAGGTGTAACCTCAGATGCCTATACTGCATGCCCTCTGAGGGCGTGGAGTTGGCCTCTCCGGAGTCAATCCTGCGATATGAGGAGATCTTAAGAGTAGCCCGTATCTCAGTTGAACACGGTGTCAAGAGCATTCGCATTACAGGCGGTGAGCCCCTTGTGCGAAAAGGTATTCTGGAGTTTATCAGGGAACTCTCTGCGCTTAAAGGTCTTCGTGATATAAGCCTTACTACAAACGGCGTTGTACTAAAAAAATTCGCCGCCCCCCTTAAAGAAGCGGGCCTTAACCGAGTAAATGTAAGCCTCGATTCGCTGCATAGGGAGCGATTTGCCCGGGTTACAAGGGGAGATAAACTCACGGCAGTACTCGAGGGTCTTGATGAGGCAGAGCGTGTAGGACTTACTCCCGTTAAGATTAATATGGTTGTAATAAAGGGCTTTAATGATAATGAGATTGTGGATTTTGCCCGTATTTCCGTAGATAAACCCTTTCATGTACGTTTTATCGAGTACATGCCCTTTAATACAGAAGAGGGCTGGGATAGAGATAAATGCATAAGCGCTGATGAGATAAAGAATCTTATAGCAAAAGAGCTGCCCGTTGAGGCCATAACCGAAAAAGGCGCAGGATCCGGCCCGGCAAGACGCTTTAAGATAAAAGGATCGCGTGGCGAGCTTGGTTTTATCAGCCCCGTAACAAGACACTTTTGCGGCGAGTGCAACAGGCTTCGCTTAACGGCCGATGGTAAAATCCGTGCCTGCCTCTTCTCAGATACTGAGGTGGATTTAAGAGATGCGCTCCGTAACGGCTCTGATGACACCGTAATAGAGCAGCTTCTCTTTAACGCAGTAATGGAAAAACCCGCTGGACACCAGATAAACGAGAATATTTTTAAAAAATGCTCGCGCACGATGAGTCTTATAGGCGGATAAAACTTACTTTCTTTTAGAAAAAAGAAAGTAAGACAAAGAAAACCGTCTGCACTGACAACACATTATAGGTTTTTTTTTACCGCGGCGCAGAGGGCAGACATGAAGGTATACCGGTAATCAAAAAACCTTCTTTTAAAAAAAAGAAAGTAAGACAAAGAAAACCATCTGCACTGATAACATATTATAGGTTTTTTTTACCACGGCAAAGAGGGCAGACATGAAGGTATACCGGTAATCAAAAAACTTTCTTTTAAAAAAAAGAAAGTAAGACAAAGAAAACCGTCTGCACTGACAACACATTATAGTTTTTTTTTTACCACGGCGCAGAGGGCAGACATGAAGGTATACTGCTAATCAAAAAACCTTCTTTTAGAAAAAAGTAAGATTAAAAAAAACAATGTGAACTGTACTTCATGTTTCATTACATATAAACAATACAAGACGGCCCCTTTAAAAAAAAGGGGCCGTCTTGTATAAAGCACAATATTAAGTCTCTTATCTTCACTTGGCCTTTACCGAAACACCTCTATCACTATCCCCTGCTGATCTCTTCAAGTACCCATTCAATCATTAAGAGTGTTTGAAATTTAATATTACCGTAATATTTGTAAATTCTACGAGAATAAAAATTACAGAATTGAATATTTATGACGATAAGACAAGTAGCGCAACTTAAGAAAAATCATTAGAAAAATAAAATTAAAAAATCTCACAGAATCTTATTAATATAAATTTGAAGAGGTAAAAAAATGTACAGCTTAACTATCAAGAAAAAATTTATTCTTGTTGGTGCTATCGCCACGCTGTCAGTCATAATTATGCTCGCTTTCAATCAATACTCCAGCCGTTCTATTACCAGGTTATATAATATTAAAATCAAGACGGCACAAGTTAATACCGGCATGCTAACACTGCGTAGGAATGAGAAAGATTTCCTTGCTCGCAAAGACCTTAAGTATCAGAATAAACTTAACGCAAATTAT
>CAZEBZ010000095.1:0-5571 GCA_964510775.1 uncultured Thermodesulfobacteriota bacterium
GCAGGTCTTTATGATGACGCCAACGGTGGGAAGCACAACTGGCTGCGGCTCAAACTGTACGCAGTGGCCCATAAACTACGCCATCACTACACTGGGTACGAGTTATACTGTGCAGGCTACTGTGCAGGCCGTATGCACTAACTGCGGCGGCGACGGCGGCGACCATCATCATGGTCATCATGGCCAAAATAACACATACAACCATACGGTCTACTGGTGTACAGATCCTAACTGGAACGGTGTCATTGGCTCTTGCTCCGGCACACAGAGCACTTACACCTTTACATCTGATGAGGCGCAGACAGAGAAGCCCTTTATGAACGCCTATCAGTTCAACAGCTATACAGCCCCTACAAACGCAAGTTACGGCAGCAGTGTTGTTAATGTAATAGACGCGCAGAAGCACCTTGAGTTTCTTGGACCCACGAGTTCCAGTGCTTCAGTTGACATAACGGCGAGTATCCTTGTAGGGACGGCCGCCAATAACTCTCAGCCCGCAGGTAAGATAGACTTTGAGGGCGGAGCCGGTACGATGAACTTTAAACCAGCTAACGGTCTTGCCATAGTAGCAGAGAAGGTGGAGGTGAAGGCCAAGTACAGCTCTATTAATGTGAACGTAGGTACTGCCACCAACGGGGCTGTCATAATAGCCACCAAAGAGATGGAAGTAGAGGCGGAGAACGATGCCGGTGCAAGTACTTCGGCTACTTTCAATATGAACGGCAGTGCCCTTGTAGGCAACGATACTGTACAGCCCGGTGAGCTCGACGTAGGCGGAGACGGCGCTACGAGCGCAAATTTCACCTATACACCCATAGTAAACCTGCCCCAGGGCTGGCAGAATTACGGAACCATGAGCATTGAGAGAAGAGAATGGCGTGAACTTTAGTTAATAGGGCTTAATCACCGCCGCTTCTTTTCACCATTCCCCCTCTTCTTTCTATTTCCCCTCCCTCTCAAGCCCTTACTTCTCCTCGTTGATTGAAAAATCAGCGGGGAGGAGATAGGGAAGAGAGAGTATTAAGTAAAATAAATAACCTCTCTTCTTTAATCTGTTATCTTCGTTATAATATCTTTTATAGGAAATTATGCTTAATTATACTAAAAGATACTTAAATTTAATTAAGTATTGACAATTTGGGCTGGATATAATAGAAATATCAATCATAGGGCTTAATCGATAGAGTCGCGTAAGCCTTCCTGCCATGTGACCTAGGTGCTTGAATTATGTCGGAAAATAGATTAAAAATATATAGAGAACGTATCCTTTTAAGCAAGACGGAACTTGCGCGAAAGGCAGGTCTGTCCACGCTGACAATAGATAGAATTGAGAAGGGTTTTCCATGCAGACTGGATACGAAGCGTAAGATAATCAGGGCCCTGGGGCTCAAAATATCCGATAA
The DNA here is from genome assembly GCA_964510775.1 of uncultured Thermodesulfobacteriota bacterium. Classification (GTDB taxonomy): domain Bacteria; phylum Desulfobacterota; class GWC2-55-46; order GWC2-55-46; family JADFVP01; genus JAJRZX01. The sequence goes on from CAZEBZ010000095.1 coordinate 1,404, forward strand.
GGATAAGGTTTTCAAGGCGTGAGGCTTAAGTAATGGCGTTGTCTATATCAGAAATCTTCGGCTCCAAGGAGACTGTTGCCCTTGACATAGGTTCAAGCTCGATAAAGCTTGTTCAGATGGTTATGGGAAAACAGGGCTGGCAGATTCAGAAGCTGGCCATGAAAGAACTGCCTCCCGAGGCTATAGTTGATGGCTCCATCATCGACTCCATGACTGTTATTAGTACGATTAAGGCTCTCTTAAAAGAAGAGAATATAAAGACAAAGCAGGCCGTCTCTGCTCTGACGGGTCATTATGTCATTATTAAGAAGGTTACTTTTCCCGCTGCCACTGAGGATGAGCTTGCCGAGTCCATCCAGTGGGAGGCCGAGCAGTACATACCCTTCCCTGTTACAGAGGTGAATCTCGATTTTCAGATACTTGGTGTTGATACTGAGGGGCGCGGGCAGATGGACGTAATGCTCGTTGCAGTTAAGAAAGACGTAATCAGCGACTATACCAGTGTTCTTTCTGAGGCAGGGCTTACACCTGTTGTCGTTGATGTAGACGCCTTTGCCCTTGAGAACATGATGGAGATTAATTACCCCGTTGTATCAGGAGAGATGATAGCTGTTGTCAATATCGGGGCGAGCATAACGAGCCTTACCGTAATAGTAGACGGCGTAACTACCTTCACAAGGTCTATTCCTATGGGCGGGAATCAGTTTACTGAGGAGATTCAGAGAGAGCTGGGTGTTAGTTTTCACGAGGCCGAGTCCCTGAAAATAGGCACGGCCGCATCTGACCGCGCAGAAGAGATAACCTCGGTTATAAACCTTGTATCTAATAGCCTCATAATGGATGTAAAGAGGTCACTTGATTTCTTTCTCGCCGGAGGTCACGAGCTTGTCGTAAACAAAATCTATGTCTCCGGCGGAGGCTCACAGATAAAGGGGCTAAACGAGCTTATGCAGGAAAAGACCTTTATACCTGTGGAGACAGTAGACCCCTTTAAGAACGTGGATCTTGAGGTGAAGGGCATGAGTGAGGCCGATTTAAAGAAGCTCTCTATCTTTTTCGGTGTAGGCGTGGGGCTTGGCATAAGGAGGGCCGGAGACAGATGATACGTATAAATCTTCTGCCCGTACGGGCCGCTAAAAAGAAGGAATTCATACGTTTTCAGATGACTATAGCCGGTCTGGTGACGATCTTTGTCGTAAGTCTTTCCCTTGCGTATTTCTTTACCGTGAGAAGTGAGGCGAGGATGCTCCGTACGGATATCGCGAGGGGTGAGGAAGAGCTCAAGCAGCTTAGAAGAAAGGTCGGGGAGCTATCTCTTATTAAACAGCAGAAAAAAGTTGTGGAAGAGAAACTCAGGGTTATAAATGGTCTTGAGGTTAAGCGTACCGGCCCTGCTACATTGTTTTTAATAGTAAGTAACGCCATTCCGAAAAAGGCCTGGCTCTCTGCCTTTAAGGATAAAGGAACGATAGTTACCCTTTCGGGATATGCCTATAATGATGAGGTAGTAGCCGAGTATATGAGAAGGCTGCAGAGAGTCGTGAGAATAGGCGCCGTAGAGCTTGATGTTGTGCAGAGAGTAGTGGAAAAAGAGACCGGTGCCGATGTGGTAAAGTTTGTTATAAATCTACAAAAATAAGTAATTGGTGCAGGAGATATGGCGCTCAAGGATAAATTAGATCTTATAGTAAAGTTATCTCTTCCCAAGAAGATTATAATTCTTGCGGCCGTTAATTTTGTTATTGCCATAGGGATCTATTGGTTTTTTACGGGGCCAAAGAAGTTAGAGGTTCACAACCTTGGTGGTGATATGCAGAGGCTCGCGGCTAAACTTGAGGAGAATAGACGGGCGGCATCTGATCTTCCGAGATTCCTTAATGAGAAAAAGGATATGGAGAGAAAGCTCGCCGAGGCCGTAGCGCGCCTGCCAAATGATAAAGAGATACCCGACCTGATTGATGCCGTGAGTAATGCCGCTAAGAAGAGCGGGCTTAAGATACTGCTTTTCAGGCCTGCGCGCGAGGTTAATAAGGGCTTTTATGCAGATCTTCCCATAAATATGAGTGTGGAGGGACGCTTTGAGAGTCTCTTTGATTTTAGTGCTAAAGTGGGAAATCTTCCGCGTATAGTTAATCTTACATCAATGGATATCGTCTCAAGGGGGCACAAGAAGCGTGTGCCCGATCTGAAGGCCGATTTTGTCGCTACTACCTTCAGGTTTATCCCCGGTGCCCTTGCTGTGACGGAGAAGAAATGATGACCCGTCGATATATAAAAATATTATTTCTAATCATCGTGCCCCTTGTTCTCGTTGCCTGCGGTTCTGATGATTCAGAGACCTTTGTGCCTAAGAGAGCGCATCCGAAAGTTGCCGCTAAGCCGGCCGTTGTTGCTGATGGGCTCAGCGTAGAGCATCAGAAGGTAGGTTTTGAGAGACCGCGGCGTAATCCTTTTCTCAGTTACATTATAGTTAGAAAAGGCAAGGAGAAGGTAAAGAGAGTAAAAGGACCTCTTGAGTGCTGTGATCTTAACCTCTTTCGTATCGTAGCTGTTGTATTAAGCGGTGACAGCTCCTATGCCCTTGTTCATGCCCCTGACGGAAAAAGATATATAGTTCGCCGCGGCGACCTTATGGGGCTCGTAGGCGGCAGGATTATAAAGATAAATTCCAATGGTATTAAGGTTAGAGAATATATACGTGATGAAAACGGTCGAGCCATATCCACTAATGATAGGGCGCTTACAATATTGACAAAGGAAGAAGGCGGCATTACCGCAAGGTAATAACAGGCAATGCCTGCGAGAGTCTTTTGCTTAACATTTATGTCGTTTAGGGAGGTTCATATGCGTTCCTTTAAATTCTATGAAAAACGGGCAGGCGCGTTATTGCCGGGTCTGCTCGCAGCTCTTGCCATCTTTATTTTTACGGGATGCGCCTCTCGGGGGTTTGATGTTGAAGACCTCTCCGCAGGAGAAGATCCAACGGAACTTTCCGCACAAGATAAGCAAAAGGCAGGCGAGGCACTCAAGGTAAGCGCCATTAATCTCATAGAAGATGGCACGAGCGTGCTTATAGCCACAAACAGGACTGCTGAGTATACGGCATTTACTCTTACAAACCCTCTTAGACTTGTTATAGACCTGCCGGAGGCCAATTTATACGATGTCCTCGATACTATTAAGGTAAATAATCAGTACATTAAAGCCATTAATGTAGTTACCTACGGCGGTAAGGAGAAGATAGGCCGCATTATCATGGAGCTGCAGGATGGTGTTGAGCATGAGGTAAGGAGTGAGAGAAAAGGTCTAATTGTAAACTTTAAGCATGACCCACTTGCCGGTATGCCCGAGGGATTTATTGAGGACGAGAGCGTTGTTGTTGCCTCCTCAAGTGACGTCGTACTTGCAGATAATACTGTTGATAATGAGACTGCCGTAGTTGAAACCCTTTCACCTGCCACCAGTGTAGATGGACTGCAGTCTTTTAAGGAAGAGTCTGATGTAGTTATTCAGATAGTCTCTGATGGAGCGATAGGTAAATATAATACTTTTGAACTCTCAGACCCCGCAAGGGTCGTCATAGATGTCTGGGACGTAACAAACAGCACCGGCCTCAAGGTTATGAGAGTAGATGCTACGGAGATAAATGATGTACGAGTAGGCAATCATCCAGACAAGGTACGCTTTGTTATTGATCTGACTGGTGAAGAAATTCCGCCTTACGCCGTAACAAAGTCAGGTGACCATATTACGGCAACCTTTAGCCCTAATCAGGTTGATGAAAATTTGGTGGTAGCCTCAGTTGCCGGAGAAGCCGTGGTCTCCTCGTCTGATGAGGCAGCTTCTGTCGCAGATGAGCAAGACACTGCTACTGAGAATAGCGTTAATGAAGACCTCGCTGCAGCAGAGGCTGAGGTCTCTAATACAGCTGATACGGGACAAGACGTTGGCTCTGATATTGGCGCCGAGGTTACAGCAGGCGCAGAGGCCGTCTCAGAAGAGACAACCTCTGAAGTGGCGGCAATAGCTACAGAGATAGCAGCTACTGCTGATGAGGATCTTGTCGTAGCCTCTACGGAGGATACAGCCTATAGCGCAGTGGCAAGTGAAGAGACTGGTACCGCGGCCCTTGATACTGCCGTTGAGGCCGTTGATAAGGCCGTAGCCG
>CAZEBZ010000096.1:0-4237 GCA_964510775.1 uncultured Thermodesulfobacteriota bacterium
TTATAGCGGGTATCCTCTGTGTATTTATCGGCGGTATTATAATTTCCATACTCGTAAAGAAGACGGTAACAGGCCCTCTTGGCAGAAAGATGTCTATTATAAAGAGGATAGCAGATGGCGAGGCGGAGATATCGGAGAGGATAGAGGTTCGCTCTACAGACGAGATGGGGTATCTTGCCGAGGCCTTTAATAAGATGCTCTCACGCCTTGAAGGGCGCGCAGAGGAGAACCGCAGGCTCTTTGAGAGCGTTGAGAAGAGCAAGGCCGAGTGGGAGGCTACTTTTGATTCCATTCAGGATCTTATCTCCATACATGATAAAGACGACAGGATAATAAGGGTAAATACGGCCCTTGCAAGTAAATGCAGGAAGACCCCCGCTGAGATGATAGGCATGAGCTGCGAGGAGTTGTTTTACGGAGGGGCGGCCTCTCATGCGCTCTGTCCTCACAGAAAGACCATAGAGACGGCCTCGAGTTTGGACGTAGTCTTAGACGGACTCGTAATGGAGGGTACTTTTAAGATAACGACTTTTCCAATACTCGGCGAGGGCGGCGCCATAAGCGCCGTAGTTCATGTGGCAAGGGATATAAGCATGGAAAAACTTCTTGGAGAAAAGTTGCTTCACGCCGAGAAACTCAGCAGCATGGGTAAGCTTGTTGCCGGTATAGCCCATGAGCTTAACAACCCCCTTATGGGTATAATGGGCTTTAGTCAGCTTCTTATGGATACACCAGATAGTAAGCGGATTAAGGACGTTAGGGGTAAGCTTGAGAAGATATCTCACGAGTCTATGAGGACGGCGCGCATAGTGCAGAACCTGCTTACATTCGCGCGGGCAAGCGCCTCCAAGCGCGAGTACACGGATATTAACGAGTCCATAAGGGGTACTATTGATCTGCGCGGCTACTCCCTTCGCTCAAATAATATAAATATAAGTCTGAATCTTGATAAGACACTGCCCCCTACTATGGTGGATAAGTATCAGCTGCAGCAGGTCTTTATTAACCTTATAAATAATGCCGAGGACGCCATACTTGAGGCAAGCGGGAGCGGAACCCTGGAGATAAGGACGGGGCTTACTGATGGGAGCATTGAGATAACCTTTTCTGATGACGGCCCCGGTGTACCCCAAGCGCTGCTTGGCAAGGTCTTTGACCCGTTTTTTACTACAAAGGACGTTGGCAAGGGAACGGGGCTTGGTCTATCCATAACGCATGGTATTATAGCCGAGCATGGGGGCAGCATATCTCTTGAGAATAAAGATGGGGAGAATAAAGAGGGCAGCGGCGCCGTGGTGACTATAACTCTGCCGCTTCGAGGGCAAAGAGACGAGGATAGCCCTGGTAGTGGCGTAGGAGCCGAGTATGCGCACCTCCAGGGTATTGAGAACGAGTCTATCCTTCTTGTAGAGGATGAGCCTGTGGTGAGGGAGTCTCTTTATGTCTTCTTAAGCGGGCAGGGTCTTTCTGTGGACGAGGTCTCCGGAGGCGCGGAAGCAGCCGCGGCGTTACGGCGTAAAGAGGGGCGTTACTCGATTGTTGTCACTGACTTAAGAATGGCGGGTTTGAACGGTATTGAGTTATATAATCAGACAGTTACGCAGTACCCCTGGCTGAAAAAGAAGTTTATTATGCTTACGGGTGATGTCTTTAGCGATGATACAAAGGCTTTTCTTGATAGGAATAGCTGCCCTTGTCTCTTAAAACCCTTTGAACCCCGCGAGCTTCTTGATGCTATTAAGAGGCAAGTTTCTATCTGAGCCGTAATTATCATAAAGAGCGTTGATTGCTATGGGGGCTGGCGTAAATATTATGGAAGGATTAGGGAAGGTCTCTGTCATCGTACCCACTCTTAATGAGGCAGGTCTTATTGAGGCGGCCATAGGACAGCTTGAGCGCTCCTCGCAAGAGGGGCTTGAGGTGATTGTCTCTGACGGCGGAAGCTCTGACAGTACTGTAACTCTTGCTGAGGGTTGCGGGGCCAGGGTTATTACGGGCTCTGCGGGCAGGGGCGGACAGATGGACAGGGCCGCTTCGCTGGCAGACGGCGAGGTGCTGCTCTTCTTGCATGCCGACACTCTGCTGCCTCGTGGATGGCGCTTTTCTATGGAGCGGGCCCTTAGGGATAAGGCTGTTGTGGCCGGGGCCTTTACGCTCGTAATTGATTCACCATCGCTCTGGTATCGTCTCGTTGAGTATGGGGCCCGCGCACGAGCAAGACACCTTGGGCTGATATTCGGCGACCAGGCTATTTTTGTAAGAAAAGACGTCTTTCTCAGCATCGGCGGTTATAGAGGACTACCCTTGATGGAGGACGTGGATTGTGTTAAAAGATTACGCAGGGTGGGCGTGGTCTCTCTCTTAGGCGAGTTTGTCCTTACATCTCCTCGAAGGTGGACCTCAGGGGGACTGATAAAAAACACTCTTAAAAACTGGCTCTTTCTCTTGCTCTATGGCGCTGGCGTTACACCTGCGAGGCTTTACCGCTGGTACTACAGGTAGGGCGAGATAAGGGCAGGGGTCTGATATAGATTTACTTATTTTCTCAGGGAAAATTCTCTTCTACAGCTCATAGCATATAAAGGAGGCGGTCATGATCTTTAATTCCATCGGCGGAATACAGAATTCTTTAATGGGTGCGGTGCGCTATCTGAAAGAGGGAGTCGCCGTCACAGATGAGGAGCTTATAAGGTCGGAGTGTATTGACGACCTTGTGCAGACGGCTGTCTTTACTGAAGACAGCGAGACGATGGAGGCCTCTCGTGCCCTTATCGGTCATATAGCAAAAGACCTTGGTATTTATCCCGCTTCCATACAGGGGCTTTATGAGGCTATGGGGCGAGGCGATTGCGCGGGTTTTACCGTGCCCGCCATAAACATACGGGGCATTACTTATGATACGGCGAGGTGTATCTTCAGGGCGGCGAAAAAATGCGGCTCCGGCGCCTTTATCTTTGAAATAGCAAAGAGTGAGCTTGGGTACACGAATCAGACCCCGGCGGAGTACAGCGCCTGTATCTTAGCCGCCGCCGTAAAAGAAGGGCACCGCGGGCCTGTCTTTATTCAGGGCGACCATTTTCAGGTAAATGCCGCGAATTACAAGAAGGACAGAGAAACGGAGATAGGTGTCTTGAAGAGCCTTATACGCGAGGCAATAGCCGCCAAATTCTATAATATTGATATTGATTCCTCAACCATAGTAGACCTTGATAAGCCCGATGTTCATGAGCAGCAGAGACCTAATTTCGAGGTCGCCGCCGAGCTTACCTCATTTATACGGGAGATAGAGCCTGATGGTGTAACTGTCTCTGTTGGCGGCGAGATAGGCGAGGTTGGAGGAAAAAACTCCACAGAAGAAGAGCTTCGCGCCTATATGGATGGATTTAAGGCAACGCTTGGCGAGGGAGTAAAGGGTATCAGCAAGATAAGCATTCAGACAGGCACATCTCACGGCGGTGTTGTGCTTCCTGACGGAAGCGTCGCCTCTGTTAGCCTTGATTTTGATACACTGGAGCACCTCGGTGAGGTCTCGCGCGAGGCTTACGGGCTCTGCGGAGTAGTGCAGCACGGCGCCTCAACCCTGCCAAATGAGGCCTTTCACGTCTTTCCCGAGAGAAAGACAGCAGAGGTGCATCTCGCAACGGGCTTTCAGAATATTATCTATGATAGTGAGTCCTTTCCCGAGGAGCTGAAAAAAGCCGTCTACACATGGCTCGCCGATAACCTCGCAGGTGAGAGAAAAGAAGGCATGACAGATGAGCAGTTTTATTATAAGACGAGAAAAAAGGGCTTTGGCCCCTTTAAGAAAGAGATGTGGCAGATGGACGGGGAAAATCTTAAGGCCATTACCGCAGAGCTTGAGGCGCAGCTCGACCTGCTCTTTGATAAACTTAAGGCCGGTAATACTACGGAGTTTGTAAGTAAGTATGTTGGCTGAGAACCAACGTGGGTATCAGGGTGTTTTGTTTGTTGCCCATAGTGCTTCTTGGAGCCGCATGGCATAATGCACACGGTAAAAAATTTCTTTTGGAAAAAAGAAAGTTGGACAAAGAAAACCAATGTAGGGCGGGGTGTTTTTGTATTGCTCGTAGTGCCCCCTGAGTTGCATGGTATGTCATACTCGGTAAAAAACTTTCTTTTGGAAAAAAGAGAGTTGGACAAAGAAAACCAATGTAGGGCAGTGTGTTTTTGTATTGCTCGTAGTGCCCCCTGAGTTGCATGGTATGTCATACTCGGT
>CAZEBZ010000096.1:4337-5546 GCA_964510775.1 uncultured Thermodesulfobacteriota bacterium
AAAAAACTTTCTTTTGGAAAAAAGAGAGTTGGACAAAGAAAACCAATGTAGGGCGGGGTTTGTAGTTTGTAGGGTGGGCATTGCCCACCAAAAAAAAGACAAAAAACCAGCGGGGGATTAAGTCTACCCTATTTACAGGACATCATCTGGCTGCCTGGAAAAATGACGGCTCTCTGATATTCTTGCGGTGCTCCTCAGCGGCTCTTTTTCAGCATAGTTTTATCTCGGCATTATAAACTGCAAAGGAGATACTTATGTTAAAGAGAACAATAATTATATTAGGGCTGTGTTTTCTCTCTCTTTCTACGGTTGCTTATGCCGGTTATGCCCCCGATGTATCAGTAGGGGTAAGGGCCTCTACGGCGGGAGTTGGCGCCGAGGCTGAGGCGTCCCTTACGGATTCGCTGGGTTTAAGGGTGGGGATAAATTATCTCACTTACTCCTATACGGGAACAGAGTCAAATGTAGAGTACGATTTTGATCTCGACTTGTTGAGCGCGCCTATTATCGTAGACTGGCATCCATTCAAGGGGGCCTTCAGGTTAAGCGGCGGTGTCTACATAAATGGTAATGAGATTAACGCGCAGGGAAAGCCCGTAGGGCTCGGAACCTTTGATATTAACGGCGTTATCTATACGGCGGGCCAGATAGGCACCCTGAAGGGCAAGATAGATTTTAACCCCGTAGCACCTTATCTCGGCTTTGGCTGGGATACTTCTTTTGGCAAAGAGAGGGGCTTTGGTTTTGTCCTGGAGCTGGGAGCTTTTTATCAGGGGCGTCCCGAGGCAGACTTATCTGTTAGCGGCCCTATTGCAAGTAATGCAGCCTTCATAGTTGATCTTGCTAAAGAGGAGGCTGACCTTCAGAGCGCCCTTGATGCCTTTAAGATATACCCCGTACTTGCTATTGGCATCAACTACAGGTTTTAATTATAAGTCGTCAGGCGGCGGTACTCTCAAAAAATCGCGCGATGAATTTCAGGTGCGCAGTTAAAAAAATCGAAGAAGGAATAAGAGACAATGATACCAGCGACACAGTTAAAGATTGGCATGACGGTCATATACAAGAACGAGCTGCACAGGGTGATATCTACTCACCACGTCACAACGGGGCGCGGCATGGGCATGGTGCAGGCAAAGCTCAAAAATTTACGCTCAGACAGCAACGTAGAGAACCGCTTCCGCTCTGATGAGAGGCTGGAAAAGGCCC
>CAZEBZ010000097.1:0-5451 GCA_964510775.1 uncultured Thermodesulfobacteriota bacterium
GAGACCTCTATATAAAAGAGAGGCTCTCCGTACTCTACGGGCTGACCGTTCTCTACAAGGATTGAGGTGACAACACCGCTGAAATCGCTCTCCACCTCGTTCATAAGCTTCATGGCCTCTATAATACAGAGGGTCTGACCGCTGCTTACACGGCTGCCCACCTCTACGTAGGCATCAGAATCAGGCGCGGGCGCGCCGTAGTAAGTACCTACCATAGGTGAGGTTACCGTCTTGATATTCTTGGCGAGCTTTGTCTCGGAGCTATCGGGAGACTCCGCAGCGGCAGTAACAACAGGAGCAGGCGTTACCTCAATACTCCCACTGCTGCGCACTGCGCCTCCCTCAGAAGGAAAACGTCTCTTTATCCTTATCCTGGACTCACCGTCCTCAGACTCAAGCTCAACGATATCTGTATTTCTCAAGAACCTGTACAGGGCCTTTAATTCTTTTATATTCATTTTGCCTCCAGTTATATACAAATAAGTTTCTCAGGCGAAGCAGTAATCAACTCCGGGCCGTCTTTAGTCACAAGCACCATGTCCTCAATCCTTACTCCTCCCCAGTCCGGCAGATATATGCCCGGCTCCACTGTAACGACCATACCCTCTGTAAGGACGGCCTCGCTTCCGGGGCCAAGCCCCGGCCCTTCATGAATTGCAAGGCCCACACCATGCCCCGTGCCATGACCAAAGTACTTGCCGTAACCTGATTTTTTAATATGACTTCTTGCCGCCTTGTCAACAGCAGAGGCCTTTACGCCCTCTTTTATCTTCTGCAGGGCAAGGGTCTGCGCCTCTTTGACAATACGGTATATCTTCTTCTGCATAGCCGAACTTCGCCCAACGGCAAATGTGCGCGTAGCGTCAGAGCAGTACCCGCCGTAACGTGCGCCCATGTCCACTACTACAAGCTCGCCCTCTTGTATCACCTTATCTGAGGCAATACCGTGAGGCAGCGCACCGCGCGGCCCTGAGGCCACGATGCTCTCAAATGACGTACCCTCGGCCCCTCTGGTGATAAAATAATCCTCAACCTTTCGCGCAACCACTCGCTCTACAGCGCCAGGACGAATAAGACGGGCGGCCTTTTTCATACCGCCCTCAAGGATAGCGGCGGATTTTCTTATAAGTCCAAGCTCTGACTCTTCCTTTACCATACGAAGAGGCGCCGTTACGTTAGAGAGGGCCCGAAGACGAATAGGCCGCAGCGCGGCCTTAAGTCTCAGAAAGGCATTATGACTGAGCGCAGTGCCGTCTACAGCAAGAGAAGTTGAGATGGAGAGTTTTTGTAACTCCTTTGAAATCAGCAAAAAAGGGTCTTTTTTGTGTATTTTTACACTAAAACCATGCTTTTTTACCTCGTATCGTGCCTGCGATGCATACCTCGAATCAGTAAAAAGCAGGCGCTTATTCTCGGAAAATATCAGAAAGGCGCTCGAGCCCGTAAAACCCGATAGATAACGTATGTTATCAAGACCAGTCTCAAGAAAGACTTTAATACGCCTTGAGCGCATAGCTGCAAGCATCTGCGCGCGCCTATGTTTATAATCTCCCTGATACTCGATAAGACCTCTCCATGTAAAAAGTAATACAACAGAAATACTTAAAAAAACATCAAAAACAGACTAAAACCAACAAAAATAGCCCATTTTCACCTCTTTTTTAAAAAACCCTTCTTTCGTCTGCTCCTAAGGGCCAACTCCTTCAGACTCTTCATCTTGCGGCCTATTTCCTCATCAGAGGGGCTCGTAAGAGCGAGTATATTGTATATCATAAGCGCATCTTCTAAAAAACCCTGCTCCTCAAGGATCTCAGCCATAGTCCTTGTAAAGAACATATCATCGCCTGCATTTATCTCTCTCACAAGAACCTCGCAATTTCGCGAAAAAGGGCAAAAACCATAAAAAAAACCCTCAAAATAGACGTTATTGCAGAATAACTGGCAAGTCAAGAAGTTTCTTCAAAGACTCAAATCAGAGCTTACACGGAAAAGAGGTATTCACAAGACGGGCAGGATAAAAATACTTTCATCTAAGGGCTTCTCAAGTAGGGGGAAAAAAATTCTCAAGCTCATCAGTGCTCACATCGCGAAGCTCCACAGCGCCTATCTCTCTTATGAGAATAAAGCGAAGCTTCCCGCCGGAGACTTTTTTATCATGACGCATAGCAGTGATATAATCCTCGGCATCTATCTGCGGCGCCTCAACAGGCAGACCAAGGGCTCTGATAAGGGCCTCGATACGCTCCGCCGTCTCCTCTGTGCATAGCCCGAGGCTAAGGGAGAACCTCGCCGCCATTACCATGCCTATGGCAACGGCCTCACCGTGCCTGTACACGCCGTAACCTGAGAGCGACTCAATGGCGTGACCAAAGGTATGACCAAGATTAAGCACAGCCCTCTCGCCTGATGTCTCAAACTCATCTCGCGCCACAACATCGGCCTTAATGGAGCAGGAGCGGCTTATAGCCTCAGTGATAAGGTCTTCATTAAGGGCCTTAAGAGGGGCGGCGTTTTTCTCAAGAAATTCAAAAAACTCACTATCGAGAATTACACCGTACTTTATCACCTCGGCAAGACCTGCCAGAACATCACGCTCATCAAGGGTCTTTAGCGTCTGCGTATCAATAAAGACAGCGCGGGGCTGATAAAAACTACCGATAAGGTTTTTTCCGCCGCTGTGATTTACGGCGGTCTTACCTCCAACAGAGCTGTCTACCTGGGCGAGGAGCGTAGTTGGAATCTGCACATAAGGAACTCCGCGAAGATAAGTCGCCGCGGCAAAACCTGTAATATCGCCGATAACTCCGCCGCCAAGAGCGAGTATTGGCGAGGTCCTCTCAAAGCAGTTTTCCACAAGCACTTCGTATATCTTCTGCAGCTCTGTAAAATTCTTATACTCCTCACCATCGGGAAGAGTTATTACAACGGGGCTAAAACCTCCTGCGCGCTCTAAGCTCTCAAGAAGGGCTTCAAGGTACAAACCGCCTACACGGGGGTTTGTAACAACAGCGCATTTACCGGTAAAACCCAGTGCCTTAAGGGAAGAACCAAGATCAGCAAGAAGCCCCCCCTTTATCTCAATAGGATAACTCCTCTCATTAAGCTCTACAATAATACCGGCCATATCACTCTCTCCGAACTACTCTCATCAATATTCATATATCAGGAACAAGCCAACCCTTAATCACAGCCCTCGCAGACCACCTTTCCCTCAACAAAGGCCCTGATTTTCGCCACTACCTCACCTACATCAAAACGCGTAGTATCAAGGCTTAGATCACAGTCACCGTAAGCAGCTGCCCGCTCTTCGAGCAAGGCCTTTATCCTCGACTCTCTATCAGACGTATCAAGGAGAGGTCTTTTTTCACCATCGACGCCGCCGCCGTGTTCCGTTCTCTCAAGTATCGTATCAAGAGAGGCTCTTAGACAAATGATAAAACCCCACTCCTTTAAGAGCGCACGATTTTTGTCGTCTACGGCCGTGCCGCCTCCTGTGGCGAGTACGATACCGTCACCCTTTTTGCCGGAGACTACAGACCTTACGGCCTCTCTCTCAAGGGCTCGAAAGGCCTCCTCGCCGCAGTCGGCAAATATTTCCCTCACAGATCTGCCTGCCTCAAACTCAATGAGGCTGTCAAGGTCTATAAAGGTCATGGATAACTCACGGGCGAGGCGAAAGCCCACAGTAGTTTTTCCTGTACCCATAAAACCGTAAAGCACTATGTTTTTCATGTTTTTAAAAGGGGGCATACCGCAGGGGCCCCATAGCCCGCCATAAGCCTCACTCCAGATGAGTGCACAGATTGACCATCTGCGAGACAAGGGAGAAAAACAAAAGGGATTCTCTGATTAAGACCTACCCCCTTAACTCAAGAAAAATCGACCTGCAAGGGGGCTTAAAATTTAAGCGTCGCTCTTATATATGAGGTAACGTTTTTCTTTATCTCGCTAATTGAGTCACCGCCGAATTTCTCCAGAAAAGCACCTGCTATGGTAAAGGCCGTAACGGCCTCGGCGACGACTGTTGCCGCGGGCAGAGCGCAGACATCAGACCTCTCAACACCTGCCTTAATGGACTTTCCAGTAAGGATATCAACGGAGCGAAGCGGCGTATAGAGCGTTGGTATGGGTTTCATAACAGCGCGAAGAAAAATCGTCTCGCCGTTAGATGTGCCCCCCTCTATGCCCCCGGCGTTATTTGTCTTTCTGTAATAAGGATGCTCCTGCGGCCAGAAGTATGATGGCGCGCCCTTGGCGGCCTTTCTCGCCGACTTTCTGAAAAAAATCTCATCATGCACCTTGGAGCCAGACAAAAATCCAGCCTCAAAACCAACGCCTACCTCAACGCCTTTCATAGCCTGAATGCTCGCCAGAGCTCCGGCGAGACGGCCGTCAAGTTTTCTATCCCACTGCACATGGCTGCCAAGCCCGGGAGGTACGCCCGTAACGGCGACTCTGTAAACACCGCCGAGGCTGTCACCGGCCTCTTTTGCCTCGTCTATCCTCTGCTTCATCTTTGTAGAGGCCGTGCAGCTCGGGCACCTTACGGCTGATTTTTCCGCCTTTCCCGCAAGCACCGCGGGGTTTAACTTCGCGGGGCTCTTCCAGCTCACACCGCCAAGTGTCTCTACCCAGCTGTATACATGAATTCCGAACTCCTCAAGAAGGCGGCGTGCAACGGCGCCAACGGCAACTCGCGTCGCCGTCTCCCTCGCGCTTGAACGCTCAAGGACATTACGGAGATCTCTGTGCCCGTACTTAATACCGCCTGAGAGATCTGCGTGACCAGGTCTCGGGCGGGTAAGTGCGCGAGACTTTTCTCCCTTTAAAGGGCCGTCACTGTCCATGAATTCACGCCAGTTCTCCCAGTCGCGGTTACTGACTACAAGGGTGAGCGGCGAGCCCAGGGTAAGACCGCCTCTAAGGCCGGAGGTCACATCAACATGGTCGCTCTCAATGGCCATGCGGCCTCCTCGGCCATAACCGCATTGACGCCTCTTCAGCTCTTTATCTATAAAGGCGCTGTTAAGACGAAGCCCGGCGGGCAGGCCCTCAAGTATGGCCGTCAGATTCTTTCCATGTGACTCGCCTGCATTCAGAAATCTCAGCATAGTTTATAATCTCTCCACTAAGGCCAGCGCCGTTAACATGAGTTTTCCATACGACTTATTTATCGTCAGGAATATCAACATAATATACAAATCCCAACAAAGAGGTTTTACTCTACATAAGGACGAAAAACCCTCAGACAAAGACAACTAAAAAAGCGCGCCTTTTTATTAAAAAAGCCCAAAAAAAACAAAAAAACGGCTCAAAAAGCCCTAAAAACTACTTTTTCTCTACAGGCCCTCCGGCCTTCACCCAAGCGGCCAAACCGCCATCTAATGCCCTTACTCTTCTAAACCCGGCCTTCATGAGATAGAACGCAGCACCTGCGCTCGATGCCTCATG
>CAZEBZ010000098.1:0-5430 GCA_964510775.1 uncultured Thermodesulfobacteriota bacterium
TTATTATGTAGACCGTGCGCACCTGAACCGAGAGGGTCGGAGTCTTTTCACTGACTGGTTTCTCTCAGAGCTTGCAAAGGAGTATTAGTATGTTGGGGGTACTCTTCTTATGGCTCGCAGTCACTGTAGTTCTGGCATGGATTGTTCCAAAAAAATGGCAGCTCGACATGATGACAGTGAGTACGCTCGCCTTCATGGTTATATTTTACAGGTGGTCAGGTCTGTGGCTTGTTGCTACATCGCTCCTCGTCTATGCCTCTATAAAATACTACTCTAAAAAGAGACCGTTGTTAATCGCAGTATCCATCGTGCTTATATCAGTTGTATTTCTTCTCTACAGAGGGGTCGCCCCATACGCAAGAGAGGCCGGCCTTACCATTCCGGTTATGTTCGGCCTTGCTTATTATACGTGCAGGCATATTCATATCTTGATTGAGACATACAAGGGTAGTATCCAGTCAATGACTCTTCGCGATTATCTTCACTATCAATTCTTTCTTCCAGTACTTATTGCCGGCCCCATACACCGTTATCATAACTTCAAGAGAGAGTGTGAGAGGCGGCGTTTTGATATGTATAATGTCACCGGCGGACTTGAACGTATTTTATACGGCTCTGTAAAGGTCTTTGTGATTGGAAACTATATCTTAAATATAAAGCCCCTGTGGCAAAATCAGCTACATGGCATGGACGCGCTTATGGGGTTATTTTTCTTATCTGCAAAGAGCTGGATATCCCTCTATATCCAGTTTAGCGGCTATACTGATATAGCCCTTGGTTTCTCTCTAATCCTGGGGCTTAGAATAGAAGAAAATTTCAACAAACCTTATATCGCCCGTAACCTCATAGATTTTTGGCAGAGGTGGCATATCACGCTCTCAGGGTGGTGTCGAGATTACGTCTTTGGCCCTGTGCAGGCAGGCACCAGAAATCAGCTTCTCGCCGTCTTCTCGGCTATGGTCGTCTTGGGGTTATGGCACGAGGTCTCCCTATACTACTTTATCTGGGGCCTATATCAGGCACTTGGCATAGCGCTATGCCGTGTATATCAGCTCCGTAACGACCCGCTGCGTCTATCGGCGCTGCCGTCTTATGTACGAAATAACATCACACGGGCGGCTACATTCGCCTGGCTCGTTGCGGGAATGCCGGTTATTACGATAATCCAATCAACATTTAAGACGGTTCTTTTATCATGAGTAAGACATACGGATTTCTCTTAAATTTTTTACCTGCGCCAGTGGCGCTCTTTTTGCTGGTCCTCTGGTATATACTCCTCATGCTCGCTGTTATAGAAGGCAGTACGCTGCCTCTTCATGATATTATTTACCTTGATAATTAAAGAGGAGAAGAGAGGTTAGATGGATTTTCTGAAATGGGCGCGTGGACGCAGACTGCCAAAGGCCCTGCAGTCAAGGTCGGGCTGGGCCGAGCTATTTGAGAGTAAACGGAGCGCAGAGCCTCATCTTCATCAGATTGAGCCTACTAACTGCTGTCCTTATACCTGTCTTATGTGCCCAAGAGACGAGAAGATGAGAAGGGATAAGGGGTTTATGGATTTTGCTCTCTTTTGCAAGGTAATTGATGAGGTCTCGACTTACTCTGAAGATATTAGAAAAAAAGAAATAGAGCTTTTCCATTTTGGTGAATCCCTGCTCCATAAGGATATAGCCGCAATGACCGGTTATGCCTCAAGGTCTGGCCTGAGGCCCACCCTATCAATAAACCCCGGAGAGCTCGATGAAAAACTTATTAATGAACTTCTGGAGAACAATCCATACAGGATAATCATCTCACTGGAGAGCATGAAGGCAGAGAGGTACCGCGCCATCAGAGGAGCCTCTGCTCATATGGAGAGGGCTGTGGCTATGACAGAACTCCTGCTTGAGTCTCGCAGAAAAATTGAGAGTCCTGCCATCGTATCGGTAAGGATGATAGTAATGGATATTAACAGGGACGAGAGGGAATATTTTAAAATATATTGGGAGGAGAGGGGGGCGGTAGCGGAGCTTCGTGACTTTTTTCCCTGGACGAGCGCGGAGTTTTCAGGCCTTGGAGCCTATGAAAAATATCCGCCTTTTATGCCCTGCCCTTTTCCATGGCAGTATCTCGTAGTCCAGTATAACGGTGATGTGGTTCCATGCTGCAGGGACTATAATGGCGAGCTGGCGCTTGGGAACGTATCGGAGAGTAGTCTTAAAGAAATATGGAAGGGCAAGGCCTATGAAGAGTTCCGCGAAAAGATGGCAACAGGCCGTTATTTATCAGAATTTTGTCGTAAATGCCTCTCCATCTATTACACGGAATAGCCGCTATAAGGGGTCATGTTGCCACCCTCAAGATATCTGTAGTTCCGCTGCCGATAAAAACTACCTATAGAAGTGATGAATTAAATATTGTTTTTCAGATGCGTTTCTGTGAAGTGTTATCATCTTTGTATAATAAGTATAATATGAATTATACTTATTATTAACAAGACAGACTTCTTTTTCTCTTCATTTGTAAAGATAACGCATTGATAAAATAAGACTGCCTGGGGGGAGGCGAGGCTCTGCGCCAGGGAGTAAAAAAAGGGTAATTTAACGTGCATCTTTACAACTTTTAAAGGCCCAAAAAAGAGGGCTTCTGTTTTTAATTAGCCGGCCAATTTGCTTTTGTGTCCCCTGCCCCTATTTTTAGAAAAAAAATCCTTATAAATAAGCTGCTTACGTCATAACCGGATGGGTTCGTATCCTTTTAACTAAAGCAATCGTTTTCAAGAGATGAATCGTTCAACCGCTTGGATATATTTTGGATAAAGATTTTCAGCAAAACTAATGGAGTCATAGACTGTCGAATCTTGGATGTCGTACTATTCATGCACCAATCTATGTCTAAGACTTGCCGATGGAGCAAGTTTTTCTGCACACTGAATCTCTATACGCCATCTCCCCGGGCGGACATGAAAAAGAGGGTCTATTTTCTCGTCTCAGATATGGACCTTATGACTGAATCAGTGACAAATTATCTCCACCGCTGCGAGATAAAGGAGAAAGAACTCTCATGCGAGAGGATAATCAAGAACTATAACGTCATGCCTACCTATGGCGTCCTCTCTGGCGGAGACATTATTTTCCAGGCTTATGACGATGAGTGCTTACGCCGAATCACCCCGGGCCAAGATGTGGCAAGGTGCGAGATAACCCCACGATACGGCGATTCCGTATATCGTTCGATTGGTTTGCAAGGGCTCTCTCCTGACGGACGGTGGCTTGTCTTTACAAGATCCAACTGGACTGGATGGAAAGCAAGAGCCGATGGCATGGGTAGCGATTTATGGCAGGGGCAGATGGACATGTTTGTAATAGACCTTAAGAAAGAGTAGAGGAGGTAGAGTGATGCCTGAAAGGATAATACGGAGACCCCAAAGCCCCACTCATGCGGAACCCTCGGAAGACGGCGGGATGTACGGCGCAAAGAGGCCCTATGGTTCTCATAAATGAAAGGACTACAAGGCCAGATGGGGCTCCGATGTCTATGCCACAGAAGACGGAGTGGTCGTTTTTCAGACATGATAAAGGGCCACAAGAAAACGACGAGGTACGAAAAGACCGTTGTCATCGACCATACGCCCGTTGCCAATAAGAGTAAGAGGCGCAGTATATGAAAGACGTATTTAAGTACGTAATCCCAGCTTACCTCTCATTATTTTTATTCTTTATTTTTTTATTTTTTGGGTTTGCGGGCTGCTCCAAACAATCTGTATTATTTGATGAAAGACAAAATATTATCAACACCCTAAATGAGGAGTTGCATCTTATTAAAGAGAACATTAATTTTGTTGAAAAAAATAAAGACACACCATGGGCCGAGGGCGACTTTGAATTCTACATACTTTGGCTGAAGGGGCTTGAACAAGAAAAACATGAGAGGTTTGCCGAAGCAACCATTTTTTATGGAAAAGCATATAAAATTACAAGGCATGAGATTTCAAGCTATGAAATTCTTTTACCCTTGGGAAGAGCATATTGTCTCAATGGCAATAGAAAGAAGGCCCTTACTGTCTTGAAAAAATTTTTACGAGAAGCAACAAAGAAAATGTCGAGTTCAAGACCATGGCAACTTACTCCAGAATATGAAGGAGCTTTACAAAATAAAATGAAACGCGCGGAGTGGCTGATTGATCATTGTAGGTAACTGAGGCGGTATCAATGGCAGGATGATCAGAGTTATACTCTTATTTAAGGAAAATATTACTATGGGTAAACTGAGGTTTATATTACCTGTGACAGGCAATGCCAATATTACATCGGTATTTGATGAGACAAGGTCGGGAGGAAAACAGCATCAAGGAATTGATTACGGGGCCCCACAAAGCACACCGGTTGTGGCGATCGAAGGCGGTGTCATTATAGCCAGGGGCACCAATATCCAAGGCTATGGCAATCTCATAATCATCGACCATGCGCCCGGGGCAAAGGATAACGAACGCCACATATATACACTTTATGCACATCTCTACACAATGCGAGCAGATCTTGGAGAAAAGGTCAAAAAAGGACTGGCTATCGGTTCAGTTGGCCATAGTGGGCATGCCTACAGTAAAACGGGCAGAGCCCAAGTCACCTTCATTTTGAAGTGAGAGACTGCCCGTGGAAGGCGAGCACCGCAAAGCCCTAAAGGGATATTTTAAAGTGCCCACTCCAATAGACTTAGGTCTCACCGACGAGGATAGAAGCAACACTCAAGACAGGCTCTCTTACAAGCACATTATAGACCTTTCACGTGGAACCTACCGTATTGATGCTTCCATGAATGGAAAATTAATAGGCCACTTTGATAAAGACAACTCCACCTTTCGGACAAAGATGCGGATATAAATGGCCTTATGATATTTTTAACCTCTCTGGTCAGGGCAGTTTCGGGAACTGCGGTTATGAGGATGCCTCCTTTCAATATTAGGGATTAGGGGAGACAAAGCGCGTTATACCAGAGCCTTGACCACACCTACAGGGCGCGAGTTTTTTTTATTGCTCCTGCGCAGCGACGCTCTTCGCAAGGAAGCATATGGAGGATTTGTCTTTTATAAATTCCTCTATGTGCCTTGCCTTTTTTCCGTATCCTATCATAGACCGAAACAAAGATAACGCCGTGCTTAGCGTTAAATCCACCGGTAATTTATAACTCATCTTTCTATTTACAAACTTCACGCAACTTACAAGAAGTATAATTAGGATTAGTATAATTTGGATTATGCAAAAAAACGCCTTCAGAAGCCCCTCTTAATGCCCCCCTTGCGCGGCATGTTCATCGCCGTAAGTTGACCTTTGGCACTGACCGTATAATTGATATTGACTTTATCGCTCTGAAAAACCTCGTGTCGGCCATTCGATTCCGTCCCTTGACACCATAAAATTCAAGGGGGCATGGCATTTGTCGTGGCCCTTTTTT
>CAZEBZ010000099.1:0-5067 GCA_964510775.1 uncultured Thermodesulfobacteriota bacterium
CCTATTTAGATGGTGGAGGGTATCGGGATCGAACCGACGACCTGCTGATTGCGAACCAGCCGCTCTCCCAACTGAGCTAACCCCCCCTGTTTTACAAGAGAACCTCTTACGGCGGGAAATACCACGCTAAATGGGTCTGAGACCGCTTTATATAAATCTGTTTTTTTTATTGATATAATAGCTCGCCCCTGGGCCTGCGTTAGGAGTGCCGCATGACCAATAAAAGGTATGATATAAGGGGGTTACGACCTTGAGAGAACCTCGTTAATGGTCTTCTTCAACTCGCCAAGGTCTGAGGATTTCACCACGTAGGCGTCTGATGCCCAGGTACCAAAGTCGTGTTTGTAATGGGGGTATGCAGTACATAGGATTACCGGTATATCACACCATTTTTCCTTGACCCTGCGAAGCACCTCAACACCGTCCATGCCCGGCATCTTAATATCAAGAAGTATGAGATTAAAGGTATCTTCCTCAAGCTTCTCAAGGGCCTCCTCACCTGAGGCGGCAAGTGTCACCATAGCGCCGTCGTCCTCAAGCTCTTCCTTATATAAGAGTCTGAGACCTTCCTCGTCATCAACTACAAGGATCTTTTTTTTCATAAGAACTCCGCTTATCTGCTAAATGCCATAAAATCTTTGCAGCGGCGCATAATATATTCTGTAGAACTTTACTTTACCGCACTTAACGTAAGAATGTCAAACAAAGTAGAGAGCGCAGGCCCCTTGTAACGACTCGCCAAGCTTCTGTACATCAACATGAAAAGTACGAACAAGACGGCATCTTAAAAAACGCAGGCACGCGCCTATAGCGAGACCTTAAAGACTTACCTCTTTAAGAAACCTTGCAGCTTCTTCAGGCGGCGTAGGGTTAATATAAAAACCGGAGCCCCACTCAAAGCCAGCCACCTTGGCGAGCTTGGGCATAATCTCAAAATGCCAGTGGTAGTACTTCTCACAGCCGTTCTGCACGGGAGAAGTGTGTAGAATAAAGTTGTAGGGCGGTGAATTTAGAACCTTATCCATACGTCTTAAGACATCGGGGAATATAAGCGCAAGGTTCTCGTAATGGGTTTTTTGACAATTTTCAAAGCTCGCGCCGTGGTTCTTTGGGAGTATCCACGTCTCAAAGGGCGACTTTGGAGCGTATGGCGTTACGGCAAGAAAATCCTGATTCTCGGCAACTACCCTTACGCCCTGCATTGTCTCCTGCCTGATGATATCGCAGAAGATGCATCTCTCCTTGAAGTTATAATACTCAAGGGCCCCGTCAAGCTCCTCGCTTACCCTTTTTGGGATAATAGGCATGGCGATGAGTTGAGAGTGGCTATGCTCCAGAGTAGCCCCCGCGGCCTCGCCGTGATTCTTGAAGATAAGTACATAACGCAGCCTTGAGTCTTTCTTAAGATCAACGATCCTGTCCCTGTAGGCCCAGAGTACCTCCTCGAAGTTCTTTGATGAGAGAGTCGATAGGGAGGCCAGATGTTCAGGCGTCTCGATAATAACCTCATGGGCGCCAACACCATTCATCTTATCAAATACCCCGTCGCCCTCTCTCATGAGGTCTCCCTCAATCTTCAGGGCAGGATACTTGTTCGGCACAACACGGACACGCCAGTCAGGAGTGTTCGCGCCGTTGCCGCCGCCTCGGTATGCGAGTATCTCCGGAGGCGTCTTTGACTCGTTACCTGGACAAAACGGACAGAAACCCTGCCTTAAGACAGGTCGAGGTGAGTCAAATTCAGAGGGGCGTTTACCCCGTTCTGTGGAGATAATTACCCATCTACCTATAATAGGATCTTTGCGTAACTCTGGCATATCAGCCTTTCACTCTAAAGTGTTATATGGTTAAGGTCAGCATATGTGGGGTCAGCCGCGAAGTTTTTCCTGCTCTTCCTCTTCTTTCTTACACTCAATACAGCAAGTGGTAACCGGACGCGCCTCAAGCCGTTTATGAGAGATATCGTTGCCGCAGAGATCACAGATGCCGTAGCTCCCGTTTTCTATCCTCTCCATGGCGCTTCTCACTTTGGAGATAAGTTTGCGCTCCCTGTCTTTTACCCGGAGAAGCAGACTGTTATCAGACTCCTGCGCGGCTCTGTCCGTAGGGTCGGGAAAATTCTCTCCATCGGCCTCGGTCATATCGCTTACAGTCTTGCCGGCTCCGCTGAGCAGGCCGTCAAGTTTCTTCGTAAGTATTCCCTTAAAGTATTCAAGCCTATCTTTTTTCATAGTTTATTATTATAACCAAAAAGAAATAATCATGTAAACAATAAAGTCACATTAAAAAAAAGGCAATATAGGTGTACCCATACCCTATGAGGTACTCGCCTTGCGGGCCCGCCGCGAGGCGCTCTTTCTTATAAAGACGCCGCTCTTTCCGCCAGTCTTTTTCATAAGCCTTATATCCGTAAGTGTCATCTCTTTATCCACGGCCTTGCACATATCATATATAGTCAGAGCCGAGACAGAGGCCGCCGTAAGGGCTTCCATCTCAACACCCGTCTTTGATGCGATACGTGCCGTAGCGGTAATGTCAATGGAGGGCGGTCTCTTAATAGTCTTAAAGGCAACATCTACAGAGGTAATGGATATGGGGTGACAGAGGGGTATGAGGTCTGAGGTCTTTTTTGCCGCCATGATGCCGGCTATCCTCGCTACTCCAAGTACATCTCCCTTCTTCATCTCATTGGCAAGAACAAGGGCGAGGGTCTCCTTTTTCATAAGGACACGCGCCTTTGCCACGGCCACGCGCTCTGTAACGGACTTCTCCGTTACATCAACCATCCTCGCCTTTCCACCCTCGTCTGTATGCGTAAGTCCCATTTTTTTACGCCGCCTCTCTCAGTTAAGGTTTTCCTCCGCTCCCGGAGCTTCAATGGGAGGCGGCCCCGCGGCCTCCACTATAGTCTTGCCTTTTACAGTAAGGATAAAGGGTTCTTTAACGGCTCCGCCGTAACGGTTAAAGTATACAGGGCCCTCGGCGCCCTCGTAGCCGCTATTGTCAAGGAGACGCTCTCTTACAAGATCCCTCTGCGGTTTCTCAGTATCTATGGCATTTATAAGGAGGCTTGCCGCGTCATAAGCCTGGGCCTCAACCTCGCCTGCCTCGCGGCCGTAAGTCTCTTTGAATCTTCGAGCAAAGGCGGCTGATGCGCCTCTTCTGCTCTTTGGAAAAAAACCGTCTACAAAGACAGCCCCTCGCACGGCACTGCCGGCAAGCTCAACAAGGTGCTTTGAGTTCCATCCGCTCGAGCCCAGGAGCTGCAGGTCTTCAATATTATAATACTTGATATACGGTGATATGAGGCTAATTGTTCTGTAATTATCAGGTATGTAAAGGGCGTCTGCGGCGGCGGCGGGAAAGTACTCAATAATGGTACGCCTACCCTCCTGCACCTCGTCTGTCTCTATCATAAAGAGGTCGCGCATTATCTCGCCAAAGTCCTTTGTTCCCTCTGCATAGGCCCTCTGTGCCGAGACCTCGGCGCCAAGGCCTATAACAGTCTCCATAAAGGCCTCTGCCATAATCTTACCGGAGTGGGTTTGTGGGTACAAGACAGCGAACTGAGTCTTACCGAGTATGTTCACGGCGTACTTCGCAACGGCCCTTGCCTGACCGGCCGGCGCAAGAGAATTCCTGAAGACGTAACGTCCCGCGCCGGTAACATCCTCTTTCTGTGAGAGGGTAATAAGGGGTACTCCGCGGGCCTCGGCCCTCGCGGCGCTCTGATATGCAGTGGCGTTCAGCAGAGGCCCTACGATGCCGGCGACTCGTCTCTCGCCAGATAACTCTGTTACGGCCCTGCCGCCCTCGGCAGGTGATGCGCTCACATCTCTTACGAGGACATCTACAGACCTTTGCCCCACACCGCCATTACCAAAGACATTAGCCGCTAAAAGCACTCCCTTTAATGCGGCCTCGCCATAAGCGGCATAGCGCCCCTTCAGGGGAAGAATGACCCCTATGGCGGGCAACTCGCTTGTCAGAGTCCCGCGTTTGAGGACAGAGTCTATCTCCCTTAGAAGCACCCTCGTCTTCTCTCGCAGCGCAGGCTCCACCCACCACGACGAGGCCACTCTCTCAAGATAGGCCTTTGCCTCCACTACTCGGGCGCTCTTATAAAGAAGCAGACCAAGCTCATAATAGGCAGTGTTTCGCTTATCACTATCGGGAAAACGCTCTATAAGAAGTCTGTAAGTATTTACGGCCTCGGCGGACTCGCCTTGACCCGAGAGGCTGCGTGCGAGATCAAGAAGCCCTCTTGGCCCGATATCGCGTACAGGTTTTTTCTCAGAATTATCTGACTCCACCTGCGAGGCCTCCGCAGGAGCACCTTGCTCCAGGCTATGTAAAGGCGCCGGAGCGGACAAGACCTCACCACGCAAAGGGCCCGCCCCGAGAAGCAGACCTGCCAGCGCAAGAGAAACAATAAAAAGAACTAAGGGAGAAAACTTCATTATTCGAAAATTTCCTTTACCCTTGAGAATAGATTTTTTGAGGGGTGCGAGACCTCTTCGCCGCTAATATCGGCAAATTGCTCAAGGAGTTCCGTCTGCTTCTTCGAGAGGTCTTTGGGTATACGAACGTCTATTACGACGAGTTCCTCGCCTCGCCGCCCCGTAGAGAGCGAGGCTATGCCCTTGCCCTTTAAGGAGAAGACTTTCCCGGGCTGCGTACCTGCGGGGATTTTCAGCTTTGCCGTACCGCCGAGCACAGGCACCTCTATCTCGCAGCCAAGTGAGGCCTGCACAAAACTAATAGGCACTTCACAGATGATGTTATCGCCCTCTCGCTTGAATATCTCATGCCTTCCTACACTTACGACAACGTATAAGTCGCCTGGAGGCCCTCCCATCTCTCCGGCCTCGCCCTTGCCGGACAATCTCAGCCTTGAGCCGTTATCCACTCCGCCAGGCACTTTAACGGAGAGCTTTGTCCTTGAACGCTGCTTACCGAGACCTGCACATGAGGCGCAGGGGTTCTTTATCACAACACCTCTGCCGCCGCAGGCTGAACAGGGCCTTGCTATAGTAAGAAAACCTTGCCTAAAATTCACCTGACCTG
>CAZEBZ010000100.1:0-4987 GCA_964510775.1 uncultured Thermodesulfobacteriota bacterium
CACGACAAAGTGGCCTTTCCCATACGCAACTGCTTCAAGTGCCACTCCGTATCAGACGTTAACCAGAGAAGACACAGAAGGTCTAATGAGATGAAGAAGTATCGGCGAGGGCTGAACAAATAAGGCCTACCCTTTACAAAACACCATTTAGAGAGTAAAATATAAAAAAATTATTGTTCTTTTTAGAAACAATACTTAGAGGCAAAAGTTCTTATGACGTACTCAATGATAAACTTTCCTAAAAAAGAGCTTGTCACCATACTCGAACTCATAGACGATCTAAGCAGGTGTATCACAGGCCCGGAGGCCAAGGATCTGCTCATAAGGGTGAGCGGTCTGCTCAAAGCGGACTGCGCACTTTGCGGCACAGGCAGTATTGATGAGAGAGGAAACCTCCGAATTAAGAACATAATCGAGTCCGGCTACCCCGGAGAGTGGCTCAACCTCTACTTAAGAGATAAGTTATACAAGTACGACCCCGTGATGCGCCATCACATGAAGTTCTCAGCCCCCGAGCTGTGGTCTAATATCAAGAAAAATTCTACTGATGATAAGGAGCTGGCTGTGGCCGAATGGGCCGGAGAGTATGGCCTTAAATACGGTATTTCCTCAAGTCTCTATCTGCCTGCCACAGAGTCGTTCAGCCTCTTCTGCTTCGCCTCAGCCGAGGATGTATTCACAAAACAACAACAAAAAACTCTTAACGCCCTTATTCTTCACCTGAACATGGCCATTACAGAGAGCTCTACAGAGGTCAACTCTTTTCCCCTCAGTGAAAGAAGACCTACAAAGGCTCTTATCCAGTAACGTAGAACCTTCAGCGAGAACAGATCATGGGTTACAGAGATTTTTCCAGAACAGAACTCACCCTAATACTTGAGATAATCCACAACAGCCTTTCCTGCAGAAATGACTCAGACCTTCAAAGGCTCGTCGCAAAGATAAAAGACTTCGTCTCTGCCGATCACGGCATCTGCGGCATCGGTCTCGTAAGAGGCGGCAGCCTCTCAGAGGTAAAAAAAATATACAACCTTGATTATCCCGAAAAGTGGATGAAGCTCTACGCCTCAAAGGAGCTATACAAGACAGACCCCATTGTGTCTCATAATATCATATCCAAGAAGAGCTTCTTCTGGAATGAGGCAACAGAAAACAATGCGGACAAGAACAAAACTTCCTTCATGTCTCTTGCCAGAGACTTTGGGCTGAAACACGGTCTGGCCTCGGGCTTAACGGAAAAGAGGGGGGGGCTTATGAGTATCTTCTCTTTCTCTGCGGCCAGCAACCGCTTCGGAGACCATCATAAAAAAATACTAAATACACTTGTGCCCCATGTGCATTTAGCCCTTGAGAGGGTATGCGCCATAGAGAGAAAAAAGGCCTTAGGGCTCTCTATGAGAGAACAGGAGGTCATTGCCTGGGTAAAAGAGGGTAAGACAAACTGGGAGATCTCAATGATACTTAATATCAGCGAGAGAACGGTAAAGTTCCACGTTCAGAACATAGAGCACAAGCTAAACGCCGTCAACAAAGCCCATGCGATAGCCCTGGCAATGGAACATGGTCTGGTTGTGTAGTTATCCACCCGAAGAAGTCGGGCTTTTTATCCTTGGCCACTTTTTTAAATTCCTTCCAATCCAGCCTTATTACAGCGGCCTGCACGCTATCGGGCATATCAATGAAGTCTCCCACCAATTTTACAGGAAAACCCGTTAATCTCAATAGACGGTAGTACCTCTTGTCCACTACCATCACAAGATGCCTTACGCCCACCTTCTCACTCCAGTGGTAGATTCCCTTGTAGAGAAGATTGGATACCCTGAGGATATAATCGGCCTTCCTCCCCTTTTTCTGTACACATAAGCGAGTAATCTCCGCCATATCCGGGCTTTTTTTTATCCTCTGCTCCCTGGTGGTAAGGGAGGCGAATTCCTTGTCTATCATGAACGGATTTGGATCAGTAATAAGGCGCGCATACCCAAGAAGCCCCTGCGCCTCGTCAAATACTCCGAGGTAGCTTGCAAAGCTGTCATAACCATCCACCTCTCTCTTATCCACCGAGAGAGGGGCCCACCGCAGCTCCTTGCTGAAGACCTCGTGTCTCAAGCGGTATCCCTGCTCCATCTCTTCGTAAGCCGAGAGGGTCTTTATCAAAAACCCCTTCTCGCGCACCATCAGTTCCATGAATATTTTTTAACAGGAACTGACTGATCACGAAACTGACACCCCTTACAGTTTAAAAAATAAACGAAACGTTATAAAATAAAAAGTTATGCCCTGTACATGAGTACAGGGGACAAAGATTTTTTTTTCTTTTATAATATAAGGTATTATAGAGATGACTCATGATTTTCACCCAAAGTGAACTGCCTTGCCGCATGGCGGACGCACCTCCCTGACAAAGGCATTAGAGTGAAAAACAACATTAAGACAGAGGCTCTGTATGAAAAAAGACAAAAAAATGACAATCAGGGCCACTCCATCCGAGAACAAAGAGAGACTGAAAGCACGCTTTATCAAGACCTCCCTTGATAGCTTTCAAAAACACGAGACCATCGAGTTTGTCCTCACCTACGCCATGCCGAGAAGCGATGTAAGCACTGTCTCAAAGAGGCTTATCAAGACCTTCAAAGGACTTCGCGGCGTCTTCGACGCGCCACGCGATGAGCTCAGGGCCATTAGCGGCATGACAGACAACGCCGTTATACTTATAGGATTTCTCAAAGAGATGGCAACGCTTTATCTACGGGAGGGGATAATGGGTAAAGACGTTATTTCCTCAAAAAATGATGTCCTTGAGTACCTGAACCTCTCTCTTACGGGCGAGAGGGTTGAAAAATTCATAGCCCTCTTCCTAAACTCACGAAACGAACTCCTTGCAATCGAGACCCTCCACGAGGGTACTATCAACCAGACCGTAGTATACCCAAGAAAGGTCATTGAGAGGGCCTTTAAGAATAACGCACACTCCGTCATATTCGTCCACAACCACCCAAGCGGCGACCCCGCTCCCTCTGCCGTAGACCGTCAGCTTACAGGCATACTCCACCGCGCCGCACTTGCCGTTGACCTTGTGGTTCAGGATCACATTATAATAGGCAGAGACTCACACTTCAGCGGGCGTGAACACGGGTGGTTCAACAGCTGGCCGAGGCCAATTGAGAGGCCTCTTAAATCAACAAAAAATCTAAAGCGCTCCTAAATAATTAAACATCGCGCTTTATAACAGAGTCCACTACATCAATAAGATCAACAAGTGAGTATGGTTTTTGCAAGAACCTGTACCCCCTCTCGCTAATTACCTCCCAGCGCGCCTTATCACCGACATAACCGCTCGTAAGAAGCACCTTCTGAGCGGGTCTCTTCTCTATAATCCTCTCAAGGAGATCCACGCCGTTAGTATCAGGAAGAACTACGTCACTGAAAATAAGGTCAAAACCCTCGGCCTGCGCCGTAAACACCGCCATTGCCTCCTCGCCGCTGCCGGCCTCAAAGACTATATATCCATTCTCTCTCAAGGCATCTGCGGCAACGGAGCGCACACGGGCATCGTCCTCTATAAGCAGGATCCGTCTGCCTTCTTCGCCAGGGGCCTCGACGGCAAGAATACCCTCCCCGGCCTCTACCTCACCGGTTGAGGCATCTGCCACAGCCGGCAAAAATACGCGAAAGACGCTGCCCTTATCAGGTGAGCTTGCCACATCTATCCAGCCTCCGTGTTGCTTTACAACACCATATACCACAGATAGGCCCAGCCCCGTGCCCTTGCCCGTCTCCTTGGTAGTAAAAAAAGGCTCGAAAATTCTCTGAATTATCTCTCTCTTTATGCCCGATCCCGTGTCCCTTACCGTAAGGCATACGGAGCCCAGGGGGCCATCAAAACCAGTACCAGGGTGAGTTACGCTCCCTGGGGATACATTCTCAGTGGAGATACTCAGCCTGCCCCCGCCGGGCATGGAGTCTCTGGCGTTTACTGAGAGATTAAGCAGTACCTGCTCAATGCTGCTCTCATCGGCACGCACTGTCCAGAGCCCCTCGTGCAGGGAGGTGATTATCTCTATATCCTCACCAAGAAGCCTCTGCATTATCATCATAAGGCCCTCAATACTGGAATTTAGATTTATAAGCATTAGCTCAAAAGGATGGCCGCGGCTGAAGATAAGGAGCTGACGCGTCAGCTTTGCTGCGTGAGCCACAGAGAGGATTATCTCTCGAAGGTTTGATTCTGCCTCCTCGTATTTACCTACAAGCTCCATGGTCAGCTCTGCGTTGCCCCTTATGGTTGTGAGAATATTATTAAAGTCATGGGCAATGCCGCCGGCAAGCCTGCCGATTGCGTCCATCTTCTGCGCCTGATGGAGCTGCAGGCGTATTACCTCCTTCTCCTCCTCGGCCTTTTTTCGCTCTGTTATGTCGCGGATGGTACTGGAAAAAAAGACCTTCTCACCGAGGCTGAAACTATTTACCGTAAACTCCACGGGAAAGACCTCGCCATTTTTCCTAAGTCCCTCAAGCTCCAGCACCTTACCGTGAATATGCGAGACCCCTGTCTTGATAAATCTCCTAAACCCCTCACTGTGCCTGTCTCTGTACTTCTCCGGCATGAGTTTAAGCAGCGCTACGCCATCAAGGGTTCCGTGAGGATAGCCGAATATTTTTTCCGCAGCGGGGTTACACTCAGTGACTTTACCGCTGCTGTCGGCAATAACTATGGCGTCAAAGGCCGTATTGTGAATAAGACGAAACCTTGACTCACTCTCTTTCAAAAAGAGCTCTATCCTCTTGCGCTCCGTTATATCTTCACCTGATATAAGATCTCCTCTGATATGCCCGCTCTCCGTCAAGGCCCTGTGATGCCATAACACCACCCTCTCCTCACCGTTAGCAGTAACGATAACGCCCTCGTAAGCCCCGCTAAAACCACCGCCGGAGATAAATATATCGCTAAAGGCCGAGAGGGCCTCCTCTCTGTATTGTTCCGGTATGT
>CAZEBZ010000101.1:0-4978 GCA_964510775.1 uncultured Thermodesulfobacteriota bacterium
AGGAGCGTCCCCTTGATGTCTCTATCTTCGCCCTTGTAGAGTCTTTAAGGGAGATACTGAAGAAAGCCCCGCAAGATACTGTCTTTGAGCTTACGGCCGAGAGGTTCAGCGTCTCTGATAAGATAAACTATATACTCGATACACTCGGAGGAGCAGAGTCAGTTACCTTTACGGGGTTATTCTCTGAGCAGGCCGCGCGCGGTGAGATAATAGTAACCTTTCTTGCCCTCCTTGAGCTTGCCAAGCTCCTTCTTGTAAAGATACATCAGACAGATGACGGCATAATAAGGCTTTACGCCCAGGAGCCTCAAGAGGCCGAGGCCGCTGCGCCGAGGCCGTGATGGAGATAGAATGATGGAGGAAAAAGCAGGGCTGAAGGCCCTAATCGAGTCGCTGATATTCGCTGCAGGAGGTATTGTTACCTTAAACGCCCTCTGCCGAGTAATAGCAGATGAGGAGCGCGAGACTGTGCGCGGCGCCCTTAATGAGCTTATCGAGGATTATGCTGCAAGGGGCGGCGGTTTTTTTATCGAGAGAGTTGCGGGCGGTTACGAGTTTCGCTCAAGGCCTGAG
The DNA here is from genome assembly GCA_964510775.1 of uncultured Thermodesulfobacteriota bacterium. Lineage (GTDB taxonomy): Bacteria > Desulfobacterota > GWC2-55-46 > GWC2-55-46 > JADFVP01 > JAJRZX01. Next base: position 574 of record CAZEBZ010000101.1, read on the forward strand.
TTCTCACCCTGGATAAAGACCCTTCTTGGCGCATCGCCGCGAAGGCTTAGCCGCGCCGCATTAGAGACCCTTGCTATGGTTGCCTACAGGCAGCCCGTTACGAGGGGCGAGGTAGAGGCCATACGAGGCGTTGATTCCGGCGGGGTGCTTAGCACCCTTATGGAGAGAAGGCTTATTAAGATAGCGGGGAGAAAGAACACCCCGGGCCGCCCCGTAGTATATACGACTACGAGGGAGTTTTTAGAGGTCTTTGACTTAAAAGATCTCTCTTCTTTGCCGAGTCTAAGGGAGATAGAGGCCCCTGAAGAGGACGAGGCCCTCGGCGAGGAAGAAATAGAAGGTCACGAGCCTGAAGGTGAGGGTCTTTTGCCCCCGGAGGGTAATAATACAGAGTTTAGCGAGGAGAGTAAAGAAGATGGGGCAGAGGAAGAAAAAGGACAAGGACCAGCGCGAGAAGGTTCAGAAGACTATAGCGACGGCGGGCTTAACCTCGAGGAGGAAGGCCGAGGTACTGATTCAGGAGGGCAGGGTCTGGATAAACGGGAGAAGAGCGGAGACGGGGGCGAGGGTTGACCCTTATACTGATAATATCGAGGTAGACGGCAAGAGCCTGCCAAGACCATCTACGCGTAAGACCTTTTATCTACTTAATAAACCAAAGGGCGTTATAAGCTCGCTCCACGACCCTGAGGGGCGGTCTCTTGTAACGGACTTTATCGGCGCCGATAAGCGCGTCTTTCCTGTTGGCCGTCTTGATTACGACGCAGAGGGCGTACTCCTGCTTACTGATGACGGAGACCTTGCCAACAGGCTTATTCATCCCCGCTACTGCGTAGCAAAAAAATACCTCGTAAAGGTCAGAAACGTACCTACAGAGCAGACAATTGAGAAGCTCCGTAAGGGCGTGTATATCGAGGGCGGCAGGACAAGACCCGCTTATGTGAAGTTTATAAGAAAGACTGAGGCCAATGCCTGGCTTGAGATAACTGTGCGTGAGGGGCGTAACAGGCTCATAAAGAAGATGTGTATGTCTGTGGGCCACCCCGTTACAAAGCTCAAGAGGCTTGAGTTCGCAGGTCTTGGTCTTGGCGCTCTTCAACCGGGCGCCTACAGAAAACTGACGGAACATGAGGTAGAGAGGCTTAAAAAACTTGGAGTTGAGGGCAGCAGAGGTGAGGGTAAAGGGGATAAAAGAGGGAAAAAAAGAAGCACCTGAGCTTCTTATGGAGTACTTTGATGCTCTCTATCAGGCCTTTGGCGCGCAGCGCTGGTGGCCGGCGCGCACAAGGACAGAGGTCATAGTCGGAGCAATACTTACGCAAAACACGGCCTGGACCAACGTTGAGAAGGCCATCAGTAACCTTAAAAAGGCCGGAGTCCTCTCTATTACAGCTCTTATAGAGCTGCCAACTACTGAGCTCGCCAGTCTAATACGCCCCTCTGGATACTTTAACGTAAAGGCGGCGCGCTTAAAGAATTTTTTTTTATTCTTATCAGAGTACTACGGCGCAAGCCTTAACCGTTTATTTGCAGGGTCTCATAGCGGCGACTTACGAAGCCGCATCTTATCCGTAAAGGGTATAGGCCCTGAGACCGCCGACTCCATATTGCTTTATGCCGGCGGGCGCGGAGAGTTCGTTGTTGACGCCTACACAAAGAGGGTCTTTTTCCGCCACGGTCTTGTAGAAGAGAAGGCGGGGTATGAGGAGGTAAAACAACTCTTCATGGACAACCTGCCCGCTGATACGCCCCTATTTAACGAGTATCATGCCCTTATAGTCAGGCTTGGAAAGGAGTACTGCAGACCTCGAGACCCACGCTGCGAGGCCTGTCCCCTTAAGGATTTTCTTACTAAATGATTTTTTTTATGAGTCCTATAAATATATAGCATGACTTACAATAGAGAATTTGGACTTGAGAAGAGATAATTATCATGGCCAAGCGCATAAGAGTACTCCATAGCCTTGTGGCCTCAAAGATAGCCGCCGGAGAGGTCATCGAGAGGCCCGCCTCTGTTGTAAAGGAGCTTCTTGAGAACGCCATAGATTCTGGCGCCACTACCATATCACTCTCTATAGAGGCCGGCGGAAGAGACCTTATAAGGATTACCGATAACGGCTGCGGCATCAACGCCGAGGACGCCCCTCTTACCATACTTCGTCACGCCACCTCGAAGATAAGTGCCGAAGAAGACCTGCTGCAGGTAACTACGCTGGGTTTTAGGGGCGAGGCACTTGCCTCTATAGCAGCTATCTCAAGGCTTACCATAATCTCTCGCGAGTGCGGCGCTACTGAGGGCGTGAGGCTTACAGTAGAGGGCGGCGGCGCGCCCGCCGCAGTTCCTGCGGGGTGTAATGAGGGCACATCCGTGGAGGTGAGGGATTTATTCTACAATACGCCTGTGCGGCTGAAATTTCTTCGCTCGCCGCAGACGGAGACGGGGCGTATCATGGATGTTTTTAAGGCCCTTGCCCTTGTGAACCCCGCCGTGAGGTTTACTGTAGAGCGAGATATAGGCAGAGACCTTGTCCTTGCCGCCGCTACTATGAGGGAGAGGCTGATTACACTGGCGGCCCTTACAAATAATAAGGACTCGGCCTTAACAGAGATAGCCTCCCCTCATTTAGAGGGTTATATAGGGGCTCCGGAGCTGAACTTTACTACGGCAAAGTCTATTCACACCTACCTTAACGGACGGCCCATAAAAGACCGCGCCGTTAACAGGGCTCTTATCGACGGTTACGGCAGGCTGCTTCAGGGGCGCTGCTACCCCCTTGCGCTTATAAATCTAAGGATAGCGCCCTCTGATGTTGATGTAAATATTCACCCCGCAAAGACAGAGGTACGCTTTAAGAACCCCGGGGCCGTATATAATCTTGTTAGAGATGCCGTAAGAAAGGCACTGGCAGAGAAGTGCGCAGGGGTGAGCCCCGCTGTCTTTTATGGCGAGCATGGGGGCTCAGGCGCCTCCGGCGCTCCTATGTCCGTTATGAGAGAGCCTGGCGCAACAAGGGCCTGGCAGGGGCGGGTAGGGGTGGGAGGCTACTCTGAGAGAGCTTCAGAGCGTCTTTTTACGGCTGATGTGGGGGCTGATGTAAAGAACCCTGAGTTTCTCGGCCTTCGCATACTGGGGCAGATATGGGACGAGTTCCTTCTTGCCGAGGGCTGCGGCGGGGCGGAAGAGAGTGTTTTTTATATAATAGACCAGCATGGCACCGAGGAGAGGGGGGCCTTTGAGAGGCTTAAAAAGGCCTTTTACTCAACAGGCATAGAGCGTCAGCTCCTTCTTATCCCCGAGCGTGTGGAGACTAAGGCCGAGGAGAGTGAGGCCCTTAGAGGGGCGTTGTCGAGGCTTTGTGAGTGCGGTTTTGAGATAACCCCATTTGGCCGTACCGCAGGGGGCGGAGAGACTTTTATCGTAAAATCCATACCTCAGATACTTCCGCCTATGGAGGTTGGCCCTCTGATAAAGGCCCTCGCAGGGGATATTGCGGCAGAGGGGGGCAGCTCTGTAATTGAGGAGCTTATAGATGGTGTCCTTATGACTATCGCCTGCCACAGCGTTATACGCGGCGCGAGGAGGCTTATGGGGCAGGAGAGCGAGGAGGTGCTTAAGAACCTCTCCCGTATGGATTTTGCCGGGTACTGTCCTCACGGCAGGCCCGTAGTTAAGAGGATCTCAAGAAAGGAGATAGAGGGGTTTTTTAAGCGGTAGGCCCTTACCCCTATACTCCCTTATTTGTTATGAAACCCAGGTTAATCGTCATACTCGGCCCTACGGCTGCGGGAAAGAGCTCTCTTGCCCTTAGCCTTGCCGAGCGTCTTAATGGTGAGATAATTAACGCCGACTCCATGCAGGTCTATCGCTATATGGATATCGGTACGGCCAAACCCTCCAAAGAGGAGCGAGGCAGAGTCAGACACCACCTTATTGATATAGTTAACCCCGATGAGCAGTATACGGCAGGCAGGTTTCGTGATGATGCGGCGTCTGTAATCGGTGAAATTAACGAGAGGGGGGCTACTCCCTTTCTTGTGGGCGGAACAGGGCTTTACATAAGGGCCCTTACAGAGGGCTTGTTTCAGGGCCCCGCAGGTGATGATGCCCTGAGGGAGGAACTCTTAAGAGAGGCCCGTATCTATGGTAAGGAGCATCTTCACCGAGAGCTTGCCAAGGTTGACCCAAATAGCGCCGACGCCATACACCCCAATAACGTGCGCCGTGTTTTAAGGGCCCTTGAGGTCTACCGTATATCAAAGCGGCCGATCTCAGAGCTGCAAAGAGAAGGGGCGCGCCGGCCCTCTTTATACAAAACCCTTAAGGTAGGACTTATAAAAGAGCGGGCTATGCTCTACGCCGATATAGACAGAAGGGTAGATGAGATGATAAAAGAAGGGCTTGTAG
>CAZEBZ010000102.1:0-4953 GCA_964510775.1 uncultured Thermodesulfobacteriota bacterium
CCCTCGACGAGTTTAAGGTGCCTGAGACTGAGAGAGGCGAGGTCTTGGCCTTTATCGAGAGTACAAAGGCGGATATTGTGGAAAAATAGCAGGATTTCCGACACAAAATGGGGGGCAAGCCCCATTTTGAGCCTTTTGTGATTTATATACCCAGCCACTTAGCCTCTCTTGCGGTTTATCTGTAAAAGTTGTATGATAAAAAAAGTTATTTGTGAAAATTGTCGGCTGGATCTTAGATGTGCCGCCATATAATTAGAGCAAAACCTCATTAGCAAAGGAGGAGCTATCCATGCCTATTATGTCCAGGTTATCACTTAGATACTTGACCATTGTTCTTTCCCTTATCCTTACGCTCTCTTTTGCCCTTACTACAGAAAATGCCTTTGCCGACAGACGTGAGAAAGTAAGGCATGAGAGAGGGCGCCACGAGAGACATGAGAGGCATAAGAAAAAAGTAGTCGTGGTAAAGCCGAAGCACCGGCATAGTACTAAGTTTGTAACCAATATCTCTATCGGCCCGCGTATCCCAAGAAGGCACAGGAGGGTGATTGTAACAAGGCCGCGGCCGAGGCCCGGTAAACTCGTTGTAGATCTTCCCGCAAGGCATACTCGCCTGGTCGTAAGGGGCAGACCTTACTACTACAGGAGCGGGCTCTTTTATTACAGGCGCCCAAGAGGTTACGTTGTCGTAGGCCCTCCCGTTGGGGCAATAGTACCGAGGCTTGCCATTGGGTTCAGTACAGTATGGGTAGGCGGCCGCTTCTATTATTACTTTGGAAACGTCTTTTACCGCAGAGTCCCGTCTGGCTACGTAGTTGTGGATCCTCCAACGAGTACAACAGTTGTCCTTGACACCCCCGCTGTTGTTCAGCCTGCGGAGTCGGCCTCGGGAAGGGTCTCTGTTATAGCGCCGAGACTTAATGTGAGGACTGGCCCGTCGCTCTCCAACCCAATACTCTATCAGGTAAAGCAGAACGCTACCCTAAGGGTTCATGGCAGAGACGCAGAGTGGCTCTACGTAGAGCTCTCTGATGGTAAATACGGCTGGGTAATGGAGGAATTTACCGTTGCTATGGATATTCCCGCAGAGGGCTGACAAGGGGGTAACAGGGGGCTGGTGTGGGGCTGATGAGGGGGTAAGTTGGGGCTAAGAAGGGGGTAGTCGTTTGGGGGCCAAAAAGGCACCGCAGGCAGATGAACGAAAGGGCCAAGTGAATATTCTTATTATTGAGCCCTATTATACAGGGTCACATGCCTCATGGGCCGATGGTTACAGGGATAATAGCTGCCATAACGTAGAGATCCTCTCGCTACCCGGGCGTAACTGGAAGTGGCGTATGCGCGGCGGAGCTGTTACGCTAAGCCGCAGGTTTCTTGAGCAAGGCCTTGTACCAGACCTTATACTCGCAACGGATATGCTCGACCTCTCCACCTTTGCCTCCCTTACCAGACAGGTCTCTGCCGCTATTCCTACGGCAATTTACTTTCATGAGAATCAATTTACATATCCCTGGCACCCTAATGACAGAGAACGTGTAAGAGGCACGGATAGCCACTACGGCTTTATAAATTTCCTCTCCGCCCTATCTGCAGAGAGGGTTTTTTTTAACTCCGCATATCATCTGAACTCTTTTTTAGAGGGACTTCAGGTATTCCTTGAGAGATTTCCAGAGTTCGATACACCTTTTCACATTGATGCCATAAGAGAAAAATCCAGTGTTCTTTATGTGGGTATGGATTTTAAAGTCTTTGATGGCGCTGAGGCAGCGGCTCCTGTCTTAAATAAAACACTTAAAAGACCGCCCTTGCTGCTCTGGAATCACAGGTGGGAGCATGACAAGAACCCCGAGGAGTTCTTTCGCGCGCTTTATACCCTTATGGACTCTGGTCTTGAGTTCGAGGTGGTTATACTTGGAGAATCTTTTAATAAGAGTTCTGCTTCTTTTCTTGAGGCAAGGGAGAGGCTCGGTGAGAGAATCCTGCACTTTGGGTATGCAAAGGACTTTGCAGAGTATGCCGCATGGCTTCGGAGGGCCGATATTCTTCCCGTAACCTCAACGCATGACTTTTTCGGCTGTTCTGTTGTTGAGGCCATATACAGCGGATGCCTGCCCATACTGCCCCGTGACCTTGCCTATCCTGAGCATCTTTCTCCGCAGGTTGGCGGTACTGACAGTTTGGGCGCAGTACTTGAAAAATGCTTTTATGAGGGTTTTAATGATTTACTAAGGCGTCTTGAATGGGCGATTACGAATATAGAGGAGGTACGCAGGACTTCTTTTAAATCATTTGTTAGCCGTTACGCTTGGGATAATATGGCCCCCTTATATGACAGGGAGATGGAGAAAATAATGCGGCGCGCTCTTACAAAAAAAAGAGCGCGCCGCGAACCATCGCTATGATTTATCTTACAACGCTGTTTATGATGAGATGAACTGGTTTGCTCTTTCCATCTGTCTTTATTGCCTTGCTTACGCCCTCAAGGTCTCCGCTCTGTTTTCTTGCTCCGCCGCTCTTTGATACCCTCGCCGAGATTACTACCTCGTTGAAGTTGGATATTCTAAGCATAGGCACAAGCGCCTTTGAGTCGTCAAGCCTTACTGTGGCCGGCAGGTCGGCTACAGATACTTTTACGGCGGCAAGGGGGGCCTTTGGCCCGCGAGTGGCTTTGGCGAAGATAAATACGGCCTGCGATGGTGTTGTACTTCCTTTGAGGTTGGGGCTTATATCTACAGTTACGTCAACGGCGCCGCCTGCAAATGCCGCTGAGGCAGTAAGAACAACTGCGGCGAGAAAAATGGCCGTATATGATAAAAATTTAGTTGATATCTTTTGTGTATATGCTCTCATGTCATGCTCCTTGATTGTTATCTTCTTATCTGTTGTTTTTTTTTATGTGTCTCATTATGGCCGATGCCGCCGGCCCTGTAGGTCTGTCCATTATTGAGATGAATTATAAGCACCGCCTCAGCCCTCTTTTCTCCTCTCGTACTCACCGCCGCTGCCTATATAACGCCTGTGCACATCACCCTTATAAAACCACATCTGATAAAAGGAGACAAGGGTCTGCAGTACGAAAGAGAGGCCGAATACGGCGCCGCCTGCCATGACGGTGTAGGCAAAGTATGGAGATGTGAACTTTGTAAACCACCAAGAGCCTATGTCAATAAGTATAGCGGCAAAAGGAATTATTACAATAGTCCGTTTGAGCCATACGGACATTTCTGCGAGGATAAATATTCGTCCAAGGAGATAAAAGATAATAGAGATGCCGAATAGGTGTATATGAGAGACCCTTACGAGAGTGGCGATAGGTTCTCCTCTGTCTATCTTCCCAAGTGCTGTTACGGCATCGTAGCTGCTAAGATCCGGTATATTCAGGCCAAGTGCCGGGTTGTGGCAGATAAGGCATTTTTTTGTGAGAATGGGCTTTATCTCTTTATTGTAGCGCGCTTCCGGAGCACCCTCGTGTATCCATGATGTGATGGTACTGGATTCTTTATTTGTGCGGTAGCTCTTCATCTTGCCTATAAGGGCTTGTTCAAGCCTCGTTCCTGAGCGGTTGCCGCGGTATTTAATATTAATATCCTCTACGGAGAGCCCTGGGACTCCGTCCTCATAAGAGGTGTCCATGAAGATAAGGAGCATGGCGAAGAAGTACCCCACACCGAGAAGTGTCATGAAAGATGTATAGAGTAGTTTTTCAGATACTGAACAATCAGAGAATCTTCTGTATGACATACTTGTTGCGCACTCTGTAGTTTTTTAAAATTTGAGTTATAGAGAGTATTATAATGATACCTCTTATGGCCCAAGCCTCTGCTTAGGGGTATACTTGTGTGATGTTGGTGGCCTGCATGCCTTTGTCACCCTTAGTGAGGTCAAACTCGAAGATAATGTCACGGCTTGGCATCCTGCCCATCTCAATAGATGGGTTAAAGGCGGACTCGTGGGCAAAGGCCGTGGCATAAGGCGAGTCGCCCCGTCTTGTGTCTGTTATCCATAGTCCCGGGCCGATATGGTCGAGGTAGCGCAGAAAGCCGAAGTTTTTGCTGTGGTTGTAGGTGTAGCAGATGCCGCGTACGCGTGAACCCACCTCGCCCCAGTTCTTTTTAGGGTCGCCGCCTTCAACGGGTAGGAGGTTGGGCATGAGGTAGCCTGACATGAAGAGGTCTACCTCCCTTTTGAGGTTTGATGAGACGTTATGAAAGGCAACGGCCTCTACGCGGCAGCCCTTGTTCTGCAGGGCGCGTACAACTTGTATAAAGTCGCCGTCACCTGTGGCCATAATGACCTTATCGAGTTTCTCGGATTGCAGGAGTGCGTCAACGGCCATGTCAAGATCGGCGTTGGCCTTTCCAAAACGGTTGCCCGCCTCGTCAACATACCAAGCCACAACTTTCTCAATAACCTTGTAGCCGTAGTCCCGCAGTGTGGAGTGAAAGTTAAAGGTTCTCTGCTTGTAATCAAGGTCTGTCTTCGCACGCTCCGCGTCGTAGACGACGTAGGCGTTAAGGCGCACAGGTTCGCCCTGAGCGCGGCAGCAAAAATCACGAAGTATATCAAAGCGCATACCATAACCGCCGTTACGCGTTATATTGGCAAGATCTACGTAAAGACCGACACGTCTACTCATATCTATGGACATTTATTTCTTGCTCCTATCAATTTAAAAAAAATAAATCACCTATCCATGCCTATATTTAAGTAAAGCACGGATAGGGTGTTTTGGCTACTCTGCCGCTCTTATATGTCGAGATTGGTTGTATCAAGGGCGTGTTTCTGTATGAAGTTTCGCCTCGGCTCTACGCTGTCTCCCATAAGGCGGGTGAAGATGGTGTCGGCCTCGACGTCGTCATCAATGGTAACTCTTAGGAGAACACGTTTTTCCGGATCCATAGTTGTCTCCCAGAGCTGGTCGGGGTTCATCTCGCCAAGACCTTTGTATCTCTG
>CAZEBZ010000103.1:0-4448 GCA_964510775.1 uncultured Thermodesulfobacteriota bacterium
CCAATACATGTCACAACTGATGTTGACCAGGAAGAGGTGGCAAGGTTATTTGAGCGTTACGACCTCTTGTCCCTACCTGTTGTTGACGCGCAGGGCGTGCTTGTTGGAAGGATTACCGTTGACGATGTAGTTGATGTTATAGAAGAGGAGATATACGAGGATTTCTACCGCATGGCCGGTCTAAATAAAGAGGAGAGGATAACGGACTCTCCGGCCCGTTCTCTTAGAATGAGATTTCCCTGGCTGCTTGTAAACCTCGGTACGGCCTTTCTTGCCGCCTCTGTAGTTAAGGTGTTTGCCGATACAATTGAGAAGCTTGTCATACTCGCCGTTCTTATGCCCGTTGTCGCCGGCATGGGCGGTAACGCCGGCACTCAGACCATTACGGTGCTTGTGCGAAGCCTTGCCCTTGGCGAGCTTGAGTTCAAGGACGCGAGGCGTATACTCTTTAAGGAAGTTACGATAGGCTTTTTAAACGGTCTGCTCATAGGTATTGGGGCAGCTCTTATCGCCTATCTTCTTGGTGCCGGCCCTGCTGTTGGGCTGCTTATATTTCTTGCCATGATATCCAATCTTGTAATAGCCGGTTTTAGCGGCGCTTTTATACCGCTTGTTATGAAGTGGCTGAAGTTCGACCCCGCTATCTCTGCTGGTATCTTCGTAACTACATGTACGGACATAGGCGGTTTTTTCAGCTTCTTAGGCCTCGCTACAGTATTTATCAGGATGGGGCTCTTATGAAGAGGGGGCATTACAGTACAGAGGCCATAGTGCTTGAGTCCTTTGACCTTGGCGAGTCCGATCGCTTACTTGCTTTTTACACTAAAGATTTTGGTAAGGTAAAGGGCGTGGCAAAGGGGGCGAGGAGGAGTAGAAAGAGGTTTGTGGGCAGGCTTGAGCCCGCCTCTTGCATAAGACTCTTTTTCCATTACAGCGAGAAGAGCGAGCTCGTAAGGGTAGAGGATGCTGCGCTTATTAATGGCTTTGACGGTCTTCGAGGCGATATAGAGATGTTTACGGCTGCCTGTTACCTTGTAGAGCTTACAGGGGCCTTTACACGGCCGGGCGTCTCACAGAGCGGTGTTTTCAGCCTGCTTAAGAGTTTTCTCTCTTTAATGGACGAGGGTGGTAGCTCGCTCACGATCTCAAGGTTTTTTGAGGTGAAGCTGCTCTCTCTTCTTGGTTATATGCCGGCCCTTGAGGAGTGCGTTGTATGCGGCGCAAGTATTGAGACTCCCTTAACGGGTGAGATGTTCAGATTCAGCCCCATTAAGGGCGGGCTCTTATGCCGCCAATGCTGTGGAGCTGGCGAGAAATTTGTGAGACTAAGCGCAGGTACGGCCAAGTTTCTTCAGGCCGTGGAGAGGATGGCTCCACATAAGCTGCAGAGGCTGCGCCCCGGCCCGTCTTTTACTAAGGAAGCAGGGCCGCTCCTTGATAGCTTTATAAAGATACGCCTTGGTCACGAGTTAAAGACAAAGAGTTTTATGGCGCAGATGCAGAGCCTTAATCCTCTGGTTCTTTAAGCTTAAGCATTATAAAAAACAAGGTAATATAACTTAAAGGAAGGTAAAACCGCGATGATGTATCTTCAGGATATAGTCTTGAATCTTCAGAAGTTCTGGGCCTCTAAGGGCTGTCTTCTAAAGCAGCCCTATGATATGGAAATGGGGGCAGGCACCTTTCATCCAGCTACTTTTTTGAGGGTTCTGGGCCCGGAGCCGTGGAAGGCAGCCTATGTTCAGCCCTCAAGGCGCCCTACAGACGGACGCTACGGCGAGAACCCCAACAGGCTGCAGCACTACTATCAATTCCAGGTCATACTGAAGCCCTCGCCTGCTGACATTCAGGACATATACCTTGAGAGCCTCAAGGTTCTCGGCATCAACCCCGAGGAGCATGATATAAGGTTTGTTGAGGACGACTGGGAATCGCCGACGCTGGGGGCCTGGGGACTTGGCTGGGAGGTCTGGCTCGACGGCATGGAGATAACGCAGTTTACGTATTTTCAGCAGGCAGGAGGACTTGATCTCTCACCTGTGCCCGGGGAGATTACCTATGGTATTGAGAGGATAGCCATGTATCTGCAGGACGTTGACAGCGTCTATGCCCTCATGTGGAATAGTGAGATAAGTTACGGTGATATTCATCTTACAGGTGAGATAGAGTTCTCACGCTACAATTTTGACGATGCCGATACGGAGAAGCTTCTTAATTTATTTGAGATGTATGAGGGGGAGTGCCTAAAGCTTCTCGAAGAGGAGTTGGCCCTGCCGGCCTATGATATGTGTCTGAAGTGCTCCCATACCTTTAACCTCCTTGACGCGCGCGGAGCTATCAGCGTAGCCGAGAGGACGGCTTTTATTACGAGGATAAGAAATCTTGCCAAGGGCTGCGCCGCGGCTTATCTGAAGACAAGGGAAGAGCTTGGCTACCCTCTTCTTAATAAATCCGTCACCGGGGTTCTGGAAGAATAATGCGGGATAATCCGAAAAAGAGGGCGCGTCCCGGGGCTTCGCTTGAGGCGGCTCGTGAGTTCTATGAGCTTGCTGATAAAGAGAGGTCGTCTTCAAAATTTGGCCCTGCGGCCTTGCTTTACAAAGAGGCGAGGGGTTTTGCCGCCTCTAATCAGGCCCTTAAGCTGGACTGCTCTTTTGCTATGGGTGATTGTTATCGTCTTACAGGGGATTTTGTGCTTAGCGCCCGTGCTTACCGCTCCGCACAAAGACTCTGCCTTGCCATGGGCGATGCCTCGGCGGCAAGAGACGCCCTCGTGGGCCTTGGTCTCTGCTACAGGGCTACGGGAAGATTTTCTGAGGCTGTTAAGATATTTAATGATGCCCTGAGGTTTTACAAAAAGCGCTCTGATAAGGCGGCCGTTGCCTTTACGCTCTGGGCGCGCGGAGGTGTAAGACGCCTGAAGGGGAACCTTAAAGGCGCTATAGCGGATTTTACAGAGGCTAAAAAACTCTACTCTGCGCAGCGAGACCGATCGGGGGTGGGGTTCTGCCTCACAGGTCTTGGCGGCGCCTCGCGTGTAAAGGGCGAGTACCGCGCCTCTTACAAATTTTACAAAAAAGCTAACTCTATATTTAATAAGCTCGGCGATACATTCGGGACTGCCTACTCATACTGCGGCATGGCTAACGCCATGAGGATGGAGGGAGATTTTACGGGCTCTCTGGAATTTTTTAAAAAAGCCAGTACTAATTATAAGAAGATGGGCGACAGGGTGAGCTACGCATATACGCTCTGGGGTTATGGTTCGAGCAGGCAGATGCTTGGGCGAGATAAGTGGGCGCTGAAGAATTTTATTGAGGCCGAGGGGCTTTTTACTGAGACGGGCGACAGACGCGGTCTGCTCTATTGCCTTATCTCAAGGGGTGAGATATTGTTCAAGACAGACCCTGCCGCGGCCATTAAGATGGAGAAAGAGGCCCTAAGGGGAGCAGAGAAGCTTGGTCTTATTGTTGAGTCTGGATACGCTGCTGCCGTCTTAGAGGCCATGAAGCATAAACCATACGACCTTCCACTGAACCTGGCCTGAAAAAACACCTTCTTAAAGAGAGACCTTTTCTGTTATGAATATCTTTCATGCCCTAATCTTAGCCCTTATACAGGGGGTGACGGAGTTTCTGCCCGTCTCTTCCACTGCCCACCTTATCATTCTGCCGCGCCTTACGGAGTGGCCCGATCAGGGCCTCGCCTTTGATGTAGCCCTTAATACGGCCACATGGCTCGCCGTGGTTCTCTACTTCAGGAGCGAGGTGCTTGGGCTTGTCCGTGGTTTTTTCAGAAGTATTTTCCCTGGGCGTACATCGCGCAGGGGCTTTGACTCAAACCGCGAGGGCCGTCTTGCCTGGATGCTGCTTATTGGAACCATACCCGTTGGCCTCGCTGGTTTTTTTGCACATGATATTGTCGCCGGAAGGCTGAGAACTCTGCCCGTAGTGGCCATATCTTCAATCCTCTGGGGGCTAGTCCTCTTCATAGCTGACAGGTCTCGTGGCAGAAGGGAGATGAGGGGTATGGGGTGGGGTAGTGTTATCTTTATTGGAATCGCCCAAGCTATTGCACTTATCCCCGGCACAAGCAGGTCAGGTATTACCATAACGGCAGGGCTCTTTGCCGGTCTGTCGCGTAGCGCTGCTGCGCGCTTTTCTTTTTTGCTCTCTATAATAGTCGGGGCTATGGCAGGGTCTTTGGAAGGAATGAAAGTCTTAAAGGCAGGCCTTGATACTCCCTGGTCAGCTCTTATCGTAGGGTTTATAGTCGCCTTTATCTCGGCCTATCTCGTGATTCATCTCTTCCTAAAGTTCATCACCCGCGCCTCTATGAGTGTCTTTGTCCTCTACAGGGTTCTCCTTGGTCTCTTTCTCCTTCTCTTCTTCTTTATTTAATCCCTACATTTTTTTGGAAAAAATAAAGTTGCAAAGAAAACCTCCACT
>CAZEBZ010000103.1:4548-4937 GCA_964510775.1 uncultured Thermodesulfobacteriota bacterium
TTCTTTTGGAAAAAATAAAGTTGCAAAGAAAACCCCCACTTTCTTTTGGAAAAAATAAAGTTGCAAAGAAAACCCCCACTTTCTTTTGGAAAAAAGAAAGTTTGCAAAGAAAACCAATGAGCTGCTTATCTCTTCTTATCTCTCACATTGGGAAAAAGAGAGCAGTACAAAGAAAAGCACTGGAGAGTCTTCTTCTCCAGTGCTTTTCTGCTTTAATCTATCTTATACTCTCCCTTAGAGGCGTTTCATGCATTTTTCCGCTGCTTCAAGGGTCTTTGCGATGTCTTCTCTTGTATGAGCGAGTCCGATAAAGTTAGCCTCAAACTGAGATGGCGGCAGCATTACGCCTGCCTGCAGCATACGTGTAAAGTAGCGTGAGAATTTTTTTA
>CAZEBZ010000104.1:0-4710 GCA_964510775.1 uncultured Thermodesulfobacteriota bacterium
CTCTACGCCGATATAGACAGAAGGGTAGATGAGATGATAAAAGAAGGGCTTGTAGCGGAGACGTCTTCTCTTCTAAAGATGGGTTATGATGGGCGCTGCAGGGCCATGGGTGGGCTCGGGTACAAGGAGTGTGTAGATTTTATAGAGGGCACGGTGGATTTGCCTGAGACAATAAGGCTTATAAAGCGAAACACAAGGCATTATGCCAGAAGACAGATGACTTGGTTTAGAAAAGAGCGCGGCATAAAGTGGTTTGATCCATCTCAAAAGGCGGATATAATAACCCATGTAGAGAGTTTTTTAAGTTGATACCTTTAAGAGGTTTGTCTGTGTTAAAAAAGAACATCAGGGGTGTTGGTTCAATAATCTTTTTTTTATTCCTCGTCTTTCTTATCTCTGTACCGGGGATATGCGGCGCGACGGCTGATACCCTCGCGGTAAAGGCCTACGGCAGTGCCGTTAAAGACGGCAATGCCTCTGATGCGCGCGATAGCGCCATGTCCGAGGCTATTCGAGACGCTCTTAGCGGCGCCGTAAATGAGTACCTTAGACTTCACGCCATTGAGGCCGATGAGCCTGCTCTAACCACGGCTATATACTCACGTGCCGATAGCTTTGTCCTTAACTACAAGATACTCTCAGAGAGATGGATAAGTGATATCGTTGATGTTCCCGTAGATGAGAGTGGCGAGACTCAGCCCGGCGGGCTTGCTCCAACAGTTCCTCTTGCCGAGGGGCCTCCTACATATCATGTGCTCATTAACGTCACTCTGGACATGGGTGCTGTAAAGAGGGCCATTCTTGGTGTAATGGGGGCCGAGAAGAGTCTGGATTTTAAGCTCGTCCTCCTTGATATTAGCGATTATGAGACTTTTACCTCTATATTAACTGCCTTAAAGGGGGTCCCTGTTATAGAGGATTTATCATACAAGTCCTTTAGCAGAGACAGATTTGTGCTCGGTGCGCGAAGTCTTATGGATCCGCTCTCCCTTGCAGCTGAGGTCGCCCGTGAGGCTGGTCGAGATTTTGTAGTAACGGCTTATGGTATGGATACGATTATTATAAAGGCCTTTCCTGTGGCAAGTACGCCATGAAAATAACTGGAGCATTTGTATTAAGATGATTAAGAGATTTTCTACAGGTTTTGTATTCTTACTGCTTATTATCTCCCTCGCGGGCTGTGGCGGTAAGGTTAAGTACTCTCTCTCACAGGGTTTTAGGGCGGGCCTTGCAGGCACAGTTGCCGTAGTTCCAGTACTTTGGGACGCCGGACGGGAAGAAAACTCAGCAGAGATAGGTCGGTTATTCAGGTCTATAGCCATGGATAATCTGCGTTCGCGCGGTTACGTGGTAACGCGTGTTGAGGTTGTCGACGGACGCCTCGATGAGTTCGCCGAGCTTGACCCCGGTGACATAGCAGCTGCCCTTGGCGTAGACGCCGTGCTCTTTGTGCATGTGAATAAGTGGAAGACGCGCACCCTTGCAAACTACGCGGCCCTTAAGATAGAGGCACTCTACACCTTATACTCGGCAAGGAGTTCTACAAAACTCTGGAGCGCTGTTTATGCCACTGGGGAGTCGGATATACGGTTTGACAAGGCCTCCTTGAAGCTCAGCATTATTGAGATATTCGAACCCCGTATAGCGCGCCTTACAAGCTCTGTCTTTGATACACTGCCAATATACGAGGGTGTGGTAAAGCAGGAAAAGCTCTACGACTGGCTGCCCTGATAAAATATGCGGGGGGGGGTAGCCCTCAACAGGTCTCATTCTCATTGGTTTTTTTGCTCATATTATCTCAATATTATAATAACTCCTGTTACCCTATTCTGTCCTTAAGGGTCGGAGAAAAATATAGGAGATCAAAAAACCGATTTTTTTTCTAAAAGCAAGCAATTAGGCTTAATCTTTTCTAAAGCTCGCGGCAAAAAAACCGTCCATGTTATGGCGGTGGGGAAGGGTCTGTAGAAAGCCCTTCTTGTCTACAAGTTGTCTGCACTCTTCTGGAAGTATAGTCGTCCCGTCTTCGAGATAGACATCGCTATTCTCTCTTAGAAACCACTCCACTACCTCTGTTGTCTCTTCTGCCTCAAGGCTGCATACTGCGTAGACGAGCCTTCCCTTAGGTTTTAGTAACGGCAGCTGGCTACTGAGGATTTTTTTTTGCGTCTCGGCAAGGTTCTTAATATCGTCCTCACTTCGCCGCAGTTTTATATCCGGTGTCCTCCCAAGGACTCCAAGACCGGAGCATGGCGCGTCTACGAGTATGGCGTCAAAGAGGTTTTTTGATGTTTTCTTTAAAAAATCTCCTTTTTCAGAGTCTGCGCAGAGGGGTTTTATTATGGATATGCCGAGGCTGCGGCTAAGGGCTGTGAGGGCCTTTAGCCTTCCTGCGTATTTATCTACGGCGACAATGCTCCCCTTATTGTCCATTAATTGCGCCATGTGCGTAGTCTTTAGCCCCGGAGCGGCGCAGGCGTCAAGGATTCTTTCGCCCGGGCGCGGCGTTAGGAGCATGGCCACGAGCTGCGAGGCCTCGTCCTGCGTTACGCATAAGCCCTCTTCTTTAACGGAGCCTGGTAGTGAGCCTGAGCAAATATCAAGAGCAAAGGGAGAGTAGAGACATTTTTTAGCCTCTATTCCCAGCTCCCTTAGCTGCCTTAAAAAATCCGCCCTTGAGATGCGAAGGGTATTTGTGCGAAGGGTCTTTCGAGGGTTTTTGAGGTTGGCCTGCATTAGGGCCTTTGTCTCCACCTCGCCGTAGCGGGTGATCCACCTCTTTACCAGCCATTTCGGGTGCGAGCCTCGGATGGAGAGGCGGGTAAGTGTATCGACTTCTGAGCTCGGCCCGGCTGCTAAGCTCTCTTGTCTTGCAACGGCCTTTCTAAGGACGGCGTTGACAAAACCCTTTTTTTTAACTCCTCTTACAAGCCTCACCGACTCGTTTACGGCGGCAGAATCGGGGATGTTATCGAGAAAATATATCTGATACACGCCCATGCGCAGTGCCGTAAGTACGGCGCGTTCCATTTTTTTTATCTTTACAGAGGAGATTTTGTCTATTATCCAGTCTATGTTAAAATTCCGTCGAAGGACTCCGTAGACAATCTCCGTCGTGAGAGCCCGGTCTTTGCGGGCGACTTTTTCAAGCTCTGTTGCAAGGAGTATATCGGCGTATGCAGAGCGGCCGTAGACTCGGCTGAGGATATTTGCCGCAGCCCTTCTTGCGTTAATGTACAACTGCTCTGTCTTGTTTTTTTTATCCATTAAGAATTTCTCCTCTAAGGGGAGTATACAGGAGACGGGGGCGGCGGGTCAGTATTTTTTTTAATTCAAGCAGTTCTGCCCTGCGTGATATTCTACCCTGGATTGATAAAAGATATGGTTTTTGTTAGGATATATATATGGAAGAACATGGAGTAGTAGTAGAGAGCAGGGGCCTCACGGCTCTTGTAAAGACGAGTCGGGGCACCTCCTGTGAGAGTTGTAAGGCAAAGAAGGAGTGTAAACCCGCTGAGCAGGACGATATGCGCATAGAGGTGGAGAATACCATAGGGGCAAAGGTAGGCGATAACGTAGTCTTCACCGTTGGTGCAGGCAGCGTCTTGAAGGCAGGAGTGCTCTTTTACCTCGTCCCTGTGCTGAGCTTTATCGCAGGTGTTGTCCTTGGTCAGGCCGTGCTCGCTGGGTTTATGCCCGGTGTAAACCCCGACCTTGTAGCGGGGCTCTTTGGCGTCTTTTTACTTATTATCTCATTTATGGGGCTAAAGCTCTATAACCGCCGTCTAATGAGAGACAATGCCTTCAGGGCAAGGATTCTGAGGGTGTTATAATTGGGCTCAAAAGTAATTACAAAGAATAAAAAGGCATTTTTTGATTATCATATCGAGGAGACCATTGAGGCGGGCCTCGTCCTTACCGGTAATGAGATAAAGTCCATCCGTCTTGGCAGGGTCAATCTGAAGGACAGCTTTGCCCGCATAATGGGGGGTGAGCTCTTTCTCCTTAATGTACACATAAGCCCCTATGAGATGGCCGACGGTTTTGCCCCTCCTGACCCTGAGCGCCGAAGAAAATTGCTTGTTCACAGGCGTGAAATAAAGCGTCTTATCGGCAAGACAAAGATAAAGGGCTTTACCCTTGTGCCTACAAAACTCTACTTTAAGCGCGGTAAGGTGAAGGTCGAGGTGGCGCTTGCGCGCGGCAAGACCCATTATGACAAACGGGATTCCATTAAGAGAAAAGAATCTGACCGTGAGATGGAGCGCGCCATGAAGAGGAGCAAGAGGGGCTAAGAGGGCGGGATAAGGGTGATGGCAGAGGCCGTGCTGCTATTTGGCCGCAGGTATTGCAAGAGTATCTGCAAGTTGATATAATAAAAAGATGGGGGCGACCGGTCTCGACGGGACGGACCGAGTCCCAGGGAAGCATACCGAGGTCCATCGCCTCGTTAAACAGGTGGAACTCATAGTCGCCAACGACTATAACTACGCTCTGGCTGCTTAATCACAGTCAGCGTCCATATAGGCTTTTCCTGCGGGACTATACTGGACGACACACAGCAGGATGGCTTTAAGGGCTCCGTCCGAAGTCCCTTATGGCGAGATTAACCGGACTGGCTCGCTGATAGTCTGCCTGTAGACGGTTAGCGCGTAAGATACAAAGACAGGCTAAGTATGTAGATGCCCGGGATAGGCGTTTCCGGACGTG
>CAZEBZ010000105.1:0-1151 GCA_964510775.1 uncultured Thermodesulfobacteriota bacterium
TTTAATGACAACAGCCCCCCCCTTCTTTGCAGGTGCTTCAGTAAGAGGCTCAGCGGGTTTTGCCCCCACCCTCTGTGTTGGAGAATCCGCTGTGACAAGTGCCGGGAATTTTTCTTCTAAGGCCTCAAGGCGGCGCATGAGGCGGTCATACTCGGCGTCTGTTACCACAGGATTATCAAGGAGGTAGTAGCTCCTGTTATGAGCCTCTATCTCAGCACGCAGGGCCTCTATCTCGCTCCTTGCATCCCCTTCTAACACTTTTTTTATCTTTTTCGACATAGTATATTTTTATCATAAAGAGGCCTGCAGTGAAATTCTTTTCCCCCATAGAGCGCCATGTAAAATTGCTTTTTTCCGCCAAGTTGATATACTATTAGAAAATACAAGAAAGGGAGGATTTTATATTATGGGAGATTGTGGAAGCTGCGGCCCCTCGGGCGGAGGGCCTTTCTCAGAGGGCCGCGAGTTAGTTGAGTTTGTAAGCGCCGCCCATGACGGCGGAATTGCCGGCCAAGAGCTGCCAAACGGCGGGCTGAACATAAAGTGTCAGGGCTGCGGCGAGGCCTTTGTACTTAAGACCTTTGTGGATAGATGCCCCAAATGCGGAGGCGTTCATGCCGTATCACCGCCTCGCTGCGACGACCCTGCCAACGTGCAGTTCGCCGGAGCGGACTACAAGGGCTAAGGGCAAACTTAACAAAAACAGATAAAAAAAGGGGGCCGACCATGTTTCATGGTCGGCCCCTGCTCTTTTGTGCTTATAATGATAATGCTGCGCTCCCTCTATCTACAACCAGATCAAATATGTTTTTTGTTATTAATTAGAACAAGACTATTTATTTAAGAGAGCAACCTTGTAGAGGTAATTGGTTTTCTTTGCTGAAATTCTTTAGAATTAAAAAATCTTTTTTCTAAAAGAAAGTTTTTTGTCTGACAAAATTAAGATAGTAGGTCTCTCGCGGCCGCTGTATTTTTATTATCTCTGCCGCTCTTTTCGGCCAATTGGTTTTCTTTGTCCTACTTTCTTTTTTCTAAAAGAAAGTTTTTTGTCTGACAAAATTAAGATAGCAGGTCTCTCGCGGCCGCTGTGTTTTTCTTATCTCTGCCGCTCTTTTCGGCCAATTGGTTTTCTTTGTCCTACTTTCTTTTTT
>CAZEBZ010000105.1:1251-4701 GCA_964510775.1 uncultured Thermodesulfobacteriota bacterium
TGACAAAATTAAGATAGCAGGTCTCTCGCGGCCGCTGTGTTTTTCTTATCTCTGCTGCTCTTTTCGGCCAATTGGTTTTCTTTGTCCTACTTTCTTTTTTCCAAAAGAAAGTAGGAGGGTTAAGCCCCTCTTACACCATATATAATCTGGTGCCTGTCACTTACCTGCTCCACGTTAAGTTCCTGCAGGCCGGCAGTCTTTAGCTGGCTGCGCACTTCGTCCGTGGTAAAGGCGGCAAGGAGGGAATTATAAAAATCCGTCTTTAAAATCTCTCGTTCTTTTCCCGCGTAGCGCTCCACAAAATCACGGGCCTGCTCCTCTGAGTCAGGTCGAAGAAGATCTATAACAAAAATAATCGTACCCGGTGAGGCCGCCTTTCTTATCACCTGCCAGAGCCCAAGCGGCTCGTGAAGATGATGAAGAAAACTACTGCTTATAATGGCCTCGTAGCGAAGCGGTGGTATGGCGAGGCTGGGAATAATACCTCTGGAGAAGGTAATGTTTTTGGCCTCAGGCTCGTGCCTCTGTCTTTTTCTCGCAAGCCTTAACATCGCATCAGCTCCGTCTATGGCGAGGATCTGGGCCTTTGGAAAACGAGCGGCAAAGCGGAAGGTGACATCTCCGGGGCCGCAGCCAAGGTCAAGGACATGGCCCCGTAATTCCCGTGCGCTGAAATGCTCGACAAATAACTCGAGCACCCGCCTGTGAGGCTCCTCAAAGTCGGCCTCGGCGTAACTCCTTGCCTGCGCCTTCGTGTTCATCAGTTCGTCTTCCGGAATACGGTTCATTTTCTTCTATTCACAGGTATAGTGAAGGAAACGTTCTTTTATATAAGCAGCCGGTATTAAAAAAAGGTGCAAAAAACCCCGCAGTAAAGGACGCTCACAGACCTTAAACCACGGGGTAGATTATTAATGAGTTTTCTGTTTCTGGTGCATGGTAAGGTTTTTTATATGCTCCATAGCCTTCTTATACCACATACTCGCGTGATTACCCCTCTTCGCAAATTCCTGCCAGTTAGCAAGGGCATTCTTCTTATCGCCTTTTTTCTCATAGGCAATAGCCAGGCCAAGGTATGCAAAGGCGTAATCTGAGTCAACGGCAAGGGCCTTTTTCTGGTACTTTATGGCCTCGTCAAAGTTCTTTGTATCATAATAGGCAAAGCCGAGATTATTGTATGTAGCGGCGTTATCTGGATTTTTCTTGGCAGCGGCCTTATACTTTTCTATCGCCTTTTCATACTTTCCCTGCAGTGTCAGCGCAAGTCCTTCCTTGAAGAGCTTTGCTCCGGCCTCGGCTTTTGCGGACATGTGTGCCACCTTCTTATGGGCAGCATCGGCAGGCACGGCATGGGCAGCTGTAACAGCATCTTTATGCGCCTCTGCAGAAGAATCCTTATGTACCCCTGTTACGGCCTTCTCGTCCGGTGCTTTTACGGATTTTGTCGCCTTCTCACCTTTTTCTGAACATCCGCCTACGACAAGGGCAAAGAACATAAAGGCGGTTATTAGAATAAATCCGCTTCTCGGCAGGACTCCATGTCTTGCTGGTCTCGTAAATATCATCTTACCTCCATAGTTTAGAGTTAGTAATTCTCATATATAGCAATATCAGAAATAATTGAAAAAAGCAATTTCTATACAGCACGCCACCCTCGATGGTAAGCGAAAACGCGGTCAAACATCTTGGAAAAAGTATTGAATTAATCATCTGTAAAGGTTATATATGAAAGAGATATTAAACTTTTATGAGATAGGCGCCGATATGAAAGATGATATGATAGAGAACAATCACAGCCCCAAGAGGCTAAAAAGATATCAGGTAAAGGTACTCGGCAACGCCGTCCTTGAAAAAGAAGGCATGGAGGAGAGTTTTTTAAGCAACACCCTTAATATCAGCCTCTCCGGCGCCCTCATTGAGACAAGCCGCCTCATGCCCATGGGCTCACTGCTTCGCTATTGCTTTCATTTCCCCGGCGTAGACAAGACCTTTAAGCTCCTGGCCGAGGTTGTAAGGCATGACGGGCAAGAGACTGCAGAGGAAAGAGAGGGTGAGAACCCTCATGGACAAAAAAAACCTTTGCAGAGGACAGAGTTGCAGCTCTACGGCATAAAGTTTCTTGATTTAACAGAACAGGACCGCGCAGAGATCGCCTGCTATCTCTTCCATTAAGGGATCTCGGAACTGATATTTATAGCGGAGATAATGACAGAAGGCCTGCCTCAAGAAAGAATTGAGGCAGGCCTTTTAGTATTAAAAATCAGAGTAAAGCATTGTACACCGTTGCTCTTAGAGCGTTAGACTCATGGCCTCGAGCCTCTTTATCCTCTCCTCAAGGGGCGGGTGCGTGCTAAAGAGCTTCATCATGCCGCCGCCGCTAAGAGGGGTAACTATGAAAAGATGGGCCGTAGCCTGAGCCGCTTCCTTGGAGACGCGCTGCATGGGAATTTTTTTATTGTAGTAGCCAAGTTTTTTAAGCGCACCGGCGAGATACAAGGGATGGCCCGTAAGACGGGCGCCACCAATATCCGCGGCATACTCTCTTGAGCGCGAGATGGCCATCTGAATAACCATCGCCGCCATAGGGGCTATTATCATCATCACAATAAGCACAATGGGATTGGCTCCGCGCTCGTTGTCCCTGCCGCCAAAGAGAGAGGCCCAGTAGGCAATGTAGGAGAGATAACTGATGGCCCCGGCTATAGTGGCGGCTATGGTGGAGATAAGTATATCGCGGTTAGTAACATGTGTAAGCTCGTGCCCTATAACGCCTGCGAGCTCATGTTCATCAAGAATTTCCATAATACCCGTAGTTACGGCAACAGCGGCATGAGCGGGGTTACGCCCCGTAGCAAAGGCGTTAGGAGCGGGGTTCTCCATGATGTAGACCTTTGGCATAGGTATCTTCGCCTTCATGGAGAGGTCGCCTACGATATTATAGAGCGCAGGTGCGCTCGACTCGTCAACGGCCCTTGCCTTGTACATCTTCAGGACTATCTTATCGCTGAACCAGTAGCTGAAAAAATTCATAAATCCGGCAAAGATAAGGGCTATAACAGCGCCCTGTCTGCCCCCAAGGGCTCCGCCGAAAAATATAAGTATAGCAGAGAGCAGCGCAAGAAGCATCGCCGTCTTAATGTAATTCATAGTACAAAACCTCCGAGTTCCAACAGATATAGAGTATTAACGAGGGCCGATAGCCTCGCCTATTGTCAGTATTTAATATAGTAACAAGGGGTAGTAATGTCAAAAAAAGCCCCATCACCTGCGCCCGCTTCAAGGCTGCCTAATAAACATTAAGCCACAAGGTCCAGGATAGCCTGCCTTACCTCGGATAGAGCCACGGTAGTATCCATGCAGTATCCCTGAGGGCGGATATTAACTACGCCTATAACGGGTAGGGGATAAGAGTCCTGAAGCCCGCTCGTAAGGTCACGCTCGCAGGCAACG
>CAZEBZ010000106.1:0-4693 GCA_964510775.1 uncultured Thermodesulfobacteriota bacterium
AATAAGCAGAGTGGTCTTACCGGAGCCTGCCGGGGCCTGTACGATAAAAGACCGTCTTGGGTCAAGGGCCTCTTGTCTCTCTTTACTATCAGGTATCTTGGCCACGCCCCTCTCCTTCATCATCATCAACAGGGCGAAGCTCCGCCTCAAAGACCCTGCATAAGGTACTCAACTCACAGAAATTACAGGGGCAATCACGGCCCTTTAAGGTACTATTGGGGTCTACAGCGGCCGCTCCCGCCACAAAATCCTCGCCAAGGCCCGTAAGGGTCTCTCTCCACCGCTCAGTCAGCTCATCCCAGTTATCGGCGCCCTCTATCTTCAGCCGCCACTTGTCATTACCGAGCCCCTTAACACCAGGCAGCAGCCCGTCATCACTGCCAACTCCTACAAAACGGGTATTCTTTATCTTAAGGCTCGCAAAGGCAATGGCGTTAAAACCGCTCTCAAGTCCATATAGGAGCATCTGCGGCTCCTTGGGCCTTCCGGGCAGCCAGTAGTCCTTACTGCATACCCCTGTCTTATAGTCTATAATAATCCGTGCCCCGTCGCTTAACCTGTCTACACGGTCAAGGCGGGCACGTATCGTAAGCCCCCCAACCTCTATCTCACGAGTAGTCTCCATCTCCTCGACAAAGAACTCGTCTCGCTCAAGCTCATTTGCCATCCAGGCCTCAAGAAGAGCCTGTAGAGACTGGGCCTCAAGCTCAAGCACCTTCTTTGATACAGCAGAACCGCGAAAGTCGCCGATGGCCTTGGCAACGGCCTCACTTATAAGAGCCCTAAGCCTGCCCTCCTCAGCGGCCTCCCTCAAATGACCTGAGTCCTTTACCTCCTCCCAGAAAAGCCGCAGAGCCTCATGAGCTATATTGCCCTTATCCATAGCATCAAGGCCCGCCTGAGGAGTGCCCACGGCAGAAGCACCGAGTCTATGGACGGCAAAGGCCCTAAACGGACAGGCCGATTGATCTTTTATAATACTTGTGCCGCCGCGAAGCCTCCGCTGCTCCGCCTCGAGTAAGGGAACGTGCCTCTCATCAGGAAGGCCCTCTACATCAAAAGCAGCATGGATACTATCTACGAGGCGGTGTCCTGTTAAGGCTGACCCTTTTTTTATAACCTCGCCGCGCCCCTTTAAGAGAGGGCTGACACTCTGCCCTACGCCCTCAACAAGACGTGGAAAACTCAGACTAACCTCAGGCGCGGAGTCTAAGATACGATTAAGCGCGGCGGATGCAAAAGCAAGGGTCAGCTCGGGAGTAGAGCGCGGCAACTCGGCTTTTTTCTGCAAATTTAGCGGTATAAAAGGATTAGGCGAGGCCTCACCGGGCAGCGCCCCCTCGTGGCCCCCAAGGAGGCGTATAGTATCAAAATAAAGTCCCGAGGCCTCAAGAATACCAAGTACCTCAACGGGAGACTCCACGGGAGACTGGGGCTGGTGCATAGTCTCTCCTGCCAGGACGCGAAGCTCCGCCGCGGCCTCGCTCCTTGTGAGCCTGCCCACTACATCATCAAGACGGGCAAACTCCGAGAGCAGCTCATACCACGCACCAAGGGCCTGATACTCGCGGCTGTTAAGAGTAAGCCCCGGTGAGGGCCAGAGCAGACCGGTAAGGAGTGTATCAAAATACGCCGCCCACTCACCGGGCAGCTGAGGGCCTTCTTTATCCTTAATAGACTTTATCCAGAAATCCAACCGCTCTCGAAAGGCATTAAGGCGCGGAGTCAACCTCTCTGCGGCTTTTTTCAGCCCTATAAGGCCTATCTCTATATTTTTTTTCTCACGCAGCCTTCTCCACAGTCTCGCTAAGGCCATATGCTCCTGCCCGCAGGCGAGAAAATAAGGCGAGTTCACTACTGCAGCTATCTGCTCCAAATCCTGCGCCCTGAGATTAAGCGATATAATATCCAGCGCAGAGCGTACAATAGGTTCTCTTATTAGGGCCTCGCCGAGGGAGACATTAAAAACCTCAGCTGCCCTCTCGCCCCTTAAGATGGAGGCAGGCTCGAGTTCCGCGGAAAACTCCCTTATTACAAGGTCTCTGTACCTCTCCAGCTCGGGTACTATAATGCCCGCCTTCTTACCGGCCTCGGCCTGCAGGCGCGCCCACCTCGCGGCGGCTCTCACCTCGTGTACCTCATCTTCGTACTCGCGAATCTCTACAAAAGATTTCTCTCTCTCTACAGCAAGCTCCGCCTCAGCACCGGGCTCTTGCGGCCAGAAGGAGACCTCACAGCCGCCTTGGCCAAGAGAGGCAAGCAAGGCCTTCATAACAGGCGTAATCTCATCAAAACCAGCCAAGACAACCTCTTTTGGCGAAGTGGCAGTACCTTTTTCAATTAAGGCGCCCATGCGCCCCAGCAGCATGGGGTAATCGATAAAACCAAGTCGGGCAAGCTCTCTCTCATACTCACCGAGCCAATTTAAGAAGGCGCGGACCTCTTCAGTAAGATAACTCTGCTCCGCCGGCAGACAAAGCCCGTACTGAGACATAAGCACATAGGCGTTATAGGCCTGTCGGGCAAGGCCCTTTGGGGAGATAATCCCCATACCCTGGAGGGCCTTATCCCTTGAGATAATTTTTTTCCAGAGGGCGGCAGAACGAGTATCAGAGAGAAGGGGCTTACTTGGCCGGCTCTCGCGGTAACGCGCTCTTATCCACGACGAGAGAGGCATCACCTCAGGGGTGTCCCACGTTAGAAGACCTCGCTCCAGCATAGCGCTCTCGTAACGAGAATGGAGGCGGCGGCTAAGACGCCGGTTCACTGTAAGGACAGAAACGCCTTCTGTAAGGGCCTCTATAAGGAGTGTATATCTTTGAGACATAAGGGGACTAACCTCCCAAATGCAGTAAAATAATAAAAAATTTATTATATAATACCATTAAATCAAGGTGTGAGCCTCTGAAAAAATACCAATTTAACAGGGGCGCAGAAAAAAAATTAATATTATTGTAATCCTGATATAATTATTTTTTTAATTCTAATGGTGTATAAATAATAACTATGGCTACTAATAAAAGTATATATAAGGGCAAGGTCTACCTCGTTGGAGCGGGCCCGGGAGACCCTGAGCTTATCTCAGTAAAGGGCGCGCGCCTGCTAAGAGAGGCGCAGTGTATAATATATGATTTTCTCGCAAGCTCTCGGCTGCTAAGCTACGCGGCAGAGGGCGTTGAGACCATTTATGTTGGGAAAAAAGGCTCTGTAAAATCCATTACGCAGCCTGAGATTACGGCCCTTATAATAGATAGGGCCACTCGCGGTAAGACCGTGGTAAGGCTCAAGGGCGGCGACCCTTTCATATTCGGCCGCGGCGCCGAGGAGGCCGAGGCACTCGTAAGGGCCAAAATACCCTTTGAGATAGTACCGGGCGTTACCTCTGCCATAGCGGCTCCGGCGTACGCGGGCATACCCCTTACACACAGAGACTTCGCCTCATCCGTAACTTTCATAACAGGGCAGGAGAACCCCCTTAAAGAACGTAAAAACATCGCCTGGGACAGGCTCTCAACAGGGCGTGGAACTCTCGTCTTTTTAATGGGATGGAAGAACCTGCCCCTTATTACCAAAAAACTGCTTAAGAACGGCTGGCCGGAAGATACACCCGTCGCCCTTGTACGCTGGGGTACGCTGCCGGTACAAAAGACCGTCACAGGAACCCTCTCCAGTATCGTAAAAGTCTCGAAAAAAGCGGGGATAAAACCGCCCGTTATTACCGTTGTTGGAGATGTGGTAAAATTAAGAGAGGACTTTAACTGGTTTGAGTCGAGACCCCTCTTTGGAAAGACTATACTTGTAACAAGGACAGAGGAGCAGGCAGGTGAGTTTACGGAGATACTTGAACAAGACGGCGCCATACCTCTCTCCTTTCCAACAATCAAGACCATGCCGCCGCCATCATGGCGTCCACTGGACAATGGCATAAAAAACCTCTCCTCTTATGACTGGGTCATATTTACAAGCGTAAACGGGGTAAGGTATTTTTTTGATAGACTTACAAGACTCGGTAAAGATCTACGCGAGCTGAAAGGTGTAAAGATATGCGCCATAGGCCCACGGA
Source organism: uncultured Thermodesulfobacteriota bacterium (assembly GCA_964510775.1). GTDB lineage: Bacteria > Desulfobacterota > GWC2-55-46 > GWC2-55-46 > JADFVP01 > JAJRZX01. The sequence continues at coordinate 4,064 of CAZEBZ010000106.1, forward strand.
CGACGCGGGCCATAAGAGAGTTCAATATTAAAGTAGACCTGACGCCAAAAGTCTTTCGCGCCGAGGCCATCTTAAAGGCCCTCGGTAAGTCCGGCATAAAAGGCAAACGCTTTATACTGCCCCGCGCGTTAAAGGCAAGAGAGATACTCCCTGATACAATAAAAAAACTCGGCGGCACAATCGACGTACTGCCGAGCTACCGTACAGTAAGGCCTCGAAAAAAGGCCGCTGAGATAAGAGAAAAACTCTTCGCAGGCGAGATAACTGCCATTACCTTTACATCATCATCAACGGTAACGAACTTCATGAAGTTTTTTAAAAAAAACGAGGCCGAACTCATCAACAGGAAAACACGTATAGCCTGCATAGGCCCCATTACCGCCGATACGGCCGAGAGTCTTGGACTAAGAGTTGACATAATGCCGGAGAGCTATACCATACCCTCCCTAACGGAGGCCATAGCCTCTTACTTTCTTTTAGAAAAAAGAAAGTCTTTTGTCTGAGTTGCAGTCTCTGTCGGGCCTTAAGAACTTTGTTCAAGGTCAACACGGCTTAACACTAAAAAAAATAGCTGCAAAGAAAACCATACACAGGGACAAAAACGAGAATTAATTATCGAGCAATTAAAAA
>CAZEBZ010000107.1:0-4665 GCA_964510775.1 uncultured Thermodesulfobacteriota bacterium
TTCCTCTTTGAGACTAATATGAGTCTAAAGGGCAGCGGTCTGCCTGAAAAACTCATTATGACAAATATGATAATGCACCTCTGCGCTCCTTGATGTGATTTTTTCTTCATGGAGTAGAGAGAAAGGCAAGTTGTTTTGTATAATTTTTGTATGAATGATGTGCCCGGGGTTGAGGCGAAGGGGTACTGATTAACAGTATAATAAAGACGCTATGAGGCCTTCAAGGCCTCATAGCTCTTTAGGAATATTATCCGTTAGTAAGGGCGTTTGCCTGACGGGTAAGGCGGGATATCTTTCTTGAGGCGTTATTTTTATGGATAACACCCTTAGATACGGCTTTATCAAGAAGGCGCGTTGCCGCGGCAAGAGATTTTCCTGCCTCATCGGCCTTATTTTCTTCTATGGCAAGTCGTGTGCTCTTAACGGCCTTTCTAAGGGTAGACCTTACGGCGGCGTTTCTTACACGTTTTTTCTCGCTCTGCCTCTGCCTCTTAAGCGCTGATTTATGGTTGGCCAATTCTTATCTCCTCTAACTAATTGATGTATTATAAATAAGGATAATTTGTTATATTATTCGTAAAATTAGTTTCTGTCAAGTTTTTATACGCTTTAGAGGGCTTTGGAGTGATTTTTCTGTGCGTACATCCTTTTTTATGTGATTACGGGGTATAGGTAGGAAAATATTTTGAGTAAAGGCATGGAAGAGGGTACTCATAAAAAGAAAATAGCCGCCAGCGCCTCTATTGTTGGCTCGGCTACGGCTCTAAGCCGCGTACTCGGGTATACGCGAGACATGGCAATTGCCTATTATTTTGGCGCGGGCGCCCTCTCAGACGCCTTTTTCGTTGCCTTTAGAATATCAAACCTGCTGAGAAGACTCGTAGGCGAGGGCGCACTTACGTCCTCTTTTATTCCAATCTTTCAGGAGGAGCGCACAAGTAGAGACGCAGCCTCGCTAAGAAGACTCATCAGCGGTGTCTTTACCCTCTTCACTATACTCCTTATTCTCCTTACTATATGCGGTATCTTCTTTGCCAAAGACCTCGTGGCGCTCATGTCGCCGGGGTTTCTCTCAGACCCTGAAAAATTTCATATCACCGTAAATCTTACGCGCCTCATGTTCCCCTTTATGATATTTGTGGGGCTTATGGCCATAGGTATGGGCATACTTAATTCACTTCGACATTTTACGGCACCGGCCCTTGCCCCCGTGTTCTTTAATATTGCCATAATATCCTCTATAGTATTGCTCTCGCCATTCTTAGAGCAGCCTGTATACGCACTTGCTGTTGGTGTACTCCTTGGCGGCTTGATGCAGTTTGTCGTAATGCTTCCCTGGCTCAAAAAGTACGGCTTTTTACCGAGGTTATCCTTTCACTTTAGAGATAGCGCCATATTAAAGATATTCAAGCTCATGGGCCCGGCGGCCTTTGGCGTAGGCATCTATCAGCTAAATATCTTTATTACTCTCTGGTTTGCCTCCGGTCTTAGAGAGGGAAGCGTGAGTTTTCTTTATTACTCAGGCAGGCTCATGGAGCTGCCCCTTGGAGTCTTTGGCGTGGCTATCTCAACGGTAGCTCTGCCGCGACTTGCAGAGTACGCCGCCAAAGGAAAGTGGGACTCCTTTACGGATTCCCTCTTATATGCCCTGCGCCTCGTGCTTTTTCTTACCATACCCGCTGCAATAGGACTTATTGTGCTTAGCCATCCTGTAATTGATACACTCTTTGCCCACGGTGAGTTTAAAGAAGGCGCTACGCACGCAACTGCAATGGCGCTTTATTTCTATGCTCCCGGCCTTGTGCCCGTAGCCCTTTACCGTATACTTACATCGGCCTTTTATTCCGTGAAAGACACTGTTACGCCAGTAGTGGTAGCCCTTATTACACTCGTTATAAACCTCTTACTCTGCATAATCCTTGTTGGCCCAATGGAGCATGCGGGGCTTGCCTTTGCCACGACAATTTCTTCGTTATTTAACATGGCCGCTCTCTTTTATCTTGTTCGCAGAAGAGTCCATGCCTTTAAGGGCAGTGGTCTTATAATCGCTGCTATTAAGAACCTTATAGCAGCCTCTATAATGGGTGCCGTTGTTTACTTTATATTTTATGGAACGGGTCTTGATGAGGCTTCCGGGCCATTAAAATTAGCCGCTCTTGGAGTAAGTATCTTTTCCGGAGTACTGCTCTACCTTGTCACCTCAAGAGTGTTGAAAGTGCCTGAAGTGGCGTTTTTAAAGGGCTTTTTAAAAAAGGGTGGGTGAGTGTAGTTACCTAATCTTACACGATATATTAAAATAGTGGCATTAAGCTAACTTATTGATTTTTATAGATAAAATAGTGATTAAAAAATAGGCATTTTAGCGATGCCCCTGCTGTGGCCAGACTTTCGTTGTTCTATTCAGTGGTTTTTCAACAGGTTATTCACAGGTGTTGGGGATAGGTCTTGAAGGCCTTGTTTTTACGTTCTTTTTTCCTTTTCCGCTCTCTTGGCCTCATCCCAGAAACCCTCAAGTTCGGCCATCTCCGTAGCGGTTATGCCGCCCTTTTCTGAGGCCTTTTCTTCTACGAAGTGAAAGCGCTCGACGAACTTTACGAGTGTCTTTCTAAGGGCTTCCTCGGGGCTTACCTCAAGGGCCCTTGCGGCGTTTACTATTGTAAAGAGCAGATCTCCAAGCTCTTCTTCCATAGCCGCCTTGTCTTTATTCTCTATGGCCTCATGGAGCTCCCTAAGCTCTTCACTGACTTTGTCCATAACCCTCGTTAGGTCTGGCCACTCAAAGCCGACTCTTGCCGCTTTTTTACTTATCTTCAACGCCCGCATGAGCGAGGGCATTGCCGCTGGAATATCATGAAGGAGACCAGTCTTCTTCTTAACCTTATCTTCTTCTTTTTTTATCTCCCTCCAGCGTCTTAGAACCTCATCGCTCTCACTAAGTCTCTCATCACCAAATACATGGGGATGACGCCGTATCATCTTTTCTACAGACCCTTCCATTACCTCGTTAATATCTCCATCACCGGCTTCTTCCAGTAAGCGGCAGGAAAATATTACCTGAAATAAAAGGTCTCCAAGCTCATCCTTTATATGCGCCCTATCGCCTGAGTCTATTGCTGAGACTACCTCGTAGGCCTCTTCTATAATAAAGGGCCTAAGGCTCTTTAGCGTCTGAGCCCTGTCCCAGGGGCAGCCTTCATCGCCTCGAAGCCTCTCCATGAGTGAAATTAACCTCTCCAGCCCCGTGCCTCTTAATCTCTCTGGACTCAATTACTTAACCCCTCTCTCTCGCAGCTCTTCTTGAGTATTAATATTAGCTACAGAGCCTCTTATGTCCAAGCCCTTAAAGTCGGCCTCAGTAAGGCGCTTAATTTTTATCTTCTTAAATAGATCCATGATTCGGAGGTTACCCGCTTTAATCATCTCTTCTATGGGTGTAAGGCACTCTTGGCTGTAAAGGGCGTGCATCGGGTGCAGTCTACGGGATATAAAGGGCACAACAGCGAGGGCGTCGTCAAGGGGTGTTGTGATAACTCTTCTTACGGCCTCTGTATTAATATCAGGCATATCGCAGGCGCATACAAAGACAGTCTCTGAACTTGCGTGCAGCAGGGCCGTGTATATGCCGCCGAGGCTTCCGGCGCCCTTGAAGGCGTCAGGCAGAGTTGCCGCGCCGAGTCCGCTGTAGAGCTTAACATCATCGGCGATAATGAGGCGTTCATCAAAGAGCCCTTGGAGTACAGTCAGGACGCCTGTGATAATAGGGGAGCCGTCTACAGTAATAAAGGCCTTATTTGTGCCCATGCGTCTGCTCGCTCCTCCTGCGAGTACGGCCCCTGTCATTGTCTCTTTATCCTCAGCTCTATCTGATTTCCCTTGTCAATGTCCGCCTCTTCAAGGGCTTTTGTAAGGGCCTTATTCAGCGCAACTGATTTATCTTCCGGCAGGTTAACATCAACTCCCTCTATACTTATATGGAGTTTTTCAGGGGTTTCGCGCCGTCCTTTTTTTATGATATTATTCTCAATAATATCAGCAACTCCCATGAAATCATTAATATCAAGTATAGGCTTATCCGTATCAACGGAGCCGTCGCTTACAATGGCGAGCAGGGCAGGATCTGTAAGACAAGCCGGGTCATCGGCTACGCACTCTCTGTAGACCTCTATCTTTGGGAGATGCCCTGTCTTGTAGCCCTCTGTAACAACAACGTCTACGTCACTCATGAAGAGGGCGATAGCCTCGGGCAGAGGCATCTCAGAAGGGGTGGTCTTTATAAAGGCGAGTTTCTCGGCGGAGGTTATAAGTACGCTCTTTGCTCCCGCTTTTTTATGGCGCCACGAGTCTTTGCCCTCTTTATCAATCTCGAACTTATGGGCATCGTGTTTAATCGTGCCCACCTTAAAACCTCGTGCCGTTAGCTCAGTCACTACTTTTACGATGAGTGTAGTCTTACCCGAACCTGAGAAACCCACTATGGAGATTGCCGGAACCATCTATCTTGCCTCCTCTGGAGCAGAGCGTTGATGTAAAGTGTATGAGATAAGAAAAGGATATCAGAGGGTTAGAGGCCCTGTCAAACCGAAAACCAAGCGTAGGTCTATGGGCTTGCCAAATTACTCCATATATGTGATATAAATACTGGAGAAAAAGAGATGAATTTTTTAT
>CAZEBZ010000108.1:0-4527 GCA_964510775.1 uncultured Thermodesulfobacteriota bacterium
TTCAAAAAAAGATTGATAACCTAACTGCACGCGAACAAGAACTTATGAGGCACCCTCTCAAGAATGATATTATTAATGAGAACGGTAAGGGGGTGCTAAAAGACGTTCTTGCAGACCTTCAAAGAGATTTTCGCCGATGGAATTTTTATCTGCGCATGTCCGGCGTCAAAACCTCAAGAGAAATCTCACTCGTATCTGATGGAGCCATGCACCTCTGGCGCGCCGCGATGATAAAGGGCGAGCGGGGAGGAGGCCTTTATTGTTATAGAGATAACTGTGCCATTAAAGCTCTCCTTGAATATGAGAGAGCTATAGAGGCCGAACCACTTGACTGGCGGGGCTGGTTGCACCTTGCCCGCATCCAGGTCGAGACTGGCGGCCCCATCGCCTCTGCCGCCGAGACTTACGACAAAGCACTCTCCCTTATTGAACGCTGCGAAAACAACGTCAACGCAATCTGTCCAGATATTACCTCTGATAATTACGAGAAGATACGACTTGAAGCAGCAGGGCTGCACCTGATGCTTGCTCACTACAAGCGTGCAGCCGAACTTTACGCCGCTGCCTTGAAACAGGAAAAAAAAGAGGGCCCTGCCCAGTGGGGCGCTGTGGCGCGTTATGGGGCGGAAGATTTCGATGCGGCTCGAACGCAGTACCGCGCAACAGCAGGAGAACCTGAAAAATTTGAGAAAAGCGGCGCGTTGGAAGTTATGCTGCGAAGTGGTTTTATAAGACTCTCCGAAGCAGCAGAGAAGGAAGGACGTCTCTGGGATACTTACAGCCACGAGCAGAATATTGCCCGCCTTGAAGCGCAAGGCGATATACTGCAAAGACCAAAGCCCCATACCACTGAGAGACTTCTGAGCCTGTACCGCCGCCTCACATGGCGCCGCCATACATGGCGAGGCCATGACGGTACGGAGATTTCGCCTGACATGTCGCCATACGGCCGATCCCATGCCGAGGCGGCCTATAAATTGGCGCGGCGCGGCAAATTTTATAAGGCACGCCGTAATTTTCGCTTGGCTCTGGCCACAGACCCATGGTGGGTTTATGGCGCAGTGGAGCTGGCATATGTTAATTATGAACTTATCGGCCTCTGCGACGCCATACCCGCGGCAGAGAGGGCCCTTGAGCTTATGAAACAGGGCACATTAGAACCTGTTTCTATCCTCAATATTGAGATTCCGCTGCGAGACAGGCTTGCCAGGTGGCGTGAGCAGAAGGAGTACGCGGACCAACATGGTACAGGTTATATGGCGGGTTATTGTGACCCTGATCCTGACTTGCCAAATCGCGTTATCATCAGTCCTGACAGGGAGATTCTAAGTGCGCCGAAGTAAGATATTCATAGCTATGGCTCTGTGGCTGACCCTTGGCTCTGCGGTGTATGGGGCGTCCTGGGATGATATAGGCGAAGGGGTCTGTGCTGCCTTATGTGATAGTTCAGAGTGGTCGACTGATACGGGTACTAATGCCGGTGGACGGCGATGGGTATCACCGAAAGAAATAGCCCGCCGTCAAGAACGCCTCAAGCAGTGGAGAGTATACAGAGCAAAAAAAGCAGCGCGCACAGCAGCACAGAAAGAGTTTAAACGCAGCATACATGATATGCGAAAAAATATGCGCAAGCGCTGGAAGGGTAGAAACGCCGCAGTAATAACCATACCCAAAAAGACAGCGGTAACGCCTGGCTCAGGCGCCGTGTTCGGCATTGTCTCCACCCCCTCCCCAGAGAAAATATCCATTGCCGGCATTGAGCTTGCCCGCCCGATAAGCGTCAGGGCCAAGGGAGAGGTAACACAGCTCAGCCTTGATGGGCTAAAGAAGTTCTCCGCTATTATCGAGTATTATAAAGACAGTATTGACGCTTCAAAAGCCAAATCAAACACTCCCGATGAAGAACTTATTTTTTTATTAAATGAAGGCTCCGCCCATATGAGCGGAGAGGCAAGCCGTATCTCAGTTCAGCTTCCCTATTCGGCCAGCAGGGACGAGGCTGGTCTTGGAGCCTTGGAGGCTTTTAAGTCGGCCTGGAGCAAGATAGAAGAGAGTCAGCACGAGATACGCACGAGTGAAGACCAACGCATGGGTTGGGCCAGGGAGGCGGCGCGCGTCACGGCCGCGATAAAAAAGCTTGATGCACGCATCGAGAAGTCATCGGGAAGAAAAAAGGCGAGGCTTACGGCGAAACGCACTAAAAAGATCTTGGCGGTAAGCGCGTTAAGATATAAATTCGAGGCTGCCAAGCAAAACGAGAATAAGCAAAGCTTAAAAATACTCAGTAACACTAAAAAAACAAAAAAAATATACAAAAAATTTGGTGTGTCTCTGGATACAAGCAGTGATACTTCTGAGACAGATAGCGGCGAGTAACGGCATGCCCCTCAACAAAACCCACTACCTCTCGGAGCAAAGAAATGAATATATTTTACAAAAATCTCTCTAATGTTTTTTTCTTTCTTCTCTGCGCACTCTTTTATATTGTTGTAAATCCTGCTGCCTCACAAGCGGCAAAAATAGCCGCCCTTAACAAAGTTCCAGTCACATTACCAGAACCAGTAAGATCCCGATTGCTATCGAGACGAAAGGAATTAAGTCTCCAATTAAAAGCACTGAACTTAAACCTCAAGACCTTTGATGAGAGCCACTGCACCACGGGTATAGAAGAGGGCTCCTCCGAAGATTTGCACTGTCAGGCCGAGTATAACCGCTTAAAGAGTAAGTTAGCCGTATACGACTCTGATGTTAAAATCTTCAACCAAAGCATTACCCTTGGAGAAGGCATGGAAGTGCTACTGGGGAATGCCTTCAAGATAGGTCTAAAAATCCGAGCCTATGTGCGCACATCAGTTCATTCATTAACAGATGCTTCCAGGGTCTTAATAGGCCTATGGTATGCCGAGCAGGGCAGCTATGCGAAAGCGAGACGCCTTGCCGGCCTTTACGAGACTTCAAGTCAAAACCTTAAAGAAATGAACGAGATACTTCTCTCCCTTGAGCGCAAAAAACATAAGATGTTAAATAAAGCCATTACCCGGGCCGTTATATCAGGCAGCTTTGATGCTGCTTCTTTAAAGAGGTATCCCGGCAGATTCAGCCAATCCTTGCTGCGTGCGCATATGAACATCAAGTCAGGAAATTACGATTTGGCGCTAAGGCAAATAGCTTCGGCGAAAGAGATGAAGATCGAGAGCAAGGCCCTCGCTGATGCCGAGGTATATGTGCGGCAGATGAGAGCATCGGCAGCAGAAAAACATACTCCTACAACCCCTGCCATGATACTACATCAACAAAACATGGCCGCTGCATATGCAGGTTGGTCACTTGGTATGCTGCTTATGGATGCGGACATGGATCTGCCCGCTGTAATGATACTAAGCAAATCCGCCAAAACCATGTCAAGAGAAGACAATATTGAAGATTCCAGGATTATCTTCAGGCTTGCAAACAAGATCGCACAAAGCAATGGAGATGCACCGAAGAGGCTTCTTGCCTCAGGCATCTACGATACTGCGTCCGAGGCCGATATACTCCTAGATTCACTGGAGTATGGAAGAGGAGACTGGGCCAGAAGCCTCTCGTTTCTCAACCTTGCTCATAAGGCATCACCGCATAATGAACGGATAAATGAGGCCCTTGCCCATGCAGAGGCGCTTATGGCGAGGCGAAGATAATCTGATTCCAGAGCTATGACATTTAGATGATCAAGGGTTTAAAAATTGCCTTAAGCGTAATCAGGCTTAAGGTCTTATTGCAATAAGGTGGGTTATGATAATGCGTAGAAGACTCTCTTTCCTTTTTTACTCCATATTCTTATTTTTACTCGTGATGAGCACCCCGGGATTCTCAGTAGCGGCCATGGGAAAAACGGAAAATTCCGAGACCCTGCAAAGCATCAAACCTCCTTCATGCCAAGACGAGATAATAGTGCTTCAAAACATGATACACGCGGCAAACCAGAGTATTGAGTCCCTGATTGATGAGAATAAAGACCTGAGGGATTTAATTGAGAGAATAAGAAATGAACTGAATAGAGGTGGATACGGTGATTTTCAGCCAACGTTAAAAGATAAAGAGGCAAGGTAAATAGTTACCCTGCTTCGCTGTATATGATGCAGTAATTTGAGTAGCGACCTCTTGGCTCCAACATACCCAGACAGGTCGTCCTTGAGGAAAGAAGGATTGCAACTCGAACTCATACAGGGCGCACAGTTGTGGGAGGAGCAGATGAATTCAATTGTACAAGCTTGGATATTTATTCTCGTTGCTTTGCCCGTTGCAGCGCTCGGCGCCTGGCTGTTATACCGCATAAACAAGGCGCCGGGCATTCACGATAAAGGCGTAGGCAGCTTTAGCAGGGCCTGGCGTCATCTTCCGCGTACTATCTTCATGACAGTTGTTGGTATATTTTTTTTATGTCTTGGTATCCTGGGTATTGGGGTGGGAATATCTTTACTTGCGGGCTGATAAGTTTTTATTAGGCAGCGTACGTTTTAAGAGACTCTCTTCTGCATATCAATATCG
>CAZEBZ010000109.1:0-4480 GCA_964510775.1 uncultured Thermodesulfobacteriota bacterium
TGCTTTGTCCGCCTCGTTGTTTTCTTTCTCCTAATTTCTTTATTTAAAGAATGTTGTGTTGGAAGCGGTGCGTTTTGATAAAGAACTTAAGCTAATTCCCCCTTTGGTTTTCTTTGTCTTACTTTCTTTTTTCTAAAAGAAAGTAAGGGGCTTATGCGCTTTCCTGCGCCCTTAGCTCCTCGACACGTTCCTTTACCTCTTCGAGTATGTCAAAGATCTTATTCTCCATACCAATTGATTTCAGTACCCAGGCGTGATTTTCTGAGACCTCACAGTCGCTGTCAAGGCCGTTGCCAGTGTCTGATACTATAAAGTCGGCGAGATATACGACATGGGGCAGATACTCCAGCTCCGGGTTTTCTTTGTCTATGGGGCATTCTGAGGGGGTGTGGTGGTATGTTATTGACTTTACGCAGCCCTCTGGCAGGTTAATCCTCTCGCCGAGCCATCCGCCCACCTCGGGGTGAGCCGCTCCAAAGACTTGTTCTTCTCGCAGCAGTAGTCCCTCGCGCACGTCTCCTGATACCTTCAGGTACTCCTCACCGTATATCTGAAACATGACTACTCTTCCTATATCGTGGAGCAGTCCGGTAATAAAGGCCGAGTCGCTATCCACTGCCATGCTCTCCTTTGCAATTAGCCCCGAGGCTACGCCCACTATGAAGGAGTGGTTCCACAGTGTGTTAATGGCGCGCATATTCTCACCTGATAATCCGGAAAATATTGAGGTGGAGACGGCGAGGGTCTTTACCATGTTAAAACCCAGGACGAGGATGGCCTGGCTGACGCTGCTTATCTTTCTTGGAAACCAGAAGTAGGCCCCATTTGCCATAGTGAGGACCTTGGCTACTATAACGGGGTCGTGTTCAATGACTGTCTTCAAGTCATTTACCGATGCGTTCTCATCCTCGGCAACGGCCATGACCTTTCTGAAGATATCAGGTGTTGTGGCGCCCTGCATAACCGAGTCTATCTTCTTTTTTAGTTCGGCTTTTTTATCATTACTCATCTCTTCACCGCCTTATGTAACCTTCTATATTAATACCGCTCTTACAATTTTAATTCTCACCTATAAGATCTTCTATTGATGGTGTTCTCGCGGCGCACTTGTACGTCTCGTAGAATGAGCTGCCTTTAAGGACAGTAAATTCTTCTCTCTATATATATAACGGCAAAAGTGCCCTTGAAGTTAAGGGTGAGGGGAAAAATATGGATATTATCTCAAGGTGGATAAGAAGGCATCTATTACATCAGGGTCAAACTGCGTGCCTCTGCATCTCTTTAGTTCCGCGACTACATCATCAATGGATTTACCTTTTCTGTATGGCCTGTCCGCGCTCATGGCGTCGATGGTATCGGCGACGGAGAGTATACGGGCGAAGGGGTGAATATCTTTACCGCGAATACCCTCGTTGGGGTAACCCTGGCCGTTATACCATACGTGGTGGTAACGTACGCCGGGGATAATATCCTTAAGCTGCTTCAAGGGCGATAGGATCTCTGCGCCCTTTACGGGGTGTTTTTTTATCTGTTCATACTCTGTGTTCGTAAGCCTGCCGGCCTTATCGAGTATACCCTCGTAGGTGGCTATCTTTCCAATGTCGTGTAATAGCCCCGCAAGCTCAAGGTCTCTTAATGTCTCTTTTTTGAACTCCATTCTTCTGCCAATTCGCATGGCAATCTCTGTTACACGCTCGGAGTGGCCTCGAGTCCAGGGGCTCTTTGCGTCTATGGTCTTTGAGAGGGTTCGTACGGTGCCGAGAAATAAACCCTCAAGGTCGCTTATAAGGCGTGTATTCTCAAGGGCTACGCCGATGTGAGATGAGAACTGCTCAAGTGTGGATAGATCCTCTGAGGTGAAGGCCGAGAGACGTCTTGAGGAGATATTGAGCATTCCCTTAATCTCGTCTTTTACGGTAAGGGGTATTATGATGATGGAGCTAAGGCCTTGAGTTATGAATTCTTTCTCAATGGCTGATGGGTTTTTTATCTCTCCCGTATCACCTGTGCTAAAGGGCATTGCGTCTCTCATAACACGTGAGAATACAGTCTTTTCCGGATCAAATGAAAATCCGTTTCTTGCAAGCGTCGTTCCGTGTCCGGCGGTATATACAAGGCGCTCGTCTTTGACACTCCATACGTCGGCGCCGTCGCATTGCACAAGACGGGAGATCATCTTTGCCGCTGTCTCCAGTATCTCCTCTGTGCCCGGAGCCGAGAGTATGGATCTGTCTATCTCGTTTAACATCCTGATGGTCATTATCTTTCGAGATAGATCCATGGTCTTGGAGATGGACTCTTTGTAGAGGCGGGCCTCATCAATGGCTACGGATACCTGGCTGGCAAGTCCGCTCATGAGGCGCAGTTCCTGCTTGTCAATCTCGTGCGCTACGCCTCCAACGCAGTTGTAGACAGCTATTATAAGGCCCAGATATGTCTCTCTGTAGGTGATGGGAATAAGTGCTATAGCGGCGTTGTCTCCAAAGCACTGCACGAACTTGTTGCCATTAAAGACACTGTGCATTTCAGCGGCATTAGATGTTGATATTATACGTGTCTTTCCTGTCTCAAGGGCCTTTATGATGGCATGGTTCTTACCGTCTATGGGTTCATTCTTGAATATAGGTATATGTCTGCTCTCAATGCCCACTCCATGAGATGGAAAAAAAGACCTCGTCTCATCGTCGCCGAGGTATGAGGCCGCCATATCGGCTGAGAGTATGTCTTTTACACATGAGACAATTTCTTTAAGGAGCAGGTCAAGGTTTGTGGTCTTTGCCGTGGCCTCGGCTATTCTGAGGAGCTGGCTGTTAACCTCCATCTCCCGCTCTATACGTGAGAGGTTTAGTTTTTCTTCTGTTATGTCTTCCATGAGGTGGAGTGAGTATGTGAACTTGCCCTCTTTCTCTCTAAGAGGTATGTACCTTATCCTGTAAGTACTATCATTGTGCAGGGTTATTTCTTCTTTTTCCATCCTGCAGTAGTTTTTTTTCTCATTTTCGCATATAGAGAGAGGGCCTTGTATTATTGGATAGACCTCGTAGTAGGGCCTTCCCATAATGTCCTGAAAGGGCAGGCCCGCGAGCTTCTGATAGGCCATATTGCATTTGATAATATTGAATCCGTTGTCATGGATAAAGATAGGATCAGGTATGCTGTCAAAGGTCTCTTCCCACTCTTTTTTGCTTATCCTTACCGTGTCTAATAAGTCCTCTACAGCTTTTTTTGAAAACTCCAGTTCTTTAAGCGAGTCCTCGAGCTTTGCCGTACGTTCCTTTACCATTGACTCAAGCTCAACGGTATAATTCTCGCGTATCTTCTCCAGGGCCACATGCTCCGTAACATCTCGTATAAAGCACAGCTCCAGCTCCCCCTCCTCTATCTCCACACGTGAGGCCGAGATAACTACAGGGACTTTAAGACCGTCTTTTCTTACTATTCTCGTGTTGTGACACTCACCGCGGCTCTTTGATGTAGTCAGTGTAAGTATACCGGCGCACCCTGATTTACTACAGATTGGATGTATGGTATCAACGGGTAGGCCTGCGAGTTCATCAACTGAGTACCCCGTAAGAGCGCTTGCCGCTTTGTTTGCTTCTATTATGCGTTTTCCTTTTGTGTCAAGAAGAAGTACGGCGTCAGGTGCCGTCTGTATAAGGCGTCTGTAGCGCTCAGCAGAGCGTTGGAGCCGCTTTTGTGTCTCTTCTACTGTAGCCCTCATGGAATTAAAGGCCTTTGCCAGCCCCTCAAGGTCGTAACCTGCCCTTACCTTAAGAAGATTGACATCATGGCCCGAGGCAATCTCATCTATCATTACCTTTATACCCTTCATAGAGGCCGTGAGACGGCGTGAGAGAAGACAGCTTATGTACAGACCTATAATCACGAGCAGGATGGCCGCTACTGTCATGACTTGCCAGGACTTACTCCAGGCCCCGCGAAGTTCTTTTGAGTTGGCGGCGAGTTCTTTTAATTCAATTTCTCGCCAATTATTCAGGGCTGTCTTTAGCGATGGCTCCCATTTTTTTTCAAGCTCCACCATCATTGCAAGGCTCTGATTATTTCCGCGAGGTCTCTTAACGGCAAAAATCTTCTCCGAGATCTCTCTTATCTTTAACCAATTAAGTGAGATTAGACCTAAAAAACGCTCCTCAGCGTCTTTTAGTTCCTTGTCAGTCTCTCTGCCGCCGGAGTAGTGAGACTTTGCCATCTTAATAATGAGAGTGTCTATCTCAGCAGAGATGTTAGTGAAATCACTACGGTAGTGAGCATCGTTGGTTAGTATGTATTTATTTGCAGGAATAAGGGAGGTATCTGCGAGGGATATTAGCTTTGTGACTGCCCCCATTTCAGCGCGTATGGTCTCAGTCCTTGCAATACTCTTGTAGAGGAGGCTCTGGTTGAATATGGCAACAACTGCGGCCAAAACTTCAATGGCACGGTTGACAGTATTGCAGATTACAGCGGCGCAGCCGCCATG
>CAZEBZ010000110.1:0-4047 GCA_964510775.1 uncultured Thermodesulfobacteriota bacterium
ACGCTGGCCTGTCAAGCCAGAGGGCGCGGGTTCGAGTCCCGTCGGCCCCGCCATTATTAAGCAGAGGGAGAAGCCACCGGCTTCTCCCTCTTTTTTTTATCTTTTTTGCCGCAAATCCCTGCCCTATTTGACCTTGACAAGAATTAACTCAACTGGGATAATATTTAATGTGTAAGGTCTTAAAAAATAAATATTTTTTATAATCAGGGCCCCCTTCAGGTTCTCCTTCAATCTAATCAGAAAAAAATCATCGCCTTTGTAGATGAGGCTGTTGCTCTTATGATAAACCTCTTTCATGTCTCTAAAGCCTTTGGTAACGACTCTATGGCCCTCAGCGATATTACGCTGAAGATAAAAAAAGGCGAGTTTCTCTTCGTAACAGGCGCGAGCGGCGCCGGTAAATCCACCCTTCTGAAGGTAATGTTCGGTGCGGAGAATCCCACTGACGGTCAGATAATAATAGATGGCAGGAATTACTCACGCATACCACGTGATGAGATTCCCCATCTTAGAAGGAGTATGGGCTTTGTCTTTCAGGACTTTAAGCTCCTTCCTGCAAAGACGGTCTTTGAGAACGTCGCCATATCCCTTGTCGTCATGGGCGTTGGTAAGAGGGAGATAAAGAACAGGGTACTACGGATACTCAGTTATCTGAAGCTGCAGCACAGGATTAACTTCAAGCCCCTCTCACTCTCCGGCGGCGAGCAGCAGCGCGTGGCAATAGCGCGTGCCCTTGTAAAAGAGCCTACTATAATCCTTGCCGATGAGCCCACGGGAAACCTCGACCATAAATTATCTCTTGAGACAATAGAGCTCTTCCGTGATGTTAATAACAGGGGCACTACAGTAGTAATCGCGAGCCACGACATGGAGATTGTCAAAAAATTTGGCAGCAGAACCATACGCCTCGACGCGGGAAGGCTGGTATCATGAGTCTTGGCGGAGTAAACCTGCGTTTTTTTATCTCTGATGCCATCGCCGCTATTAGAGGAAACCTCGCTACGACTATCCTTACATCAGTTACCCTTGCCTTCTCACTTGCCATCTGCTGCTTTTTTTTTATAGTCTTCATAAACTTGGGCTCTTTCTTTAGCTCCTGGGGCAATGACGCTTATGCTATAGCTTATATAGATGACTCTAACTCTACCTCTGATATTAAGGGGCTTCAAAAACAGCTTCTAAGGATAAAGGGTGTAAAGGGCGCCTCCTATGTATCAAAGGCGGCGGCCATGCACGAGCTTAAAGAGGGGTTAAAGGGGCACTCAGGCGTGCTTGAGGGTATGGACAAGGGGATACTTCCCGCATCCTTTGCCATAAGTCTGCGCGGCCGGTCCATGGAGCCCGATGAGATTCTTAAAGTAATAAAGCGAATAAAGTCACTGCCCTGGGTAGAGGAGTTGCAGTATAGTCAGGAGTGGGCACGTAAATTTTACGGCATATTCAGGTTTTTTGAGTTAACGGCCCTTATTATAGGGGCTGTGCTTGGGGCGGCGGCAGTCTTTGTAATAACAAATACCATACGCCTCACGGTGTACGCGAGACGCGAAGAGATAGAGGTTCTAAGGCTTGTTGGGGCCTCTGATACCTTTATCAGCCTGCCCTTTCTAATTGAGGGTCTTATAGAGGGGGCCATGGGTGGTGTGCTTGCCTCTATCTTAGTCTTTGCGGTACTATTGCTGCTGCGTTATAATGTCCCTGATTATCTTGCTTTTATACTCGATATTCCTGTCTCTGTACTTGTAATATTTGTCCTTACCACTCTTATTGGTACTCTTATAGGGGCAGTAGGAAGCATTATCTCAACGGGCAGGTTCTTAAAGGCATGAGGCGCGGTAGAGCAGGAAAGGTCTTTATCCTACTGGTATTGGGTCTATTTATCTTCACCCCTGTGCCCGTTCTTGGAAAAAAGTCCGTTAATAATAGTAAAAAGCTCGCCGATGTAAAGAAAAAGCTCGGTAAAGAGCGTCACAAGGTCAGGAAGATTCTTCGTAAAGAGAGCTCTATTCTCTTTACCATAAACGGCCTTAACAAAAAAATTATAGGTTCAGCGAGGGAGTTTAAGCACCTCAAGGCCTCGAAAAAGCGTCTTGAGGGTAAGATAAAGGTAACTCGAAAGAGGGCCGCCCGACTCACGAAGGAGAGGGAAGCACAGCGTGGGCTTATCATAAAGCGGCTGCGCGGTATATACAAGATGCGTAATGGTGAGATACTCAACATGGCCTTTGCTCCCGGGGCGAGCGACCCCATTGACATAACACGCCGCCATAAGTACATGACGGCTATTACGGATTACGACTCTCACGTCCTCTCTGCTTACGAGGCAAAATTAAAGGCCGAGTTAAGTGAGAAAGAGAGGCTTGAGACCCTTAAAGCAAGCCTTGATAAGGCTGCTACGAGGCTGCTCACAAAAAAAACTGAGCAGAAGCGGCTAAAGAGCGAGAAAGAAGTGCTTCTCTCTAAGGTAAGGCGGGAAAAAGACAGAGGCCTCAAGGTCTTAAAGGAGCTTGAGGCGGCGGCAAAGGAACTCTCGGGGCTTATGTCGCGCCTTGATAAGGAGTCGCGGAGCAGCTACAGCGGCTTTGGCGCCATGAAGGGGCGACTCCCAATGCCCGTATCAGGCCATATCAAGTCTCGTTACGGCAAGGTGAGACACCCAAAGTTCAAGACAATTACCTTTAATAAGGGTATAGTAATTGCCGCTCCCGTTGGAAGATCGGTAAAGAGTGTCTATGACGGGCGTGTTATATTTACGGGATGGCTTAAAGGTTACGGCCAACTCGTTATACTTGACCACGGCGGCGGCTTTTATACCCTCTTTGCCTATCTTGATAAGGTCTTGAAGAGCCGTGGTGACAGAGTCGCAAGGGGCGAGGCCGTAGCCCTTGTTGGAGAGACAGGGCCTTACAGCGAGGCGGGGCTCTATTTTGAGATAAGAAAAAAAGGTGTGCCCCAGGATCCCATGAAGTGGCTTGCCGCAAGGTAGGCTTATAATTTTATCTTATGAAGGTGTTTAAGTTTTAAATGGCGTAAAGTCAACTAAATGAAGGAGTGGAAATATGAAGAGGATTTACAGGTTCAGGGGTTTATTGGCCGGTTTTGTAGCGGTCTTTATTGTCCTCGGTCTCACAAGTATAACTTTTTCCGCAAAGTCCGTATCTGTCCCGCCTGAGACTTATGAGGGGCTTAAGATATTCTCAGATGTCCTCAGCCTTGTACAGCGCGATTATACTGAGGAGAAGGACTCAAAGGAGCTTATATATAACGCCATAAAGGGTATGATTAGCAGATTGGATCCGCATTCAAGTTTTTTAGACCCCAATGAGTACAAGGAGATGAAGATAGACACAAGGGGTGTATTTGGCGGCGTGGGCATACAGATTGGTATTAAGCACAAGATACTCACGGTAATAGCCCCTATTGAGGATACACCTGCCTGGAAGGCAGGCATAAAGTCTAATGACAAGATAGTAAAGATAGAGAAAAAATCCACGCGTGATATGACCCTTGATGAGGCCGTAAGCCTTATGCGCGGGCCAAAGGGCAAGGATGTCACCATATACATAATGAGAGAAGGTTTTGAGAAACCCAGAGCCTTCACCATTAAGCGCGATATAATCAAGATAAAGTCCGTTAAATTCAAGAAGAAGGAAGATAATATCGGTTATATACGTATCGCTCAGTTTCAGAAAAATACCAGCAGCGATCTTCGTAAGGCCCTTGTTAAGATAAAGCCTAAAAAGGGTGACCTTCGCGGCCTTATACTTGATCTTCGCAACAACCCCGGAGGCCTGCTTCAGGAAGCCGTGGCAGTTTCGAACTTCTTCCTTAAATCAGGGCTTATCGTATACACCAAGGGCCGCGGCGGAGAGCAGAATATGGTCTTTAAGGCCGATGCCAAGGGTACTCAGCCTGATTATCCCATTATAGTCCTTGTTAACGGCGGCAGCGCCAGTGCCTCGGAGATTGTCTCCGGAGCGCTTCAGGATCATAAGCGCGCCGTTATTCTCGGCGAGACTACCTTTGGAAAGGGCTCTGTACAGACCATCG
>CAZEBZ010000111.1:0-4020 GCA_964510775.1 uncultured Thermodesulfobacteriota bacterium
AGAGAAAGTTCGGCATGGTCTTTCAGTTCGCCGCGCTCTTTGACTCCATGACTGTTATTGACAACATCGCCTTTCAGATGAGAGAGCTCTCGTCGCTGAAAGAAGAAGAGATACTGAAGCAATCAAAAGAGATGCTGAAGATGATAGGCATGGCGGGCATGGGTGATAAGTACCCTGATGAGATAAGCGGAGGTATGGCCAAGAGAGTTGGTCTTGCCCGCGCCATTGTGATGCGTCCGGAGTATATGTTCTTTGATGAGCCTACGACGGGTCTTGACCCTATTGTGGAGAACAACATTCATCAGCTTATGATGACATGCACGGCCGATGAGACTTGTACGGATATTGTTATAAGTCATAATATAGGTGAGGTTATGAAAATTTCCGATAAGGTGGCTATGCTCCATGAGGGCGAGATTATAGACAGCGGCACCCCTGATGAGATAGCCGAGTCTGATAATACCGTTGTGCGCCAATTTCTTACAGGGAGCCCTGATGGCCCTATACAGATTTATTAGTTTTTTTTAGGCGGTTCTCATATAATAGAGACTATATCCCACAGGAAGAGCAGGGAGAAGTGATGAAACAGCATAGTGTAGAGGTTTTAGTAGGTATTTTTGTAGTCATAGGCCTTGTTGCCATGACCTATATTGCCGTGAGTTTTGGCAACATAGGGCTGCTTGATAAGAATACATACAGGGTAAGGGCCGAGTTTGACTCAACGGCGGGGCTGCGCTCCGGTGCGAGGGTGGAGATAGCCGGTGTAGACATAGGCACTGTTGGCTCTATAGATCTTAGGGATTATCTCTCAAGCGTGGAGTTAAAGATAGATAATGGTGTTAGCATACCTGATGATTCCATAGCCGCCGTAAGGACTAATGGTCTAATCGGTGAGAAGGTAATTACCATAGTCCCGGGAGGTTCAGATGAATCCCTTGGTGAAGGTGACAGCATTGAAGATACGGAGTCGGCGGTAAGCCTTGAGGAGCTTATCAGCAAATACATATTCAACGCGAAGTAAGGTGCGTTGAAGTACTTAAAAAAAGGGGGGGTGTGTCAAATGCGTCTTAGATGGATATACGATAGATCTCTTGTAGTTTTTGTCTTTGTTTTGGCCCTCTCTCTCAACGCGGGTTCCGCGGCATGGGGAGGCGGGATAGATAAGAGCGGCGGCAGTTTTCTCGTAGCTGATTCTTCGGTGATATATAATACCAACGGCGGCATTGGCGAGGGTTACGTAGGACGGCCTCATAAGAAAAGACCGCCCCGTGTTATAGAGCCCCTTGATGAGAGTTTTCTTGACGAGGGTTATAGCGTTGACGATGATAAATCCGCCGTATCTACAAGTACATTCAAGACCAACGGCGGTCTCGGCGAGGGTTACGTGGGCCGTCCTCATAAGAAGAGGGCACCGCGAACCATAGCCTTCCCCGAGGAGAAAGCAAAGCCTATTAAGTCCACTGTAATTTATACTACCGGTGACGGTAATGTTGACGCCTCCGGCGGCAGCCTTGCTCCGGGATGGCAGCCTGACACTGATTATCCCCTTAAGGCATTTTTTCACAGGATATTCCCCGGTAGAAATACAGGAGAGGCGGCCAAGCCTTCAGGCATGGCTGACGAGGGTGTTCATGTAGAAGACATAAGCTCTCCTGCGGCGTCTCCCGCAGCGGTGATTACCACTACAGATGGTGATGGTAAGGCGGCTTCCGGTGTTGTTATGGACGGCGGTGTGACGCCGGGGTACGAGGCATCGGAGGGGCATCTCCTTTGTTCCGTAAAGAGTTTTTTCCATAAACTCTTCCCAGGCGGAGGCAAGGACAAAGAGGCCGTTGCTGCAAGTGAGGCTCAGAAGGCGGGCTGCGACAGGGCGCCGGTTCGGGAGGTCTCAGATAAGACCCTCTCTTCGAGAAGGGCAGAGAGAACTTCTCACTCGTCTACAGCGCAAATCTCTACTGTAGAAGATACTCAGGCCGCTGAGGTGGCCATCGTCGCACTTGATAACGAGGACGACCTTGCCTTTGATGATGAGTTTGATAACGGCACTGAGGCAGAGGATCAGATAGTGGCCGACCCCCTTGAGGGCTTTAACCGCGCCATGTTTGTCGTCAATGACAGGCTTTACTTCTGGTTCTTCCGTCCTGTTGCCAGCGGATACAGCAAGCTCGTGCCTGAGCCCGGCCGTGTTGCCGTGAGAAGGTTCTTTGCCAATGTCTTCATGCCTATACGTTTCGCCAACAATGTGCTTCAGTTGAAGTTTAAGTACGCCGGCATTGAGCTTGAACGTTTCGTCATAAATACTACAATTGGCGTAGGCGGTCTTATGGATCCGGCAAAGGAGCACTGGAACCTTGTCATGCATGAGGAGGACTTTGGCCAGACACTTGGTTTTTACGGCTTTGGCCCCGGTGTGTATATAAACCTGCCGATCTTTGGCCCCTCTAACATAAGGGATACTGTTGGCAGGGTAGCGGATATATTTCTTAGCCCAACGGCTTATATTCTTCCAAACGACCGTGAGATTGTTGTGGGGATAAACGCCTTTGAGAAGCTAAACGAGGTATCTCTTGATATAGGCCTATATGAGGATATTAAGCGCGACGCCCTTGACCCATATATCTTTATAAGGAACGCTTATCAGCAGCATCGTGATAGCCTTATAAAGGAGTAAAGGGGGGCGTGCGAGGGGGGGGAGGAAGAGCGTGGCTGGAGTGCATGTTGTCTGCGGGGAGAAGGGACAAGCGAGGGAGAGTAGGCAAGCGAGGGAGAGGGAAGCGAGGGAGAGGAGTCTGCGTCGAGAGGGGGAGAGGTGTTTTTCTCCTTAGAGTCTCTCGTTATTAGAAGAAGCATCGTTGAATTTATACTAAAAAAAATGGGCCCCTCTTTAGGGGCCCATTTTTAATTTATTTGTATTTTAAAAAGGCTCTCTACCTCGCCGAAGGACTTAAAGAGAGGCGGCTTTTTTTTGCCTCTCTATGATAAGCCCTGATTCTTCACCATCGCTAAAGGTTCCGTTGATAAAGGCCTCCATCATGGAGTAGGCCTCGTCGTCGTTAAACTGTACGGGAGGGTGTTTCATTAAGTAGGCGGCAGGGGAGTAGAGAACGCCTCCGATGCCTCTAGTAAGGGCGAGCTTGCAGCAGCGAAGTGCGTCTATGGCCACTCCCGCTGAGTTTGGTGAGTCCTCTACAGAGAGACGCAGCTCAAGGTTCATGGCTACATCCCCAAAGAGTTTACCCTCCATACGTATAAAGCAGATTTTGTTGTCTTTTTGCCAGGGTACGTAATCGCTGGGACCGACGTGAATGTTATCATCGTCAAGACGTTCTGCGGTCACGGACTGCACGGCCTCTGTCTTTGATATTTTCTTGGATTGCAGCCGCGGCCTGTGCAGCATGTTGAGAAAGTCCGTATTGCCGCCCGTATTTAGCTGATAGGTTCTCTCAAGCTTTACGCCGCGGTTCTTAAAGAGGTTGGTAAGGGTTCTGTGAGTAATAGTGGCTCCGAGCTGCGCCTTTATATCGTCTCCGATAATGGGAAGATTTTTTTCTTTAAAGCGCTTTGCCCAGACAGGGTCGCTCGCTATGAAGACGGGCATATTGTTTACAAAGGCAAGTCCCGCCTTGAGGGCGCATTCTGCGTAAAAACGCGTGGCCTGCTCTGAGCCTACGGGCAGGTAGTTAAGGAGTATCTCTGCGCCGGATTTTTTTAACGTTGAGACCACATCATCTTCTGAGGGCTCTGCTTCAGTAGAGGCCGCGAAACGGTGCTCTTTCTTATAGGCCTCCATGTGCATAGGATTTCCATCAAGTATGCGCCCCATGCTCACCTTAACACCTGAGAGCGGGATAACCGCCTGGAATACCTCTGTGCAGTTCGGTGCCGCGAATATGGCCTCGGAGATATCTTTTCCCACCTTGCGTCTGTCGATATCAAAGGCGCAGACAGGCTCTATGTCGCCGGGGGCGTATCCAGCTATTTCCCAGTGCATAAGACCGATGGACTCCTCAGGGGTCTTAT
>CAZEBZ010000112.1:0-3991 GCA_964510775.1 uncultured Thermodesulfobacteriota bacterium
TCCGGCATGCATACTCCGCAGGCCACACAATCTTCGCTGATTTTTAATGACATGGCTATCACCACCTTCCCTTGAACTTAAGGATTAAGAATGAACGCAACTGTCTTTTTGTATACAGTATACTATCGCAGGTAAAGATAAAAGACAAGTGTTTTTTTATTCCCGTAATATTACCTTTATTAAACGCCGGGTTTCCAGTGCTGCGTCAAGGGTTGGCTGATTATAGTCACCTCTAACCGCCTCCTTAGAACTCTTCACAAGGCGCGTTACTGATTATTTTTTGCTATTTATACTCTATGTTTTGTGGGGGCGGCTAAATTTGGCATATATTAAGCAGGAGACTTATATATAGATAGTGCCGCTCATGTATTTAAGGGCTTTTCCTGATATATGGACTCTATCTTCCGCTACTTCGCAGTAAAGCGTACCGCCACGCGGCGAGAGCTGTCTGCTTGTAAATTGTTTCTTTCCCAGTCTGCCTGCCCAGTAGGGCGTGAGCTGCGTGTGGGCCGAGCCTGTTACGGGGTCTTCGAGGATACCGAAGTTAGGCGCAAAAAAGCGGGAGACAAAGTCGTACTCTGAAGCCTTGTCAGATAAAGCCGTTATTATGACGCCTCGTAGCCCGAGTTTTTTTAAGAGTTCAAGGTTTGGTCTGCACGCTGCCACGGCGGCCTCACTGCTTAATACGGCCATATAGTCCATGGCTTTAAGGCACTCTATGGGGCGGTCTCCCAGGGCCTCAATGAGGGCCTGCGGGGTTTCGCATACTACGGGCGGGTCGGCGGGAAAGTCGAGTGTTATAAGGTCTTCTTTTCTTGTAACAATTAATGGCCCTGATTGTGATTGAAAGGTTATGGTCTCCTTATCATATTCAGACTCATTAAAAATACACCACGCCGCGGCAAGGGTGGCGTGGCCGCAGAGGGTTACCTCTACGGCAGGGGTAAACCAGCGTATACGGAAGCCATTGTCTTCTTTTACAAAGAAGGCCGTCTCTGAGAGGTTGTTCTCTTTGGCGATGTCTTGCATTACCTCATCAGGCAGCCAGGCCTCAAGTGGGCACAGGGCCGCAGGGTTACCTGTAAAGGGGGTATCGGCAAAGGCGTCAATATGGAATATTTTAATATTTTTTTCCATCTCAGGGCTCACTTTCGTTAGTTCATCTTTACTAAGCAGTATACCGTTTAATCTATCACGATGCTCACTGTGTTTTGTAGGAAAAATACAGCTAATAAGACCTCTCCCATCTTTTTTATCCCTTGACACCCCTTTTAAGAGCAATTATCCTGTTAGCCCAAACTAATTTAAACGAGGTGCCTATGAAAAGCGTTTTTTCTAAAAAGTTGTCCCTGTTGTTTGTTGTATCAGTACTTGCGATAGGTCTTATAGTACCGCCCCACTCTCTTGCAGCAGGCAAGGCAAAGGCCGCGAAAGCTGCGGGCTTTAATGTGGTCTTTGATATGGCCCATAACGAGATATTCTCTCCGGAAAATGATGGTAAGCTTCATTACTCATCTTTTTACAAGGGTTTTCAAGAGGCAGGGGCCAAGACGAGTGTAAACCTTCGCCTTGTGACGCCTGAGGTCTTAAAAGGCATTGACGCCTATGTAATCGCAGGGCCTGCAAGAGACTTTATAACGCCTGAGATAGGGGCGCTGCAGGGTTTTGTTCATAATGGCGGAAGCCTCCTTGTCCTTCTTCATATATCAAGCCCCGTAGCTCGCCTTACGGAGTCTTTTGGCATACTCGTCTCGAACTTTGTCGTCTCTGAGGAGCAAAATACCATTAAGGGTAAATCTCAAGACTTTGTCGTTAAAGATATCGCTCCTTCACCTGTAACAAAGGGGCTTAAAGAAATCGCCGTCTTTGGATCATGGGGGCTTATGACCGAAGGCAGGGCCGTCACTGTGGCACGGACATCTAAGAAGGCATGGGCTGACCTTGACAGGAATAGAGTCCACGACAAAAAGGAGCCCACACAGGCCTTTGGGATTATCGCCGTTAGAGAGTTCGGCGCGGGACGAGTCGTGGTAGTGGCCGACGATGCTCCCTTTGCCAATGCCTTTATAAACGTCGGGGATAATGCCGGACTCGCTCAAAATATCATTAACTGGTTTAAGGATAAGAAGGTAAATAAATAAGACGTCACGGGGTTTTAAGCGTATGGGGGAGGGGGTGACTTAGGAAGCGCGGACGCGGGGTACTCTTTTTCGGGGTATGCGCAGGGGGACAGGTGAGTTTGGTAGGGGGGAGGGTACAGAGGCGCTTTTTTTTAAATATGGGTACGCCCTTGAAAAGAACAAAAAAATGAAAAAACTCTGGGGTTTTTTCTCTTCCATGGGCCTTACAGTCGTACTTGCCCTGCTTATATGCGCTGTTGCCGTAGTCGGTTCCCTGATTACCATCTCCAGCCCCTCGGTGATGAGTTATCTTGACCACAGGGTACTTATTTACGGCCTTGCCGAGTTATCGGGCCGCGCCGAGGTCTATTGGATCTTCGTCCTTATCGTACTTATCGCCTTATTCGCCTTGAATACTGTAGTCTGCACCATTAATAAGGTAGAGGCCATTATTAGAAAAAAAATGGCCTGGCAGAGGCTGATCCCTCATATAGTGCATCTTGGTTTTTTTATCGCCCTAACAGGCCATCTACTTGGAAGTCTGGCAGGGTTCAAGTCGTCAGGCAACGTAGTCTTTAAGGGCGAGTTAAGTCCTGTAGCCGCTGTAAAGGGTCTTTATGTACGTCTTGACGACTTTACGGCAAGAAATGACGCCTTTGGGTACAGGGATTACATGAAGACTACCCTGACCCTCTTTACTGACGGTGTAAAGACCGTTACAGGAGACATCTTCGTCAATCACCCCCTCTTATATAAAGGCATGGCCTTTTATTATAATGACGACGGTAAGTCGCCCTCTGGCATAAGGGTTTTAAGAGGGGGGCGTGTTGAGGAGCTGAGCTTTAGCTCCGAGGCCTCCTCCGGTAAAGCTGGGAGCTTAAGGGTAGCGGGGCTCTACCCTGACTTTGCTATTGACCGGCAGGGACGACCTTTCAGCCGTTCTGAGAATTTTAGCAACCCTTACGCCGCCATTACCATAGGCGGTGAGAGCGCTTATCTAAGCCTTGGGCGTGGAGGCGGCGGTAAGGAGGGCGGCGCTGTGCGTATAAATGGCGAGGAGATAAGGTTTATGGGGTATGTCCTAAGCCCCTATGTAGTGCTTAGTATAAATAAAGACCCCGGTATCTGGGTTGTCGTAACGGGCTCCGTTATACTGCTCCTTGGCATGGTACTGCTGCTTATTTTTGGAGTCGATAAGCGCGAGCTTATTGGCGGCATGCGCAGGCGTGAGGGCCTCGGCGATAAAGGCGGGGGCTGAGGTTAATATATGAGAGAAGAAGTCCTGCTTTTAATAGTCTCCCTCGTAGTTATAGTCGGAGCGAGTGAGTTATTTACTAACGCCATCGAGACCCTTGGAGCGAGGCTCGGTTTTTCTGAGGGCGTTACGGGCAGCGTCTTTGCCGCCGTAGGTACGGCTCTGCCTGAGACAATGGTTCCCCTTGTGGCCATATTTACAGGTCATAACCGTGCTATTAGCGAGGAAGTGGGCGTTGGGGCCATACTTGGCGCCCCTTTTATGCTCTCTACCCTTGCCATGAGTCTTATTGGTCTTGCGGCATTCCGATATAGAAAGAGAAGAAAGGCTCTGGTGATAAGGCCCGAACCCACGGGGCTGCGCCGTGATATGAAGTTCTTTCTCTTTGCCTTTGGTCTTGCTTTTCTTGTGGCCTTTACTCCGCAGGAGTACAGGTCTCTTCGCCTGATGGTAGCTATAATCCTCGTGCTCTCCTACTGTTATTACCTCTTTGTCACAATAAGGGCGAGCTCAGACCTTGTCAACGACGGTCACGGCACAGAGGAGCCAAAGGCCCTCTATATCTCTAAGATATTTAAGGAGCACCTTCTCTTCGTAGTCTTTCAGATGCTCTTTG
>CAZEBZ010000113.1:0-3938 GCA_964510775.1 uncultured Thermodesulfobacteriota bacterium
ATCCTGATTGTTTATAAAATGATAAAGCGATTTATTGTAAATATTTTTTCTGCTCCTCGTATTAATATAAGCCTTGCTCTCGCTCTCTTAATGGTACTTGGCGGCGGCGTCAATGCTCTTGCCTCGGATCTTGACTTTAGCGCCGCTTATGCCGCAAGGTTTAGTGATAATATTGTCTTAGTACCAACAAATGAGCAAGACGAGTTTATAAATTCTCTCTCCCTTGGTCTTGGTTATAATAAAGAGAGTAATGATGGAGGTATTCATCTTACCGCCAAGGCAGACCGTGTTGATTATCTGAATAATATCTTTGATGATGAGAACCTCTTCTCACTCTCCTCAAAGGGGTACTTGAGAGTGAGGTCGAATTTTCTCGTACTCAGGGGCGCGGGTTTTTTCTTTCAGGGTATCATCGACCCATTTTCTCCTCAGACACCGGAGAACAGACAGGATATTGGAGTGCTCTGGGCAGGCCCTGACCTGAACTTTCACCTCGGCCCATCTGATACCCTGGGTATAGAGGCTCGTCTCGGTGCTTTTCTATTTGAAAATTCACCTATAGATAACACCAGAGAGCATATTGCGGCGAGGCTGCTTCATGACTACGCCCTGCGGACAAAGGGTTCTCTAAACGTAGAATTCGAGGAGGTACACTACAGCGACGGCGGCCTTAATCTTAATTTTAATAGAGGCGATGTCTTTGTAAGGCTTGATAGGACTTCTACGCCATTATGGCGTAATACTCTTGACCTTGGTGTTACAAGAATCAAGCAGGAGTCTTTTAAGAGCTCTACAAAACCCTTAGCCCGTCTTTCCTCAACACTTAGAGCGAGCCGAGGGCAGAATATAACCCTTCTTGCCTCTGTTGAGTTTACGGATTCAGGGCGTGAGCTCCGTAATACCGCATCAATTAAAACAGGGCTGAACCTCACGGAAGAGTCGACAAGCAGCGATGTCTTTTATACAAAAACAGCGGGGCTGCTTTATAATTTTAAGAGTACTCTCTTGAACGGTACGGTGCGGATGCGCCTTGTTAATCAGGATTTTCAGCGAGTGCAGCTAAAGAACAAGAGGGCAATGGAGGAAGACATCGCCCTTAGCCATGACTTATTCCCAACTACGAGGCTCGCTGTATTCGCCTCTTTTAATAAGACCAACTGGGGCGGGGTAAATAGAATAGATCGTGAGAGAACCGTTGGTACGAGGCTTATTTATCTCATCCGGAAGAATTTTTGGGTAAATGCTGAGCTAAAGCAGATGAACCGCAACAGTACTGATTCCATAAATAACTACACCGCTAATATTGTCTCAATCGGTCTCTCTTACAGCAGAAAGGCCTTTGTTGATAATTCTTTGTACTTTTAATGCCCCCCTGGCGACGCGCTGCCTTTTCGCGCATCTACTGAGGGTAGAGATGGCACAGGCAGGCAGGCGGCGAATTTAAATATAAGGTAAGTACTTGCGAAACGCACTCACTGTAGATGTAGAAGATTATTTTCATGTGGCGGCCTTCTCAGCAGATATTAAGCCCTCGCAGTGGGATTCCTATGAGCAGCGTGTAGTGGGTAATACAGATAGACTTCTGGATATATTCTCGGAGTCTGATGTAAAGGCGACTTTTTTCGTATTAGGCTGGGTGGCGCAAAGGTTTCCTCAGCTTATAAAAAAAATAGATGCAGGCGGCCATGAGGTGGCCTGTCACGGTCTTACGCATCAGCTTATATACTCTCAGAGACCTGAGCTCTTTAAGAGTGAGACTCTTGAGGCAAAGCACATACTTGAGGATATCCTTCAAAAGCCCGTAATAGGTTACAGAGCGGCATCTTATTCTATTACGGCAAGGTCAATCTGGGCGCTTGATATTCTCGCCGAGGCAGGTTTTCTTTATGACTCCAGTATCTTCCCAATAAAGAGAAATTTCTACGGCATACCGGCCTCACCTCGAAGCCCACATGAGATAGTGACGGCGAGAGACACAAGGCTTGTAGAGTTTCCCTTGTCTACGGTAGAGTTTTTTGGGCGACGTCTTCCCGTAGCCGGCGGGGGGTATTTCAGGCTTCTGCCTTATGGAGTTACGAGGGCCGCCTTTAGAAGGATAAATCGTAGCGAGGGGCGTCCATTTATTTTTTACCTCCATCCCTGGGAGATTGACGAAGCTCAGCCGCGTATCAATTCAAGGTGGTTCTCCAGGTTTCGCCATTATAACAATATTGAGAAATGCGAGAGCCGGCTGCGAATGCTTCTAAAGGATTTTAAGTTCACAAGCGCGAGAGATGTTCTCGAAGACCTTGGCTGGTCTTTTGAGTCGTCTGTACCTGCCTGATAATGAGCGTTTATTTTTATTGTTTTTAGACAGGAGATGATATGATGAAGAATAGTTATGCTATGTTGCGTCTTTTATTAAAGAAGACATCAGGGGAGTATATTATGTGCAGAGTTACAAATAAGCCGATTGGGCTGCCTGTTATGAGGTCTCTTGTTTTTACTGTTTTATCTCTTTTGTGTATCTTTGCCTTTACCTCAGAGGGGTGGGCGAACTCGCACAGACCTGAGCTGCAAGACTCAGACTCTAAACATTTGGAGAAAAAACACTCAGAATCTAAACATTTGGAAAAAAATAAGTCGAAGCCAGAACGCAGGGAGCATAAAAAGCCTTCCTCAGTCTCTATACTGGTTAACAAGAATTTACGTGCCGCTGTGCTTGATAGCGCCGTAAAGGTGCGTAGAGAAGAGCGGCTGCCAGGTAAGACGAATAGGGCAAAAAACATTAAGATGAGTGCTGCAAGAAATGAGTATGAGACGGCCCAGCTCGTACTTACATCGCTTCGCGGCGGAGTGAAAAACGTCATGGTGAGGCTAACGGCGCTGCGTGGTAAGAAGGGAAAAATTCCAGCCTCTAATATTGAGCTTCTTCTTGCGCAGTACGTCAGGGTTGATGCGCCCTCTGATTCTATCGGCGCTAAGGGCTGGTGGCCAGATGCCCTTGTGCCGCTTAGAAGGCCCTTTAAGATAGGCGCACACCGTAACCAGTCAGTCTGGCTGAAGGTCTTTGTACCTCGCGGTACAAAGCCAGGCCTTTATAAAGGTCTGCTAAAGATTACTTCCCCCGGGGCTCCCGCATTGAAAGTAGGCGTTAGTCTCAGGGTATGGGACTTTACGCTTGAAAAAGAGAATCATCTCCCCATAGTATTTGGTATGGACTATGGCTCCGTGTATAAATTTGGCCCCAAGGTAAGCTCTGAGGCTGAGTTTGACGATGAGGTTCTGCCCAGCTATTATGAGATGCTTCAGCGCAACAGGTCTTATCCAATTAACCTCTTTAACGCTTTACCGCAGTACAGGGAGAGCAGGGGTAAGGTAGTTGTAAATTTCGATAATTTAAAAAGGCACCTTGATAAGGCATATAAATACGGCCCCGTAGGACAGGTCTCTATCCCAATCACTGAATCGTGGCCTGTAGATACGAACCGCTACCCCATGTTTTCCAAGGAGTATAACAGTAGAATTGTCTCATATCTCAGGCAGATAGCGAAGTTTTATGAGAAGTTAGGTCTCCTTGAGAAGTCCTATATTTATTTGACAGCCGCAGATGAACCTGATAATATGGAACAGTATCAGTATATTCGTGAATTTGCGAAACTGGTACATGAAGCGCATCCCCGTTTGCGTTTTCTTCAGACCGTACACGCGGCCTGCCGGGACTGTGGGGGGGGAGGTGTTGAGAGTCTTGACCATGACGCAACGCTCTGGGCTCCTAACATCTCATTTTTTGATAATGTTGCGTTGAAGGCCGAGTACAGAGCCTTTGGACTTGGAGGCATTAAGGTGTCTCCTACTCCCGCAGGCTGGTCAGGGGCCTTCTCTACACGCCTAAAGAAACGCGGTGCCAAAATCTGGTGGTACCTCAATCCATGGACATTTGTATTACCTGGGCCTAC
>CAZEBZ010000114.1:0-3934 GCA_964510775.1 uncultured Thermodesulfobacteriota bacterium
GACGCCCTCTTTGAGGTCTGGGGCGTTATAAGCGAGTTCAACGGTTATGTAGAGAGGACGGCACCGTGGAAGGAAGAGGACGAGGATACTCTCTCAAACGTACTCTATAATCTTACCGAGGCCATAAGAATACTCGCAGTCTATATCGCTCCATTTATGCCCGACTCGGCAGCTAAGATAGAGGCGGCTCTGGGGCTGGACACATCAACAAAAAAAGTCGACTTTGACGTTAACACCAAGTGGGGAGGCCTGCAGAGCGGCCTTAAGGTTGAGAGAATAGCCCCCCTCTTTCCAAGAATAGGGTAAAAAAAAGACCGCCAATTATAGAAGAGAGGTAGGGGTAAGAGGGGGGCTGGTGGGGGTATGAATGGGGCATAGGCAGGGTCAAAGGCTAAGCGACGCCGATTAACACAAAAAAACATGAAAAAGAAATGAAAGAAGCAAAATTCATAGACACTCACGCCCATCTTGATGACAGGCGCTTTGAAGAAGACAGGTGCGATGTCATTGAGAGGGCTAAAAAAGCAGGGCTAAAGGCCATCGTAAGCGTTGGGTGCTGGTCAAAGGAAGGGCGCTTTGACGGCGTAGAGGCCTTAATAAGAGAGCACGCCTTTATCTACGGCGCACTCGGCATTCACCCCCATGACGCCGCGGATATAGACCCTGAGATTCCATTTGAGAGGATTAGAGAGCTCGCCCTTGGCGGTGAAAAGGGCAAGGCCTCAAAGATACTCGCCATCGGCGAGACGGGCCTTGATTATCACTACGACAACGCGCCTCCTGAGGCGCAGAAAAAATTATTTAAAGAACACCTCACCCTCGCGCGCGAACTTAACCTGCCAGTATCTATTCACACAAGAGAGGCCTGGGCTGAGACAATAAGTATCTTAAGAGAAGAGGGTTTTGATGATAACAATAACACAGCCGGCGGTATCTTCCATTGCTTCTCCGGCGGCCCTGATGAGGCGGCAGAGGCCCTAAAGATGGGCTTTTACCTCTCCATATCAGGCGTAGTCACCTTTAAGGGAGCAGATAAGCTACGAGAAGCAATAAAAGCTACGCCAATGGAAAAACTCCTCATTGAGACAGATTGCCCTTACCTCGCGCCGGTGCCTAACCGAGGCAAACGCAACGAGCCCGCCTTTGTAGTAGAGACAGCAAAGAAAATAGCGGAGTTAAAGGGTCTGACAGTAGAGGACGTAGCGCGAATTACCACCCTTAACGCCGAGGAGGTCTTTGGTCTTACCGCCCCGGAACCCGCCCGCATTGCCTATAAGATAAGAGATTCTCTTTACCTTAACATAACCAACCGATGCACTAACCGATGCACATTTTGCCCCAAGTTCAAGTCCTATACCGTTAAAGGGCATTTTCTACGCCTCGGCGAGGAGCCAACCTTCAAGGAAGTCCTTGATGCCATAGGCGAAGATCCGCAGCAGTATGACGAGATCGTTTTTTGCGGCTACGGAGAGCCCCTCTTAAGGATTGACCTTGTTAAAAAACTTGGTCTGCTCCTGAAAAAAAGGGGTTGTAAGATACGTATAGACACAGACGGCCTTGCAAATCTCGCCAACGGCCGAAACGTCCTTCCTGAGCTAATGTTCGTGGACTCCATATCCGTTAGCCTAAACGCCCCGGATTCAGAGACTTATCAGAAGATTATAAAGACTCCCTTTGGCGATGCGGCCTACCCTGCCATACTCTTTTTTATAAGAGAGGCCAAGCGATACATCTCCCACGTAACGGCCTCTGTCGTAGCCCTGCCGGGCCTTGATATCGAGGCCTGCAGACGTGTAGTGGAGCAAGAGACAGGCGCCGCCTTCAGAGTAAGGGAATACAACAACATGGGCTAAGAGCCACCATAAAAAAAGCCCCCCTCTCTTACAGACAAGGTGGGGCTTGATTAAGTCATATTGCCTTATATACTGTATAGGTTACTTTACCTCTACAGTTATTTTTTTGGCCTTTACCTCCTCTGCCTTTGGCAGAGTTACGGTAAGTATGCCGTTTCTAAGGGCCGCCGTTATCTTTGCTTCATTTACCTTGCAGGGCAGCTCTACGCTGCGGGAATAACTGCTGTAACGGCGCTCGCTGTAGTAGAAGTTCTCTTTCTTCTCCTCCTTACCCCTCTTTATACTGCCTGAGATAAGAAGGGTATTATCACGAAGAGAGACCTCTACGTTGTCTTTATCTACGCCGGGCATCTCCGCCCTTACAACAACGGTTTCGCGCTCTTCAAGGATATCTATAGCCGGAGGGGTTGACTCTCTATCCATAATGGCCTTTACGGGCAGCTCTTTTATAAACCTCCTTGAGGCTGGAAAGACCTGATCCCAGAGCCTGTCCATATCCTTGCTCATTCTGTCTATCTCCTTAAAAGGATTCCATTTCTCGATTGTCATGGCCTTTACCTCCTCTTATCTTTTATTTCTTCATAGGTCATATCTCTTACCTTAACTGCCTCTCATCTCCTCTCACCTTAAAGATATGGTCATGATATACAGTTGTCAAGTGGGAGCTGCGAGGCAGAGTTCACCTTGGCGTTCAGCCCAGAAGAGTGCCAAGGACAAGGAAAATCCCGCAGGATATGTGGGCCAGTATCAGGGACTTTATAGCCGGCACAAGTGCCGGGCCGGCATCAGGGTGGGCCCTCAGGATAAGGGCGCTCCTTAGGGCAAGGGGAGCGCTTAAGAGGGCTATAAGGGAGAGTGGCGGCATAAACCCAAAAAACACGGCGCCGCAGAGGCTGAGATAAACGAGAAAAACTATAATGTAAAAACCGGCCACGGCTCTTTTCGGGCCAAGGCGCACCACAAGGTTAAGCTTTCCGCACTCTCTATCGGCCTCCACATCAGGAAACTCGTTCATGTAAAGGAGAGCCGAGATAAGAAAGGAAAGGGGCAGCGATACGAATACCGGCTCCAGAGCAAGGGCCCCTGTCTGCACAACAAAAGAACCCAGGACTGCGAGAAGGCCAAAGTCAAGGCCTACTACAAGCTCACCAAGGCCGCGACCTGCAAAAAAGAGAGGAGGGGCCGAGTAAAAGACCCCTGAGACCAGCCCCGCGCCGCCGATGAGAAATAGGATTGGACTTACCTCAAAGGCAAGATAAAGACCTAAAGCGCCTCCGGCTAAGAGCAGGCAGATAGCGAGTGCGAGGGTTCCGGAGGCACTCATCTGACCGCTCTGAATAAGGCCGCTGCCGCCCGAGAAGGGCGGCAGCGCAGTCTTGTTTATATTATCTGTCTCGTTAAGAAAGTCGCAGTAGTCGTTAATGACGTTCATCCCGGCATGACAGAACAAGACCGCAAGTAAAGTTAAAATAAAATACCCGCCGTGAAAGACTCCCTCCATACGCCATGCCTCTGCGGCACCGAGCAGTACAGGAAGGGCGCTTGCCGGGAAAAAACCCGGTCTTGTTGCCACAAAGAGTCTCTTTAACATTATCATGGAATTAGATGATGTTTGATGAGCGGAGAACAATTAAGACAAACACAAGGTAGAGTGCGCCGTTTACCAGAAGAAATATAGGTTGAATTCCGCCGCCTCTTCTGTAAGCGATAAAAGATATCCAGAGCGCCGCGGCAAGGGTAATGATACCGCTTGTCATAACTGTAAGATTAACGTGCCAGGGGGTAAGAAATATGCCTATGGCAGGGAGCAGACTGCCCTGAAAGACCATAGCCCCCGTGACATTACCTACTGCGAGGGTGTCCTTACCGCGCCTTGTCCAGAGTACGCTGTTAATCTTCTCCGGAAGCTCCGTTGCTATAGGGACGATGAGGAGCGAGAGAGCTATGATGGGGATATGCAGGGGATCGGCGAGGTGCTCTACACCGGAGACAAAACCCTTTGCCCCGAGGATAATGAGAAAAACGGCAAAGAGCATCTGAAAGACTACGAAGAGAAGGTGCTCCTTAAATATCTTAGAGAT
>CAZEBZ010000115.1:0-3925 GCA_964510775.1 uncultured Thermodesulfobacteriota bacterium
CGCGATATGGAGATGCTAAAGGATTTTTACGGCGACAAGGGTTACGCCTATGTTGATGTAAAGCCCAGTACAGATGTTCATGGTGAGACAAGAACAGTAGACCTTGGCTTTCATATAAAGAAAAACGACCTTGTGTACGTTGACAGGATTAACATTAAGGGCAACAGCAGGACTCGTGACAAGGTAATACGCCGTGAGTTATATATGGATGAGGAAGAGCTGTATTCCTCAACAAAGGTTAAGAAGAGCAAGTACGCACTAAAGAGATTGGGGTATTTTGATGAGGTTAATCTCAATAAGGTGCGGGGAAAATCCTCTGATAAGATAGACCTTGAGGTAAAGGTCAAGGAGCGTGCAACGGGCTCCATATCCGCCGGCATAGGCTACTCTTCCGTAGACAGTCTTATCGGTACGGCTTCTATATCTCAGTCAAATCTTTTTGGCACGGGTATTAAGCTAAACCTCTCGGCAACGCTAAGCTCAAGCAGCACGAGGTATGTCCTTGGTTTTACAGAGCCCTATCTCTTTGATAAGCCTATCTCAGCGGGCATTGACCTTTACAATACCAGTCAGCAATTTCAGGGTTTTAATACTAAGAAGAAGGGCCTGGGGCTGCGGGCGGGTTTTCCTGTCTTTAGCAGGGAGACGAGGGCCTTTATTACCTATACCCTTGAGGATGCCGAGGTTCTTGATATCTCTACCTCGGCCTCAGTATTTATTCGAGATCAGGAGGGCTCAAGGACTGAGAGCAGCATAACCTTTACCCTTACCCATGATAGCCGCGATGACGCCTTTTTCCCGCGGCGCGGCTCTGTTATTACCTATACGGGTAAGGTTGCCGGAGGAGTCCTCGGCGGTAACGCCTATACATTAAAGCATCAGATTAACGCTATACATTACTTTCCAACACCCTTTAAGACCACACTGTCCTTCAGGGCACAAGGCGGTTATCTGCGAGGTTACGCCGGCCGTGAAGCCCCAATCTACGAGAGGTTTTTCCTCGGAGGCATAAATACCATCAGGGGTTTTGATACAAGAACCATTAGCCCGAAGGACCCTCTTACAGGCGACCTCATTGGCGGAGAGATTATGATGGTGGCTAACGCTGAGTTTCTCTTTCCCCTTCTCAAGGGGCAGAAGATGAGAGGTCTGCTGTTTTTTGACGTAGGCAACACCTATACGGGTAAGGTTAAGTTCGGTGATGTAAGGAGCGCGGCAGGTTTTGGCGTAAGATGGTACTCGCCTGTTGGGCCGCTGCGCCTTGAGCTTGGCATCAACCTTAATCCGCGAGAAGGCGAGTCACGCTCGCAGTGGGACTTTACCATAGGCTCTACTTTTTAACCTTAATTGTGCGGCTAAGTATTTGATTGAGTTGTAGCCTTGCCGAGGTTAAAATCAGATGAGGCGGTTTTTTTATTCAACAGAAAGATAAGCATAAGGAGAATACGATGAGAAGAATGAGAGTTGTAGCGCCCATGTTGCTGTTAATCCTGGCCTTTGCCCTTCCTGCCTCGGCGGGGGGTATGAAGATAGGTTACGCCGACTTGCAAAAAGCCCTTAACAGGAGCGATGCCGGCGTAAACGCCAAGGAGACCTTGAAGACCAAGGCAGCGAAGCTGGAAAAAG
Organism: uncultured Thermodesulfobacteriota bacterium; assembly: GCA_964510775.1. Taxonomy (GTDB): domain Bacteria; phylum Desulfobacterota; class GWC2-55-46; order GWC2-55-46; family JADFVP01; genus JAJRZX01. The sequence goes on from CAZEBZ010000115.1 coordinate 1,627, forward strand.
TCCTTAACGCAGAGCAGGCCCGCATTAAGAAATTGAAGGAAGAGATAGACAAGAAGAAGAGCGTCTGGAAGAAAAACACGTTGCTGGCCAAGCAAAAGGCCTTTAATACTATGGCCAAGGCCTTTCAGAAAAAGTTTGTACAGTACAACGATGACCTTAACAAGAAGAAGGTAGAGAAAGAGGCGGAGATTATAAAGGAGCTCAGAAGCGTTGTTACAGAGCTTGGCAAGAAGAAGGGTTACACCTATATCTTTGAAAAATCCGGCGGCGGAATCCTTTACGCCCCTGCCAATGACGACCTTACTGATGACGTTATTAAGCTCTTTAATATAAGGAACAGGACTTCATCAAAGTAGAGAGGCCATGAAGAAGAGCCTTGGTGAAATAGTAACTCTTACAGGGGGGTCTCTTCTCGGGGACGCCTCGCTGCTCATTCGAGACGTAGCGCCCCTTGAGGAAGCGGGTGAGGGTGAGATTACCTTCATAGCCGGTAAATCGCCGCTGAAGTCTCTTGAGAAGACAGGGGCCTCGGCGGTAGTAGTCTCTGAGGTGCAGGTGCTACCTGACCTTGAGCTTAAAGACAGAGCCCTTATACTTGTAGACAATCCCCATCTGGCCTTTGCACGTCTAATTGAGCTCTTCAGGCCTGCCGTAAAACCTCCCGTCGGCATACACAGCAGTGCCGAGATAAGCGAGGGCGCGGAGCTTGGAGGAGGTCTCTCTATTGGGCCCTTTGTCGTTGTGGAAGAGGGCGCTCATATAGAAGAGGGCGTGGCGCTGCACGCCTCTGTTGTTATTGGCAGAGGCGCCCGCATAGGCGCTGGCTCTATTATATACGCAGGCGCCGTAGTGCGAGAGGGCTGCGTGCTCGGCAGGCGTGTTATAGTTCACAGCAACGCCGTTATAGGCAGTGATGGTTTTGGTTACGCAAGAGATGGCGCCGGGTACGTTAAGATACCGCAGGTGGGAAGCGTCCGCATAGGCGACGATGTTGAGATAGGGGCTTGTGTCACCATAGACAGGGCGACCCTCGGCGAGACCGTAGTCAAGCGCGGAGCCAAGATAGACAACCTTGTGCAGGTGGCCCATAACGTAACTATCGGCGAGGACGTTGTTATTGCCGCTCAGACGGGCATCGCCGGCTCTACGAGTATTGGCGAGGGCTCTCAGTTTGGCGGGCAGGTGGGCGTTGGCGGCCATATAAAGATAGGCCCGCGCACGCTCATGGGGGCAAAATCAGGCATTTCTCATAATCTTCCCGGTGAGTCTGCCTTTTCAGGTATCCCGGCAATGCCCCATGGTCAGTGGTTAAGGGCGCAGGCCCTTCGCTCGAGGCTGCCGGAACTGAAAAAAAGAATAACGATTTTGGAAACAAAACTTAAGAAGCTGGAAGAAGGTTGAAGGATAAAAGAGATACTTCAAAGGAGGTCTGATGATAGATATACAGGAGATACTGGAGTTACTGCCCCACCGCTACCCCTTTCTCCTCGTTGACAGGATAGTGGCTCTGGAGCAGGAAAAGAGCGCCAGAGGTCTTAAGAACGTTACGATAAACGAGCCCTTTTTTCAGGGGCATTTTCCGGGGCACCCAATTATGCCGGGAGTCCTTCTCGTAGAGTCTATGGCGCAGGTGGCGGCCGTGCTCGCTCTGAAGCCATCGGGGCTTAAGGATAAGGTAATATACTTTATGGGTATAGACAAGGCGCGTTTCAGACGTCCCGTGGTGCCGGGAGATACCCTTCATATTGATGTTACAGTTAACAGGATAAGGGGCGCTGTCTGGTCTTATAAGGGCGTAGTCACTGTTGGTGAGGCAGTTGCCGCAGAGGCTACTTTTATGGCAACCCTTATGGAGGCCTGAGGCCTTTAAAAATCCCACATCTCAGTTAATAGGCGAAGATAAGAGTTTTTTTATATATGAGAAGAGGTTCTTCTGTGAAAAGTAGAGAGAGTGTCACGACAAGAGAGGTCGTAATAGACCCTATGGCCTCAGTGCATCCAACGGCAGAGTTGGATAGCGGTGTACGCATAGGGCCATATACTGTTATTGGAGAGAATGTGCGCATTGGCAAAGATACGCGCATTGCCTCTAATGTAGTTATCGGCGATTGGACTACTATTGGCAGCGGCTGCGATGTATTTCAGTTCGCATCAGTTGGGGCGCCGCCTCAGGACGTAGGGTATAAGGGCGAGAAGACAGAGGTAATCTTAGGTGATAATAATGTAATACGCGAGTTTGTTACCATACACAGGGCTACTACGAAGGCCGCTCGAAAGACTGTCTGCGGTGATAATAACC
>CAZEBZ010000116.1:0-3851 GCA_964510775.1 uncultured Thermodesulfobacteriota bacterium
GGACAGGGTTTAAGGTTTGGAAAATCAGAGAATAAGAATAAGGTTGAAGGCCTTTGACTCAAGGCTTCTTGACAGGTCAGTAAAGGAAATTCTTGATACGGCCAAACGTTCCGGCGCTGTTATTAAAGGGCCTATACCGTTGCCGACAAGGATAAACAAGTTCTGCGTTCTTCGTTCACCTCACGTAGATAAGAAGAGCAGAGAGCAGTTTGAGATTAGGACTCACAAAAGGCTTATGGATATCATGGACCCCACGCAGAACACCGTGGACGCGCTGATTAAATTAGCTCTTCCAGCTGGCGTTGATGTTGAGATTAAACTTGATTAAATCAGGATTTAGGCAGAGCGGATTATGATAGAAGGAATATTTGGTAAAAAGATTGGAATGACACACGTCTTTGGTGAAGACGGAGCTGAGATACCTGTAACTGTTGTTAAGACAGGGCCCTGCTACGTAGTCGCGCGTAAAAATACTGTAAGAGACGGCTATGAGGCTGTACAGCTTGGCATCGGTGATAAGAAAGAAAAAAACACCAGTGCTGCTATGAAAAAGGTCTTTGCTAATGCCAAGACCCCTATTCTCTCAACCCTTGGCGAGTTTAAGTGCCTTGATACCGATGAGTACAAACCTGGAAGCCTCGTGAAATGCGAGGATCTCTTTAAGACCGGTGACTTTGTAGATGTAACCGGTAAGACAAAGGGTAAGGGGTTTCAGGGCGGTATGAAGAGATGGGGCTTTCACGGCGGCCCCGGATCTCACGGATCCATGCATGGCAGAGCCCCGGGCTCCATCGGCCAGAGTGCCTGGCCCTCAAGAGTTATGAAAGGTCTTAAGATGGCCGGACACATGGGAAACAGAAATAGAACTACGCAGAATCTCAAGATCGTTGATATTAGAGCTGCAGATGGACTAGTGCTTATTAAGGGCGCAGTACCTGGAGCGGTGAATGGTCTTGTTAGAATACAGCTTGCGCGCAAAAAAACTTCTGCGCCTAAGGGGGATGCCTGATGGATATAGATGTATTAAATAAAGAAGGTTCCCGCGTATCAGGTCTTTCTATTGACGACGCTGTCTTTGCTGGCGAGATTAAGGAGCATCTCTTTTACGAAGTCGTTAAGATGCAGCTTGCTAATAGAAGGCGTGGTAATGCCTCTACAAAGACAAGAGGCGAGGTTAGCGGCGGTGGTGTAAAACCCTGGAAACAGAAGGGTACTGGTAGAGCAAGGTCCGGTAGCACACGTTCACCGATATGGAGACATGGTGGTACGGTTTTCGGACCTCATCCAAGAGATTATTCCTATAGTGTGCCTAAGAAAGTACGGCGCGAAGCATTGAAATCAGCACTTCGCCTCAGAGTAAAAGACGGTGGCATACGAGTAGTGGATACCCTTGAGCTGGGAGAGGCGAAGACAAAAACAGCCCTCTCAATTTTGAAGGCAATGAACCTTGACTCCGCCCTTGTAGTAACAGAGGGTATTAATAAGAATCTCGAACTTGCCGTAAGAAACTTGAAGGATTTTAAGGTAGTAAGGGCAGGCGGCATAAATGTCTTTGATGTGCTTAAATATAAGGGGCTGTTAATAACTAAAGAGGCCCTTGCAAAAGTAGAGGCAGCGATAAAATGAGGGATATATACGCAGTCATAAAATCCCCTGTGATTACGGAAAAAAGCATGGCTTTATCCGCCGAGGGTAACAACGTTGTCTTCTGGGTAGACCCTGCTGCCAATAAGGGTGATATAAAAGAGGCTATACAGAAGATATTTAAAGTAACAGTGCTCTCCGTGAATACTCAGAGAGTAGCCGGTAAGATCAAGAAGATGGGACGCTATGCCGGCAGAAGGCCGACAAGAAAAAAGGCCTATGTAACGCTTAAGGAAGGCGACAAAATAGAGGTCTTTGACGGCGTCTAATCCAGTTGGCTAAATGGAAGATTAAGTCCTTCTGGCGGCTCTGTATATGGCCCTTAGAAAGACAAGTTCTAACAGTGATTAATTTATATCGGGAAGATAAATATTATGGCTCTAAAAAAGTATAAACCAACCTCTCCTGGATTGAGGACTCGTACTACCCTTGATTTTTCCGCGCTAACAAAAGACAAAAAGCCGGAAAAGGCCCTGCTTCGCCCTAAGAAGCGCAGCGGTGGTAGAAACAACAATGGCCGTGTCACAGTTCGGTGGATAGGCGGTGGACATAAAAAGCAGTACAGGGTTATTGATTATAAGAGAGATAAGTTTGATATACCCGCACGCGTTGCCTCTATTGAGTACGACCCTAACAGGAGCGCCAACATAGCGTTATTACATTATGTAGATGGTGAAAAGAGGTATATACTGGCCCCTCTGCTTCTTAAGGTGGGAGATACAGTTGTCTCCGGTGAGAAGGCTGAGATTAAACCCGGTAACGCCATGACGATAAAGGCCGTACCCCTTGGAACCTTTATTCATAATATAGAGATGAAGATAGGCAAAGGCGGCCAGCTTGTACGCGGCGCCGGCGGTTACGCCCAGCTCATGGCCAAGGAAGGCACATCTGCTAATATTAAGCTGCCTTCCGGCGAGGTACGCCTCGTACCACAGTTATGTATGGCTACAATCGGACAGATTGGAAATATTGATAAGGAAAACGTTACCTACGGAAAGGCTGGCCGTGTACGCTGGCTCGGCAAGCTTCCCGGCGTCAGAGGTGTTGTTATGAACCCCGTGGACCATCCCCACGGAGGCGGCGAGGGTAAGAGCAAGGGTGGAAATCATCCCACAAGCCCATGGGGTATCCCGACAAAGGGTTACAAGACTCGGAAGAAAAAGCCTTCAGACAGATATATTTTGAAGAGGAGAAAATAATTGCGTTCCCTTAAAAAAGGCCCCTTTATAGATGGTCACCTTGAGAAGAAAGTATCACGTGCCGTCGAGAGCGGCTCTAAGAAGGTTATAAAGACCTGGTCCAGAAGGTCTATGATTACACCGGAGATGGTTAGTCTTACCATCGCCGTGCATAACGGAAAAAAGTTTATTCCAGTATTCGTCACCGAGAATATGGTTGGACATAAACTGGGAGAGTTTTCTCCTACGAGGACCTTTCATGGCCACACAGGACTGAAAAAATCCCGTATGCCGGGAGGTAAGTAAATGGAAGCGCAGGCAAAAGCAAGATACGTAAGGACATCGGCTCAGAAGACCCGCCTTGTAGTTGATCTCATACGAGGCAAAAAGGCAGACGATGCCCTCGCACAGCTTAATAACTCCAACAAAGCCGTTAGTAAGGTTGTGGCTAAGGTCTTAAAGAGCGCAATAGCTAACGCTGAGAACACCTTTCATCTCGATGTTGACAGTCTTTATGTAAAGAGGGCATTTGTTGATGAGGGCCCTACGCTTAAGCGCATGAGAGCTCGCGCCATGGGCAGAGGTGTTACGATACGCAAAAGATCCAGTCATATAACTATAATACTGGACGAGAGTTAATGTATTTATCTGTCTTTATGTGCCTTTAACGCTAAAGACAGTTTTAAACTTTGCCTTATTAAGTCTTTATCTATTCGGCTTTTAAAGGTAATAAAAAAACATAAAGCAAGCTATAAGGAGGTCTTCGTTGGGTCAGAAAGTACATCCCATAGGATTTAGACTGGGAATTACAAAGGACTGGGATTCAAGGTGGTTTGGAGGAAAGAAATATGCTCTCTATGTCCATGAAGACCTTGCGATTAGAAAACTCGTCAAGAAGCGCCTTTATCACGCCGGTATCTCTAAGATTGAGATTGAGCGTACCTCTAATGAGGTTAAGGTTATTATCAAGACGGCCCGGCCTGGTATTGTTATAGGTAAACGGGGCGCTGAGATAGATGTTATGAAAAA
>CAZEBZ010000117.1:0-3781 GCA_964510775.1 uncultured Thermodesulfobacteriota bacterium
CCTTAATTTTCAACCCTTTCACAGCAATCACCTTAAATATCCAGCCTAGATCGGCCCATTAAGATGGGTAGGCCACTTATATTGGAGTATTATTGTATGAAGTTCGAACAACTCGGCCTTCAGGCTGAGCTATTGCATGCCGTCTCAGCTGAGGGTTACACCACACCAACGCCTGTACAGGCACAGACCATTCCCGTAGTATTAGAGAGGCGCGATGTACTTGCCGGGGCTCAGACAGGAACAGGTAAGACCGCGGCCTTTGCGCTGCCCATACTGCAGATATTGAACCAAAACGGCAGGGGTAAGTTCCCAAGAGCCCTTGTCCTTACCCCCACACGCGAGCTTGCCGCACAGGTCGCAGAGAGTGTACGTACCTATGGCTGCAATATGCCCCTTCGCTCGGCAGTTGTCTTTGGCGGAGTAGGTATCAATCCTCAGATTGATAGGCTGCGCCGCGGTGTAGACATACTTGTAGCCACCCCGGGCCGTCTCCTTGACCATGCCTCGCAGCGTACCGTAAACCTCTCTAAAGTAGAGATTCTCGTCCTTGACGAGGCCGACCGTATGCTCGACATGGGTTTTATCCATGACATAAAGCGAATATTAAAACTCCTTCCCGTAAGGAGACAGAATCTGCTCTTCTCGGCAACATACTCAGATGAGATAAAGACCCTTTCCAATGACTATCTCAACAACCCCAAGCACATAGAGGTGGCGCGCCGCAATAAGGCCGCAGAGACTGTAACGCAGGTAGTACATCCCGTAGGACATTCTCAAAAGCGCGAACTTCTCTCTCACCTTATAAAAGACGGCAACTGGGGGCGTGTTCTTGTGTTTACGCGCACCAAACACGGGGCCAACCGCCTCTCAAAACAACTTATGAGTGACGGCATAAGCGCCACAGCCATACATGGCAACAAGAGTCAGGCGGCGCGCACAAAAGCCCTCTCCGACTTCAAGAAAGGCTCTGTAAGTACCCTTGTAGCAACAGACATAGCGGCACGCGGCCTCGACATTGACCACTTACCCCATGTAGTAAACTTTGATTTACCAAACGTTGCCGAGGATTACGTACACCGTATCGGACGCACCGGCAGAGCCGGCGAAAAGGGTCTGGCCCTATCCCTTGTCTGCAGAGGAGAACAACACCTGCTGAAGAACATACATAAGGTGCTGCGCCTTGAGATCCCCGTAACGCCCATTGATGGCTTTGAACAGAGCGAGTGCCCTGAAGAGGGACACCGCATGGGACAGAGGCAGGGAGGCTGGCAGAGAAAAAACAAACCCCGCGTCCAGCAAAGTTACGGAAATCGCGGCAGAGGGAATTATAGAGATAAAAAAGCTAGCAACAGGTAACTTAACAAACAGAGACAATAACGTACTAACGGAAATGAGAAGTGCCGCCATTGCCTAAAGGCAATGGCGGCACTTCTTTATAAAATAACAGCAGATTAGACGTTAAAGACATAAGGCTCAAGTATAATAAACTACTCAAAAAAACATCTTCTCACACTGCGGCGGGACTAAAAACTTACATCGTCCCTGTGGTTAAAGCCTCTGCTAAAATCTATAAAAGCTCCATCTTCTGGCTCAACCTTAAATAAGCGTACATCAGGATTAGGTCCTATCTCGGCAAATTCCGGGAATTTTTCTACTATAAGCACTCCAACGGAGCGCATCTCAGCCTCGTCTGTTATCATCGAAGCACGCCCCTTGAGAGATACTCCCTGTATCTTAGTAATGTCCTCATACTCCTCATACAAAGCGCAGGCCACATTGGGGTTGGCCGCTATCTCACGCGCCTTCAGCGAGTCCTTAAAGGTGGCAAAGTAAAGCGTTGAGCCCTGTGACGTACAGCTTACGGCGCGCACACTGGGCGTGCAATCCGCTCCCACTGTAGCCAGCGCCATATATTTGTGCCCTGCGAGGTAAGCGGCAATCTTCTTCTTAATCTCATCAGACATACTCGACTCCTTTATTTTATTAAGATAGAGCAACTTAAAAAAAGGCGCTAACGCCAAGAGAGTTTTCAAATATTAAGTGTTACTCAAAAGAGACCTCTCAAACTAAATCACAACTGCTCTATAAGCAGGCAAGTACTCAATATAAACTAAAGTGCTTAGAGTATAAAGCCTTTTAATAAAGACTGTGTACTCCGGGAACGAACCTGGCAGATTCAGAGTTAGGCTCCGAACAACGGCATATTTTAATTTAAAGCATTCCTTGCTATTAAACCACGGGGCTGTTAGCCTGATATGAGAATACTATTACGTACAGTCTTAATTCCCGACATATAATCATACTAGAGGTACCATTGAAACTCCTACTCATACTTCCCGACAACAAGCGCAGCTACTGGGGCGGGGTATCAAAGAGCGGAAAAGCCGGTTTCGCCCGCCTGTGCCTTACTACCATCGCAGGTCTTACACCTGACGACTGGGACGTAGAGATACACGATGCAAGGGTTAAACCCATTGATTACAATGTACGAGTTGACCTTATAGGCATTACGGGACTGACATCTGAGATGCCGAGAGCCTATGAGATTGCCGATGGTTTTCGTAGCAGCGGCAATACTGTGGTAATGGGTGGTGTGCACGTCTCAGCGCTGCCTGAAGAGGCCCTTGAGCATGCTGACGCCGTTGTAATAGGAGAAGCTGAGCTGGTCTGGGCCGGACTGCTCGAAGACTTCAAAAGTGGTACTCTCAAGGAGCGTTACAGGGCCGAGCTATGCGATATGAAAAACATGGCCATACCGCGCCGCGCCTTACTTGACAGGAGTATGTACGGCAGCGGCTTTAATACCCTACAGGCCACTCGAGGCTGTCCTTTCAACTGCGATTACTGCACAGTTACATCTTTTTTTGGCAACAAGTTCCGTGTCAGGCCATCTGACGAGGTTATTGAAGAAGTAAAGGGACTACATACGAAGAGATTCTTTTTCATGGACGATAATATCGTTGGCCGGCCAAAGTACGCAAAAGAACTCTTTGAGAAACTGATTCCCCTTGGAACAGACTGGGGCAGCCAGGCCTCCATAACCATAGCCAAAGACGCCGAACTTCTCAAGCTCTACGCCAGAAGCGGCGGCAGATACGCCTTTATCGGCTTTGAATCGCTCTCACAAAAGAACCTTGAAAAGATGAAGAAAGGCTGGAACTCAGCCGAGAGCTACAGCGAGTCAATAAAAAAGATACACAAAGCTGGTATAAGCATTGTAGCGAGCTTTGTATTCGGCCTTGACGATGACGATGCCAGTGTCTTTCAGAACACATACGATTTTATTATAAAAAATAATATTAACGCGGCGCAGTTTCATATCCTTACGCCCCTTCCCGGGACTGAGACCTACAGAGAATTGGACAATGACGGTAGGATAACTAATCGCGACTGGAGCCGTTATCATACGGGCGAGGTGGTTTTCAAACCTCTCGGCATGAGTGCCGAAGAACTTCTTAACGGTTACCACCGGATATTTCAGAAGACCTACTCCATATCAAATATCCTTAAACGGTGCGTAGGCAACCCCCGCGGGCTCTCTTTCAGACTTGGAGCGAACTTGAGTTATAGAAAGAAGGCACGTAAGATGCCAAAGGCATCGGGTTTTTAACCCAAGCCTCGTGATGCAAAAAAAATCTTCCTGCCAATCCAAAATATTCTCTACTCTACACGGCACAGGCTCTTACTGATATTTCAAGGTAATCTTCAGCTACTTTCCTCCACATTCCTTATTTTTATTATTCTTTTCATCAGAAAATTACCGCCAATCTAAAAAGGCCGA
>CAZEBZ010000118.1:0-3748 GCA_964510775.1 uncultured Thermodesulfobacteriota bacterium
CGCAGCCGGCTTGTTGAGATCCTGATTGAACCTGAAAAGACCTTCACGACACTCCCCTCCCATCTCTTTTTACTACTTTATTACCCACCTTTGCCCCTTACATCCAAAGAGCAGCCACGCCGCAACGGCGCCGGATACATTAAATAATGACTTCTTATAATTTAATGTCTTTTTCTCATTAAGGTCAAGAAATTAAAAGCAGCTTCCGGCAAGGCCTCCTCCTTAAAAAAAACTCGCGAGTATGTTCTTAAAGTGTATGGCCGTAGCCGTATCTCCCTCTATCTCCAGTTTACGAGAGAAAAAGACGGTATCCGGGTCCACGCGCCCGGCAAGGACGTCGAGGAGCACCGTAACATCGCCTCGCATGGTAACGTCAGGGGGAGTTGTCTTATGAAGCACCACCTTTATCTCACCGCCTCTTATCTCAAGGAAAAAACCACGGCCTATATCCGAGGCCTCGAAGAAAAAGACCTTGCCCTCAAGCTCACAAAGCCTCTCGCCAAGCTCAGGGTTACGCCTTATCATGGCAGATAAGACCGAGCCCATGGCCACTCCCTCAAAGACAAGAGGAGTTGCCCGCAGAAGCGTCTTTACAGCACTCCTGCAGGTCTTTTTAAGCCTATCCTCTACGGCCCTATTATCTTCGCTGTCTTTAGTCATAAGTCTCGCTAAACCTTTATGCCTATATGCAGGGCGGCTATGCCGCCGAAAATATTTCTGTACCTTACCTTCCAGAACCCCGCCGAGAGCATCATCTCTCTTAACTTCTCCTGCGTTGGAAACTGCCTGATGGATTCAGGCAGATAGACATAAGCATCACGGTTACCGGTAATGGCCTCGCCGACAGCGGGAATAATAGAAAATGAGTAGGCGTCATAGAGCCTCTTCATAAGGGGGTTTTTCACATGTGAGAACTCAAGGCATAGCACCCTCCCGCCTGGTTTCAGCACTCGTCTCATCTCGGAAAAGGCCCTCTCAAGGTGCGTAACGTTACGTATGCCAAAACCTACAGTAACTGCATGAAAGGTATTATCAGGAAAAGAGATGTACTCGCCGTTACCCTGAACAAAGTGAAAGCCCTTGATAAAACCCTTGTCAATGCACTTTTTCTTACCCTCACGAAGCATCTCGCCGTTAATATCGTAGACTACGACCTGGCCTTCGGCGCCTACCTGCTCTGCCATAAGCAGCGCTATATCGCCTGTGCCTCCGGCTACATCAAGGGCGCGTTGACCGGGCTGAAGCAGGGTCTCGGCGGCAAGGCCTCTCTTCCAGAGCCTGTGAGTGCCCATGCTCATAAGGTCGTTCATAATATCGTACTTACCGGCAACAGTATCAAAGACCTCCCGTACGAGCCCCTCTTTCTCCTGCTCTGGGATTATACGCTTGCCAAAGTGCGTTGTCTTCTCTTCTCTCTTATCTTCCATCTCTCACTCACACCCTTAATAAGCAGTGAATAAATTTTAATTATTTAATATTCTCTTATCCCCTTAATCGCGAGAACCCCTAAAGACCCTTAACCAGGCGAAAAAGGCAAGCACTATAAAGAGAGCGCCGCCAAGGGGCACACCGAGAATCCGCCTTGAGCCCTCAGAGGAAAAAGCCGTCGTAAGGGCCGCGCCAAGCACGAGGGAGGCTACGACTATAGCCCCGGCGATTCTTCTGCCCGCCCCCTCCACGCCCCCCTCAAGCCCTTCAAGGCCGTGATGCATAAAGCCCACCTTGAGCCTGCCCTCAGCCGTCTTTGATAAGACGTCATTTGCCTTTACAGGAAGCTCGAGAGCGGATTTCAGGAGCTCCTCGCCCACGCTTCCGCCCTTTGCCGCGATCTTTCTCGGCGAGAACTTCTCTCCTATCATCCAGCGGTACACAAGGGGACGCGCCACGTCCCACATATTAACATCCGGGTAGAGCTGACGGCCTACACCCTCGATAATAACCATGGATTTTTGCAGCAGCAGGAGGTTTGGCTGCAGGGTCATATTAAAACGCCGCGCCGTGTCTATGAGTTTAAGCAGCAGCGCCGAGACATTTATATGCTCAAGGGTCTTACCGAATATGGGCTCAGTAATATCAGCGAGGGTGTCCTCGAATTCCTCAAGACTTACGTCATCACCTATAAGCCCCATGTCTCTGTGCACACGGGCCATGCCGCGGTAATCTTTTCTCACTATATAATAGAGAATGCTTGCAAGGTACTTTCTAAGGCCCCTGTCAATGCGCCCCACGATGCCAAAATCCAGATAAATAATAACACCGTCGTCACGGACAAAGATATTACCGGGGTGCAGGTCGGCGTGAAAGATACCGTGCTCAAAGACCTGCTTGAAAAAAAGCTCCACGCCTTTTACGGCCACCTTCTCAACATCTACGCCCTTTGACCTTATAACATCGCCCTCGTCAATGGGCGTGCCGTAAATCCTCTCCATTGTAAGCACGTCTTCAGTGGTATAGTCCCAGTACACCTTCGGTATCTGCACATCGCTGTTATCCTTGAATATGGCGGTGAACCGCTCCATATTGCCCCCCTCTATTGAGAGGTTCTGCTCCTTTGTAATCACACGCTCGAACTCCTCTACGACCTCTACGGGCTTGAACATGCGCGCACCCTTTACATAGCGCTCCATAAGGCGCGCAAGGGTATGCATAACAGACATATCAGAGTCGATAACAGGAGCGATACCGGGGCGCTTTACCTTAACGGCAACGGCCGTGCCGTCTCGTAGCGCTGCGAGATGCACCTGCGCGATAGAGGCCGAGGCAACGGGCTGCTCGGAAAAAGAGGCGAATTTATCCTCAAGGGGCGCGCCGAGGGCGGCCTCTACTGCCGCCTTTATCTCGGAAAAAGGCACGGGAGTCACCTTGTCCTGAAGCTTCTTAAACTCCTCGATCCAGCCCGGGGGCAGCACGTCCGCCCTTGTTGAGGCAATCTGGCCAAGTTTTACATAAGTAGGCCCAAGGTCCTCAAGAACGAGCCTTATCCTGTGAGGCACAGAGAGTGTCTCCAAACCCTTATTCTTGAAAAATATCCTCGTAAAGAGACTGACAAAGGGAAGTATCCTCATACTTGCCGCGATACCGCCAAAACCGTATCTAACAAGCACGACAACGATACTCACCAGCCGTCTTATGTTTTTTATACGATGCCCTGTCATTCTTTAAAAAAACTCCGCAAATCTATTTTTTGTTTACAAGAGCCTCAAGCTCTTCTACTCTTTTTTCGAGCTTATCAACTTTTTCCCTCGCGATACGGGCCATCTCTTTCACCACCTCTATCTCCTCATCTCCGGCAACGTGCAGCCTGCCTCGAATACGGCCGGAATTTGCCGATAGCTCATCTTCGATGCGCGTCTTTGCGCTGCCGACAACAGAGAGCAGCTCCTTTACTACGGCCGTACCCTCATCGACAATTTTATTCTCAACGTTCTGACGAGGCGTTAACCCTGCCTTGTCATCGCCCTCGCTGCCATCATCGCAGCCCTCGCTCTCGCCGCTTTTCGCAAGATCATCGAGAACCTCTTTTATCTTCTTATCAAGGCCCATGCCTATAAGCATTACCTTGTCGAGCATATCTGACATAAGAAAACCTCCTCTTTAATAAATTACCGCTACGCCCTATTCGCGATAAGTGAATCCATACCAGCGCCGCCGTGATACCAGCCGTTGCAAAGCCCGCCCTCGCCGCATAATTTCTCAAGCCTCTTCTCGGCATCAAGAGCGCTCAGCCCGCCGCCAAGCCTCTCTCTGA
>CAZEBZ010000119.1:0-3643 GCA_964510775.1 uncultured Thermodesulfobacteriota bacterium
ACTTTCTTTTAGAAAAAAGAAAGTCTTTTGTCTGAGTTGCAGTCTCTGTCGGGCCTTAAGAACTTTGTTCAAGGTCAACACGGCTTAACACTAAAAAAAATAGCTGCAAAGAAAACCATACACAGGGACAAAAACGAGAATTAATTATCGAGCAATTAAAAAAACTTTCTTTTAGAAAAAATAAAGTTTTTTGTCTGAATTGCAGTCTCTGTCGGGCCTTAAGAACTTTGTACTGGATCAAGGCGGCTGAAGACTAAAAAAAGCTACAGAGAAAACCAAAGGGAGGGAATATACTCTTAACCATTAAAGATTCATCACCTCCTCTCATTGAAAAAAACATAAATCTTGTAGAGTGGGGCTTTGCCCACTACTTAAAATAACATCTAACAAAGCGAGGCAAAAAAATGGACTTTCCACGATACAGACCACGTCGCCTTAGAAGCTCCAAGACCATGCGCGCCATGATTAAGGAGACGCACTTATCTCCACTGGACTTCATACTACCCCTCTTTGTCAGCTACGGTAAGGACGTCAAGAACCCCATCTCCTCCATGCCCGGTCAATTTCAGCTCTCTGTTGACAAACTCAAGGCCGAGGCGCAGGAGATTCAATCCCTTGGCATACCCGCCGTCATACTCTTTGGCATACCTGAGACAAAGGACGAAGTAGGCTCCTCGGCATGTGACCCAAATGGCCCTGTGCAGCAGGCCATAAAGACCATTAAGGACGCCGCGCCGGAGCTTCTTGTCATCACCGATGTCTGCATGTGCGAGTACACCTCTCACGGACACTGCGGAGTAATAAAAGACAATGACGTGGATAACGACGCCACGCTCGCACTGCTCAGCGCCGAGGCCTTAAGCCACGCCGAGGCAGGCGCTGATATTGTCGCGCCCTCGGATATGATGGACGGCAGAGTGGGTGCCATAAGGACGACCCTTGACGAGAACGGCTTTGGTAAAATTCCTATTATGAGCTATGCCGTAAAGTACTCAAGCGCCTTTTACGGCCCCTTCCGCGAGGCCGCCGAGTCGCCGCCTCAGTTTGGCGACAGAAAGAGTTACCAGATGGACCCCGCTAACGCAGAAGAGGCCATACGGGAAGCCGGCCTTGATATTGACGAGGGCGCAGATATCATCATGGTGAAACCTGCTCTACCCTACCTTGACATAATCAGAAAGGTAAAGGACACCTACGGCTACCCCATGGCCGCCTATAACGTAAGCGGCGAGTACTCTATGATAAAGGCCGCCAGCGAACGGGGCTGGCTCGACGGCGAGGCCGCCATGATGGAGAGCCTTACCTCCATCAAACGCGCAGGCGCTGAGATGATACTTACGTACTTTGCAAAAGAGGCGGCCAGGTCTCTCGGTTAAAGAGGCCGCAGTGGCGAAACAGGCCTCTATATGGTAGAATATATAGATAAGGTATTTTAAAAAAATCGGCTAAAAGCCGTAAATTCAGATAAAGGAGAGTTACTTATGGAGGGAGCAAAAGCAGGCGGCCACGGCGGACACCCCGGAGGAGGACACGGTGGGCATCCGGGCGGACATCCCGGCGGCGGTCACGCCAACAACCGCGACGGTCATGACGGCAGCACTGATAAATCAGGGGGCAGAAAGTGGCTCCCAAGGCTCATAGCGTGGGAGATGACGCGTACGTGTAACCTTAACTGCGTACATTGCCGCGCCGCGGCGCGTTTTGGTAAATACAAGAACGAGCTCAACACCGCAGACTGCAAGGCACTTCTTGACAATATCGCCTCATTCTCAAACCCCATCATTATAATGACGGGCGGCGAGCCCATGCTTCGTGACGATATCTTCGAGCTGGCGCGCTACGGCACTGATCTTGGCCTTCGTATGGTCATGGCCCCCTGCGGCACCTACGTCACAGAGGAGACGGCGCAAAAAATTCTCGACTCAGGCATTCAGCGCGTAAGCTACTCCATCGACGGAGCAACGGCAGAGTCACACGATAACTTCCGCCGCGTCGAGGGGGCCTTTGATAGCGTAATGAAGGCCATTGAGAACTCAAAGAAAGTAGGCCTTGATTTTCAGGTAAATACCACTATTACAAAACACAACCTAAAGGAACTCCCAGATATACTAAAGCTCGTCATAAGCCTGGGAGCAAAGGCGCACCACCCCTTCCTCCTTGTGCCCACGGGCCGCGGCAAGGCTCTGCAGGATCAGGAAATTGCCCCTGAGGATTACGAAAAAACTCTCGCCTGGTTCTACGATATGAGAGACAAGGTGCCGCTTCAGTTCAAACCTACCTGCGCGCCCCATTACTACAGGATTTTCCGTCAGAAAGAGAAAGAAAAGGGCATAAAGGTAACACGTGAGACACACGGACTTGACGCAATGAGCAAGGGCTGCATGGGCGGGCAGACCTTTGCATTTATCTCCCACACGGGTAAGGTGCAGATATGCGGCTTTCTCGAAGAGGAGTGCGGAGATGTGCGTAAAGAACCCTTCAGCACCATCTGGGACAACTCCAAGGTCTTCAAGGAGATGCGCGCATGGGACGATTACAAGGGTAAATGCGGGTACTGCGAGTATAAAAGCGTCTGCGGCGGCTGCCGCGCAAGGGCCTTTGCCTTTACAGGCGACTACATGGAAGAAGAGCCCTTCTGCACATACGACCCGCCGGAATCGGCAAAAGAGGCCCTTGAGGCCAAGAAAAAACGCGCCGGTTAGAAGGGAGAAGAGGTAATTATCAGGCCTATATGCAGGGTTACATGGGCACAAGGCCAAAGCATATAAAAAATCCGAGGGGGCTGCAATCACCTCGGGTTTTTTTACATACACACTTAAATTAAGAGGCAAATTACTATGGAAATGGACGCGGCGAAACTTACTGATACAACAGAAAAAGGGGCGGAAAATCAGACTCTTGACAGGCGGCTCTTTATGCAGCTTCTTGTCTACACGGGCTGTACTGATACGGCCATGCTTATAGAGGAGCTAAAAGAAGCGGGAATAAACGGCGTGCTCTACGCCGATGTTAACGACCCCCTTGGGATAGGGCTAATGACTATGAGTGAGGACCCGGCGTTTTTTACGAACGAGCTGCGTGCCTTTCTCTCTACAGGGGTCTGCAGCAAGCTGAGGCTGAGACCAAGCTACACTATGCTTGGCAGGACATACTCCCTTGGCCACGAAGAAAATCTTGAGGACTGGCTAATCCACCGCTCAAAACGTGTTATTCAGGCAAAAGAGTGGCCCTGGGCCGTCTATTATCCCCTTAAACGCAGGGGGGAGTTTGCCAAGCTGCCGCCAAAAGAGCAGGGCATGATACTAAGAGAGCACGGCATCATCGGCCGCGCATTCGGCCAAGCCGACCTTGGCCACGACATAAGGCTCAGCTCCTTCGGCCTTGACAGGAATGATAACGACTTCACCATCGGGCTTATCGGCAAGGATTTATTCCCCCTCTCCGTCCTCGTTCAGACCATGAGAGGCACGGTGCAGACCTCCACCTATATTGAGAAGATGGGGCCATTTTTTATTGGCAAGGCCATCTGGCAGGGTGAGTAAGGGGGCATAGCCCCCTTTTATGTGAGAGGAGAGTGTGATTGTTGGGTTGGGTTGGGTTGGGTTTCGCTATGCTTCACCCATCTCTTTGTTTTTTTCTATTA
>CAZEBZ010000120.1:0-3611 GCA_964510775.1 uncultured Thermodesulfobacteriota bacterium
GCGAGATGCACCGCTTCATACCGGCCATGGCAAGCTGGGTTGGGGCCAGCATTATCGAGGTGGAGACAACTCATCACGAGAGAAAGTTCGGCAAATCAAAGTACGGTATATCCCGAACCCTGCGGGTTCTTCTCGACCTTATCACCGTAAAGTTTCTTCAGAGTTTCTCAACGCGCCCCATACAGGCCTTCGGGCCGCTGGGCCTCATACTCGGTTTTATCGGCGGGGCCTTCTCCGTATATCTCGCCGTTGATAAGATTATCCTCGGCCACGACATCGGGGGCCGACCGCTCCTGCTCCTTGCCGTACTCTGCATCATACTTGGCGTTCAGCTCGTAGTCATGGGGCTCCTTGGCGAGATGCTCGCCCGCGTCTATCACGAGTCTCAGCATAAACCTATCTTTTTTGTTAAGAAAGTGCTGCGAAAATGACAAAAAAAATCATTACAACCCTTATAAAATTCCTTGTCAGCGGCAGTATACTCTACTTTCTCTTCAGCAGCATGGATACAGAGCTCTTCTTCCATGACCTTAGGAACGTAAACCCCTATATCATTATCTTCGTAGCCCTGTTTTTCATCTGCCTTCAGTGCACCTCGGCCTTTCGCTGGTCAATTATTCTACATAAAGACATAGACGTACCTTACAGAAAACTCCTCGCCATATACTTTATCGGCATGTTCTTTAATAATTTTCTACCAACAATGGTTGGCGGCGACATAATCAAGGGCCTTTACCTGTACAAAGAGACAAAAAAAGGCGGCGTCAGCGTAGCCTCTATCTTCATGGACAGATACTCAGGTTTCTCTGCCCTTATCATCATTACCACCATAGCCGTTATAACGGGCTACTCCCTTATAAAGGGCACTACCCTGCCTGGTTTTTTCTTTTTTCTAATCGGCGGCTACACCGCGGCGAGCCTCATTATATGGGTGGGCCCCCTCCATAGCTGGGCCATGAACATTTTTGCCAGGATCCACTTTTACGGCATTAACCACAAGATAGACGCCCTCTACAAGACGCTCATGGGCTATAAGGGGCACAAAGACATACTCTTTAAGATACTCCTTATTTCCTTTATCGTGCAGGCCGGTGTCATAGTGGGCTACTACATACTCGCCCGCAGCCTCGGCATAGACGTAAGACTCGCCTACTTCTTTTTCTTTATACCACTGGCAACAGTCTTCACCATGGTGCCTATTACTGTAGGAGGCTTAGGGCTTCGCGAAGGGGCCTTTGTCTACCTCTTTACCATGGTAGGGGCCACAAAAGAGCAGGCCATCTCACTCTCCCTTATCTGGTACGTCGTAATGGTGGCCGTGAGCATGATAGGCGGACTCGCCTTTGTTAAGATGGGCAGTCACGCCAAAGCAATTCCTGAAGATACTTAAGCCCCCTTTGTAGTTAGGGTGAGGCATTTTTTTGCGGAAATACCCATTTTTTCATGTTAATATAAGATGTTTTTTATATTTATCCGGCCCCTTGCACCACTCAACCACCCGGGCCGGTCTTAAGCTATATAACGGTGACTCTTGTACAGAGCCGCCCGGCTGATTATATTTTACCTCTGGAGGATTTTATGGCCATTGACAAGGAACTGCTGGAAATACTCGCCTGTCCCGAGTGCAAGGGCGAAGTTACTGTAAACGAAAAAGGGAATGGTCTGGTCTGCCCACACTGCGCCCTTGTTTACCCTGTAAAAGACGGTATCCCCGTTATGCTCGTTGACGAGGCAGAGACCTTTACTGGCGGCGAATAAAGACCCTATCCCTGGTCTGAAAGCACTCATTCTTCTTCCCGTCTCAGATGTAAAAAAAACCTCTCACGCTCGCCGAGGTTCACAGAGGGCCTCGGCTGCAAAACCATACCCCCGCACAAAAAGGTCCATGAAAAAGGTAACAGTAACCATAATAACCCTTAACGAGGAGGCCAATATAGGCGAGTGCCTTGAGAGCGTTAAGTGGGCTGATGAGATAATAGTATCTGATTCCAATAGCACCGACAACACCGTGGAGATCTGCCGCTCATACGGAGCGAGAGTCTACAAGGATAAGTGGCTCGGTTTCGGTGCACAGAAAAACCTCTGCCAGAGCCGTGCAAGCAACGAGTGGATATTCAATATAGACGCCGATGAACGCGCGGCCCCCGGGCTCGGCGAAGAAGTGGCGCGTGTGCTTAAAGAGGAAAAAAACCTTGGATACTATGTGCCGAGAAAAAATTATTTTGGAGATAAATGGATACGTCACTGCGGATGGTACCCTGACTACAACCTGCGGCTGTACCGAAAAGACGCGGGCAGGTTCTCAGAGAGAGCCGTACACGAGGCCGTAGTTGTAGAGGGCCCAATGGCGCGCCTTGCCACACCGCTCATACACAGGACTTACCGGGACGTAGCCGACTACCTTAAGAGAATGGAGCGGTACTCAACGCTTGCGGCTCTGGAGATGAAAAAAGAGGGCAGGAGCGCAAGCACGGTAGACATACTACTTCGCCCGGCCTTTACATTTATAAAAATGTTTATTCTTCGAAAGGGTTTTCTTGAGGGCGCAACGGGCCTTACATTATCAACGCTTTACGCACGATACACACACAAAAAATACACAAAACTACGAGAGATGATACAAAAGGGGGAAGAGGGAGAAGCGGGGGGTACGATGGCATGAGAGTCTTTAAAAATGTTAAGAATATACTTGTAATAAAACTTCGCAACATCGGCGACGTGCTTCTAACGGTTCCGGCGATACGTGCATTAAGAGAGACCTTCCCAGAGGCGCGCGTTGCTGTACTTGTGAACCCGGGCACAGAGGCCATGCTAAGGGGCAATCCTCTCGTCGATGAAATTATTATACTTAACCGCGAGGAGAACCCAAAGGGGCTTGCCGGCAAGGTACTCGGGGGGCTGGGTTTTATCAGAACCCTTCGCACAAAAGACTTTGACATGACCGTTGATCTCACCGGAGGAGACCGCGCGGCTATCGCCGGTTTTTTAACTGGTGCGAGATACCGACTCGGCCCAAAACCAGCTGGAAAGGGTTTTAAGGGTAAGAGATATCTCTATACACATACCGCCGCAGCGCCGCCGCAAAAAACACATACAGTGCTTCGTAACCTCGCCACCCTGAGGCCTCACGGCATAGACACCAAAAATCTCACCGTGGATTTTTTTACAGGCAAAGAGGACGAAGAGGCGGTAGCCAAGATAATACAAAAAAACGGACTTATCGGCAGTGAGGGGGGTGCACACTCTTTTGTTCATGTCCACCCTGTCTCAAGGTGGCTCTTCAAATGCCCTGCAAGCCCTGTGATGGCCGCTTTTCTTGATCACATCATAAGCAGCGGCCTTCAGATAGTCCTTACATCAGGGCCTGAGCCTCGAGAAGTAGCCATGCTAAAAGAAATAAAAGCCCTTATGAAAAAACCAGCCATAGACCTCTCAGGCAAGCTCAACCTAAAGGCCCTCGCCGCGCTCTCAAGGCAGGCGGCATTTTTTTTCGGCGTAGACTCGGCGCCCATGCACATAGCCGCCGCAGTGGGCACACCTGTAGTGGCCCTCTTCGGGCCAAGCGGCGCCTTTGACTGGGGCCCCTGGGATAACGAGGCCGTAAAGGGCCT
>CAZEBZ010000121.1:0-3539 GCA_964510775.1 uncultured Thermodesulfobacteriota bacterium
GCTTTCTGAATTCCACCTTCCTCAGCCCATATCCCCCGCCCCTCACTCCTTGCCTGCCAGGCAAGAGTCTCCATAAGGGCCCTTTTTTCCAATCCACAGGGAGGAATCAAGAGCAATCTTGCAAGACCACGGGAAAGAAGCTCGCCATTTACAAACCTACCACCGCTGTAAATCCAGGCCAGTGTCCGTCCGTATTTATCTTTTTTTTGCTCACCACACTCTATTATCTTAATAGGGCCGGATTTTAGAAGCTTCTTATTTCTTATCCTCGCTTCGCTAAAAAACCTCTCGCCCTTCTCCGGAGTATCAATACCCAAATAACGCAGACGCTCACCCTTAGATGTGATTATAGTATCACCATCTATTACATAACGAAGCTCTACATTACGAACAGGGGAATTAAGACCGGCTAAGGCCGCTGAAGGTACAGCAAGAAAAACAAGGATAATAACGCAGAGGAGCAAAAAAACATAGCCCCTAAGCCCACTTAAAAGAGCCAATAGAGGCCATCTGCCATAATAAGAGGTTTTAAAAGTAAAAATAAGCTCGCACCTGAGAATAAGACATGAAAGATGCTTGAAAAAACTAAAAACCGACTTGCAGTAGATGAAACAACTGCGGGGTCAGACTTAAAACAGTACTAAATAGAAGCAGAGGGGCAGCGCCCTCTTACCACTTTTCTCTCATTACATGTATCTTTTCCTGCAGCAGCTTCAGCTCTTTACCGACATCATTAAAACTATTGCTGTCGTTTGAGAGATCTGCATTGATTTCTACAAGTTTTGTATCCACAATATTATTGAGTTTGTTATACTCTCTGCTCATTTCCTCAAATTTTCCAACAAGTTCGTTTACATTCGAGACAAAACGGCGAACATGAAGGTCGTCTCCGTCCCTTACAGAGAGCCTTCGTCTAAGTTCTCCAGAAGAGATACGCTTCATCTCAAACTCCAACCTCCTGAAGGGGCCTACGAGCTTGAAGACAAAGACAGCGCAGAGAAGAAGGATAATCGAGAGGTAACCAACAACAAGAAAAGCACCGTGATATGCAGGAGATAGGGCGTAATTTAAGACCGCCCACTTAGTGACGGACTGCAGAACAACTCCACCGATAAGAGCGACAACAACTATAACAGCTACGGATAAATGCAGCTCTTTAGTCGAGAATAGGCCTCGTTTGTTTTTTGCCTTCATTTTAGCGGAAATACCCTCCGATATTCCTACTTTTGGTGCAAGACTTTCTGCCATCATCGAGCCTCTTGTTTACATTTTATATTACAAAATTATCAGTCTGTCAACACAACTTTATATTATCACAGCACATGGTATACTTAGTGTGACATCTATCACAGCACCACGGAGAAAAACCTTGACTGCAAGGAGAGGCAAACTTACTATATTACTGAAGTTAAAGCGTAAATAGCCATCAATTCGCCGTATCACAACAAAGGGAAGAGGCCTATGAAGACAAAGATAGTAAAGATTGAGAAAGGTATTGAGGGAGTTGCCCTGCCCGAAGAGTACCTCATTGAACTTGAACTTATTCCAGGCTCTGAGGTTGAGATAAGGCTCGACAAAAAGCGGAAATGGCTCATAGTACGGCCCCTGCACGGAGATGATTTTTTAGAGCACTTTAAGGACACGATGGATCACATGGCCTAAGGGCAAGATGTTGAAGAAAAATCAAGGGGTAAGAGGCCTGAGAGTGAAAAATATAGGCATTATTCAGCGGCTTATAGAGTAAAGCTACGGGGCAGCCTCTATTTAAGATAATTAATCCCCCTTTATCGCCGTCCCCATTTTTTTTACCTAACACCAGCGCCTTTATGCCCCCTGCTCAGGCACCCTCAATAATGGGTATTACGCTGCGCTCCTGACCTATTGCCATAATATGTGCGCCGTGGCAGTATTTTTTCAGCTCCCGCACCTGTCTTGATGCTATCTCAATGCCCTTTTGAAGCTCATCAGGAGCGGCCTTGAGTTCATCTATATAATGACTCGGCACAGTAACACCGGGAACGTTTTTATTCAGAAATTCCGCCATCTTAACAGATTTAAGAAGCAGAATTCCGCCAAGGATCTTTACCTCGGGAAAGCTCGAAGAGGCCTTATCAAAGAACCTCTTGAACCTATCCATATCATAAATAGCCTGAGTCTGAAAAAACTTCGCCCCAACGGCTATCTTTTTCTCGAACTTTATCTCCTCAGGCTCCCAGGGCTGAGCCTCAGGCGCCACAACAGCCCCCGTATAAAAACCCGTGCCCCCTCTAAGCTCCTTGCCGTTAAGGTTCTTTCCCTCGTTGAGAGTCCTTATTGTATCAACGAGCTGAACAGAATCAAGGTCAAAGACTGATTTGGCGCCCCTGTGGTCTCCGGCGCTCACATCATCGCCAGAAAGGGCGAGGATATTCTTAAGACCAAGGGCCCAGGCGCCAAGAAGGTCTGACTGAATACCAATGCGGTTCCTGTCCCTGCAGGTCATCTGAAAGACGGGCTCAATGCCTGCGCGAAGCAGAAGCACAGAGCAGGCAAGGGAGCTGA
This sequence comes from uncultured Thermodesulfobacteriota bacterium, assembly GCA_964510775.1. Taxonomy (GTDB): domain Bacteria; phylum Desulfobacterota; class GWC2-55-46; order GWC2-55-46; family JADFVP01; genus JAJRZX01. The sequence goes on from CAZEBZ010000121.1 coordinate 2,542, forward strand.
GCCTCATAACAGCGCGCTGATTATCCGTAACATTAGCGGCAACTATACTGCCGCTAAGAAGTCTGGCTTTTTCCAAAAAGGCGCTCGTATCAGTACCGCGCGGCGGGCATATCTCAGCCGTTACGACAAATCTGCCGGCCTCAAGCTCACTGCAAAGTTTACTCTTCTCTATCATAAGACTATAATTCCTCTCTTGAGTTAAGCTCAGCGGCTCAACTCAAGGCAAAACCTTCTATAATTGAGCGAAAGAGCCTCTCGCCGTCATCACCGCCAAGCACCTTCTCGCTAACCCGCTCCGGGTGAGGCATCATGCCAAGAACATTTCCCGCCTCGTTTATAATACCGGCGATATTACCCACTGAACCATTGGGATTTGCCTCTTCTGAGACATGACCCGCAGGGGTAGCGTACCTGAAGACAACGCCGTCCCTATCAGTAAGGGCATTAAGGCCCTGATTATCAATGAAAAAATTACCGTCTCCATGGGCGATAGGTATGCTTATTACCTCGCCCTTATCATAAGCAGAGGTAAAGAGAGTAGAGTTATTATCCACACGGAGGTTCACATCAGAGCAGATAAATTTCAAGTCTCTGTTCATCATCAGAACCCCGGGAAGGAGCCCTGCCTCAGTAAGTATCTGAAAGCCGTTGCAGATACCGAGTACAAGACCGCCCCTTGCGGCAAACCTTATGACCTCTCCCATAACAGGTGAGAAGCGCGCGATAGAGCCTGTGCGGAGATAATCCCCGTAGGAAAACCCCCCGGGAAGCACTACGCAGTCAAAACCCGTGAGTACCGCCTCCTTATGCCAGACATACCGAGCATCGTGACCCATAACGTGCTTAATCACATGGTAACAATCGTGGTCGCAGTTAGACCCGGGAAAAACAATAATCGCAAATTTCATGAGATTAAAATCCTTTCGTGTTAATCAAAATAAAGATTAATCACGCTCTATTCTGTAGTTCTCAATAACAGGGTTGGCAAGGAGTCTCTC
>CAZEBZ010000122.1:0-3528 GCA_964510775.1 uncultured Thermodesulfobacteriota bacterium
CGCCAGTAACCTCAAGGGACTTTTTATTAATAACGACAGCAGCCTTACCATCAAGAAGACCGGATATAAGAGGTACGCCTTTTTTTATAATACCCGCCTTCTCAGCGGCGATCTTATCAAGGCTCTCTCCAAGAAAGGCCTTGTGGTCAATATCCACGTTAGTAATAATGGAGACAAGGGGAGTAAGGACATTAGTGGCGTCAAGGGCGCCGCCGAGGCCCGTCTCCAAGATAACCACCTCGGCCTCTTGCTCCTTAAAATAGAGGAGCGCCATTGCAGTAGTGACCTCAAAAAAAGTCGCCTCCAGGCCGGACTGCTCTTTTAACCTCTCTCGCGCACCTAAGACCACCGCGGCAAGGCTAAGAAGATCTTCATCGGAGATCTCCTCTGCGCCAAGCCTGATACGCTCATTAAACCTTACGAGGTGGGGCGAGGTGTAAAGCCCCGTTTTATACCCCGCCTCTCTCAGCACAGACTCTATCATCGCCGCCGTAGAGCCCTTGCCGTTTGTTCCCGCTATGTGAATGGCAGGTAAAGTCCTCTCTGGGTTTCCAAGAATTCTCAGAAGACCTTTAATACTATGAAGGCCGGGCTTTATGCCAAGTCCGGTAAGGGAGTAGAGGTAATCTAAGGTATCGCTGTATTGAAGGCTCATCTTAATAAGATATCCCCGAGGTTGAGTCAAAGGGCACTTTTTATATATAAATAAACAGACTCAGACAAGCATTGTGGTGAAATATTCAGGAGGTGTTCTTGCAATAAGGCCGCCGGCCTCTATCCTCATAGCAGGTAATCAAGAAGCCTGCCCAGCGACTCCTTCATATTTTTTCTCTCAATAATCATATCTATCATACCGTGCTCAAGGATATACTCGGCGCGCTGGAATCCATCGGGGAGAGTCTGTTTTATGGTCTGGGCAATAACACGGGGCCCTGCAAAACCAATAAGTGCGCCTGGCTCGGCTACTATAATATCTCCAAGCATGGCAAAGCTCGCCGTAACGCCGCCTGTAGTAGGGTCTGTAAGTACGGAGATAAAGGGCAGACCCGCCTCCTTTAACCTTCCAACGGCCGCCGAGGTCTTTGCCATCTGCATAAGGGAGAGAATACCCTCCTGCATCCTCGCCCCGCCTGAGGCGGTAAAGGTAATTACGGCGCATTTTTTCTGTACGGCCCTCTCAAAGACCCGCGTAATCTTCTCACCTACAACAGCGCCCATGGAGCCGCCCATAAAGGCAAAATCAAATACAGCTGTCATTACCTTCTTGCCGTTAATCTCCCCAAAGCCGGAGATAAGGGCGTCTTTATGCCCTGTCTTTTTCTGATAGGATTTTATCTTGTCCTTGTATCTCTTAATATCCTTAAAGCCAAGGGGGTCAATTGGTGAGAGAAGAGGATCGAACTCCTCAAAAGTCCCCTCGTCAAAGAGCAGGTTAATACGATCCATAGCAGGCAGCCTGAAGTGATAGGCGCACTTGGGGCATACCTCAAAGTCCCGCTCAAGCTCTTTTTTGTATATTATCTCGGCGCACTCGAGGCACTTCACCCAGAGACCCTGGGGCACCTTTACGCTTTTACTCTCAACGGAAAAAAAACTGTTCTTAAACCAACCCATAATATATTCCTTAACAAAAAATAGAGGCAGACTCTGCGAGCAAATAAAAGTATCCGCCGTCCCAGCCGCCCTTAGCCTTTATGTGCTATGCAAAGAATTAAACAATTTTTAAATAGACCTCAACAACGCCGCCCTCAGGGACGAAGGGCCCCCTTAAGGGAGGCTACAAAGCTGCGGGCCTCTTTTACGGCCTTTTTCTTGCCGGAGGTCTTTGCTACGATATCAATAATAGCGCTGCCTACAATTACGCCATCGGCATGGGCGCCGAGCTCTTTTGCCTGCGCGGCGCTTGATACTCCAAAACCCACACCTACGGGAAGCTCTGTAAACTTTCGAAGCTCCTTAATATGAGCGGCAACATCGGCCTTCATCTTCGACCGCGCCCCTGTTACGCCCGTAAGACTTACAAAGTATATAAAACCCGAGCCTTTTTTTGCTACAAGCCTCATCCTCTGCTCATCACTTACAGGGGTAAGGAGAAAGACAAGGGCCAACTCCTCGCCGCGAAGCTCTGTCTCAAGCTCGCCTGCCTCCTCTGGCGGAAGATCTACTACAAGAAGACCGTCTGCTCCCGCTTTTTTAGCATCAGCGGCGAATTTACCAAGACCGTAAGTGAATATGGGGTTATAGTAACCAAAGAGGATTATGGGGATAGCGCTCTTGGCGCGAACTTTCTTTACGAGTTTTAAGACCTTGGCGATAGTTACGCCCTGTAAGAGCGCCCTCTCTGAGCTGGCCTGAATGGTAGGCCCATCGGCCATTGGATCAGAAAAGGGTATGCCAAGCTCTATGATATCGGCGCCTGCCGCCTCCATGGCGTAGATAAGCTCTTCTGTTACATCAAGGGACGGGTCGCCTGCCGTAACAAAGGTAATAAGGGCCTTCTCATTTACCTTGCCAAGCTCTGTAAAGACTCGCTCTATCCTCGCGGCCCCCCTTCCCCAGCAGAATTCCTCAGCGCCGCCGCAGCCGCACCTGCTCTTTGGGCCCCTTGCGGCCTTTGCAGTATTTTTCTTCATAGCTGTATTTTTTTTCATGAGTTTTTATCCAGCTCGTCCTTAAAATATTTAGAGACAGTATCAAGGTCTTTATCGCCCCTGCCCGAGAGGTTCACTATTATCGTGGATTTTTTATCCATCGTCTTAGCGGCTTTCATGGCATAGGCCAGTGCGTGCGAGGACTCAAGGGCAGGTATTATGCCCTCTTCCAGCGTAAGTTCACGAAAGGCTTTTAAGGCCTCCTTATCAGTAATCGTAGTGTATTTCACACGCCCCGTATCATGGAGATAAGAGTGCTCAGGGCCAACGCCGGGATAATCAAGGCCTGCGGAGACTGAGTGAGTATGGCGAACCTGACCATACCTGTCCTGGAGCAGATAGGTCTTGCTGCCGTGAAGCACACCGGGCGTGCCCGCCGTAATGGAGGCGGCGTGCTTACCCGTACGGATTCCCGAGCCCGCGGCCTCAACACCGGTTATAGCCACGCCTTTATCATTAAGAAATGGATAAAAGAGCCCCATTGCGTTACTGCCGCCTCCGACGCAGGCTATTAGCAGATCGGGCAGCCCACCCGTAATGGCCTTAACCTGACGCCTTGCCTCACGGCCAATGACGGCCTGAAAGTCGCGCACCATCATAGGGTATGGATGGGGGCCCGCGACGCTGCCGATAATATAAAAAGTATCTCTAACGTTTGTAACCCAGTCGCGTATGGCCTCGTTCATAGCGTCCTTTAAGGTACAGGAGCCTGAGTCCACGCTTCGTACCTTTGTGCCAAGAAGTCTCATCCTGAAGACATTAGGGGCCTGCCGCTCGATGTCCTCGCTGCCCATGTAGACCTCGCAGGGAAAACCAAACATGGCCGCCACAGTAGCCGTTGCAACGCCGTGCTGCCCGGCGCCTGTCTCGGCGATAA
>CAZEBZ010000123.1:0-3377 GCA_964510775.1 uncultured Thermodesulfobacteriota bacterium
GAGGCCGACCGCGAGGCCCTTCATGTAAAGTTTGCCGATGGGGCCATCTGCATAGGCTCTGCCAAACCCGCTGATAGTTATCTGAATATGATAAACCTTATCAGCACCATGGAGGTAGCCGATGCCGAGGCCATGCATCCGGGTTATGGTTTTCTTGCCGAGAACGCCGCCTTTGCCGAGGCCTGCGAGAAATGCGGTATAAAGTTCATCGGCCCTTCTTCTGCCATAATAAAACTCATGGGTAATAAGGTGCAGGCCAAAAAACTCGCCGAGGGCGTAAAGGTTCCTGTGCTGCCCTGGAGCAATGCCCCCATTGAGAACGAGAAAGAGGCCGTTGAGGTGGCGAAGCGGATTGGTTTTCCAGTTCTCTTAAAGGCCTCGAGCGGCGGCGGCGGCAGAGGCATGAAGCTTGTGCATACGCAGGCTGCTATGGCAAACTCATTTCACATGGCCCGTAGAGAGGCCATCAGCTCCTTTGGCGACGGTGAGGTCTTTATTGAGAAGTACTGCGAGCTGCCGCGCCATGTAGAGATTCAGATACTCGCAGATGAGAGCGGAAATGTCGTGCATCTTGGAGAGAGAGAATGCTCTATACAGAGGCGTCATCAGAAGATTATTGAGGAGTCTCCAAGCCCGGCAGTTGACGAGAAACTGCGCCAGAAGATGGGAGATGCCGCCGTGCGGCTCGCTAAAGCCATAGGTTACACTAATGCCGGAACTGTTGAGTTCCTCCTTGATAAGGATAAGAAGTTTCACTTTATGGAGATGAACCCCCGTGTGCAGGTTGAGCATCCTGTTACGGAGATGGTCACAGGCATTGATATTATAAAGGAGCAGATACAGATAGCCTCGACGAGAAAGATGCGCCTTCGTCAGAGAAATATAAAGATGACGGGCCACAGCATAGAGTGCCGTGTAAATGCCGAGGATCCAGTGACCTTTGTGCCATCTGCCGGGGTGATTACAGAGCTTGTCCTTCCCGGAGGCCCCGGCGTAAGAGTTGATACGGCCATATACTGCGGCTGCACAGTCTCACCTTATTACGACAGCCTACTTGCCAAGATTATAGTTCATGGCGAGACGCGTGAGGCCGCCATTGTGAGAATGAGAAGGGCGCTGGCTGAGTTTCACATAAAGGGAATTAAGACAAATGTTCCGCTGCTAATCAGGATAATGCGTAATCACGATTTTATCGCCGGTAAAATAGATATAGATTTCCTCTCAAGATTTAACTAAAATATAAGTTAAGGTAGGGATACTTCTTTTCCTCACCACTTTCTCTTCGTATCAGGCCCTACGTTCCGGTTATCCCTTTTCAGCTCTTAAATGTTAAATAATTTTTTTTATTATGTCGATGATGGAAGAGTGGAGGTTGATCATAGACCCGCCTTCTCCGGGGCTAAGGAATATGGCCGCTGATGAGGCTCTTTTAAGAAGCGCCTCTCTTGATAAGGCCTTCAAGCCCGTGCTGCGTCTATACGGCTGGGCCGAGCCAACACTCTCTCTTGGGTATCTGCAAAAGTCCGCGCCTTTTAGGGGGTTTAATCTGCCTCTTGTGCGTAGGATTACAGGCGGAAGGGCCATTGTGCATGACAACGAGTTTACTTATGCCGTTATAGCCGGCGCAGGCAGCCCACTCTACTCTAAAGGGATAACTGGATGCTACTCGCTCATAAGCCGCGCTATTGTCCAGACGCTTCGCGGTTTTGGTATAAAGGCGGTCTTTTCCAGACCTTCATCTCCTACTGCCTACAAAAAGAGCCGCGCTTGTTTTGCAAGCTCAGCTCGCTATGAGGTCCTTGTGGAAGGCAAAAAAATAGCCGGCAGCGCACAGAGGCGTATTAAAGGAGGTCTACTGCAGCACGGCTCTATAATTTTTGGGATTAACGGCGCCCTCTGGGTCTCTATCTTTGGTGAGCAGGCCCTTGTGAAGGCCGCCGCTCTTATGGATTTTTGCCCTCTTGACAGAAAGCTTTTTCAGAAGGGCTTTGTTGAAAATCTGGCGCGCGAGCTTAACGCCTCTTTTACACTCTCGGAGCTTACAGACTTTGAGACCGAGGTTAAAGAGGGCCTTGTGGAGCAGAGGTACTCAAAAAAAGAGTGGAATGAAGGGGGCGAGATACTTTCGTTCCCGGCTTCGGGGCTGATATGAATTTTAGTCTCTAACGTCTCTTAATGGCATAACAGAAGGTATCGAATAGTAGAGCATGGCGCAGAAGGAAAAAATACTTAAGAAAGCGCAAAAGTACGCTCAGAAGGGTGCTTTTGAGAAAGCCGTTGCAGAGTACAGGTCTTTAATAGATATGGACGCTGACGATGTATCGCTGCGTCTTCGTCTCGGCGACCTCTTTGTGAAAATTGGTAATAACGAGGAGGCTGTTAAGGAGTACACGAGCGCCGCGAAATATAACGCGAGGCGCGGCTTTTATCTGAAGGCCATAGCTGTTTATAAGAGAGTTCTTACTATTGATAAGGGCAGCACGGAGATTCATTATAAGCTTGCGGAATTATACACCAAACAGCGCCTTATAGCCGACGCCATGAGTCAGTATACCATTATCCTTAATACCTTTGAGCAGAAGGGTATGGATAATGAGGAGCTGGATATACTTAAAAAAATGGTGGAGCTTGACCCCTCTAATCTCAGCATCAGGCTAAAGCTCGCTGATATGTTTAGAAAAGCTGATTTTCTTGATGATGCCTTTGAGACTTATCGTTTCGTATGCGGCAAACTCTTTGAGGCCGGTAATATCAAAAAAGCTGAGGATATTTTCCTCGAGCTTTACGAGAACTACCCTGAGGACCTGCGCGTGCTTACGGGGCTTGTGAATATTTACAGGGAAAAGCATGAGGACGAGGCTTTTATTACTTATGCTTCAAAGCTTACTCAAAATTATGTCGCAGCAGGAGAGTTGGAAGACGCCGCAGATGTATGCAGAGAGATACTCTCAATAAAGGACGATGATGAGGGTAGTCTGAATTTTCTTGAGAGTTACGAATCTCCTGCACTTGCAGAAGAGTTACCTATAGAAGATGCTTCCGAGGTAGAGGAGGCTTCGGTGATTGAGGCTGATGTCTCTCATATAGGTGATGATGGGGGAGAGCTTGATGAGGATGCTTCTGAAGAAGAGTTGTCTGATGAAGCTGAAGAGAATATAGAGGTAACGCTCTCAGGTTTTGAGGATGACGATAAATCAGATAGTAATGTTGATGAGAGCGAGGAGAGCGGTCTTGTCGAGGGCATAGTAAACCCCCTTTACGATGAGTCAATATCTCACGATGATGATGGTGAGGAGTATGTAAGCCTGGATATCCCTGGGCTTACAGAGGGAGATAATGAGGCCTCTGAAGATAGCAGTGCTGAAGATGCTGGAGAG
>CAZEBZ010000124.1:0-3366 GCA_964510775.1 uncultured Thermodesulfobacteriota bacterium
TTTTTTATTAAGTTGAGATTCTTATGGGGGAGATAATGAGAAAAATCCTTTTAACTCCAAGAGACCTGCCCTCTGTTGAGGCTTTTTCGCAGAGTGAGGCCCTCGCCCGCCTTAGAGAGGCTTATGGAGCCGCTCTTGTAAGGGAATTTGCACGTTTCGTCATCGCCGATGCGCGAGAGGCTCTGAGTGGCGAGGGTGAGGGTGTGGCAATAACCCTTGAGGGGCTCTCAGCCCTTGTTATAGAGGCCCTTGAAGGGCTTATGGAGGGTGGTATTACTCATGTAATCAACGCAACTGGTACTGTGCTGCATACAAATCTCGGTAGAGCCCTGCTCTGCGATGAGGCAATTACGAAGATAACTCGTGAATGCGGCGCTTATACAGACCTGGAGTTTGATTTAAGTACAGGTGCAAGAGGCGAGCGCGATGCCTTTACAGTCTCTCTTATAAAGAGGCTTACGGGCTGCGCCGAGGCCTCTGTAGTTAATAATAACGCCGCTGCTCTGCTTATTACCCTTAATACTCTCGCAGAGGGCAGGGAGGTAATAATATCTCGCGGTGAGCTTATTGAGATAGGCGGATCTTTTCGTATACCTGAGATTATAGAAAAAAGCGGCTGCAAACTTCGTGAGGTCGGTACTACTAACAGAACTCACGCCGCAGATTATATTAACGCCATTGGTGAGAATACGGCCCTTATCCTAAAGGTTCATACGAGTAACTACACCATTGAGGGTTTTACTCATGAGGTCTCATTAAAGGAGCTAGTAGGCATTGGCGCTGAGTATGCTGTACCTGTAGTAGAAGACCTTGGCAGCGGCGCTCTTGTAGACCTTACTCCCTATGGTCTACCTCATGAGCCCCTTGTGCAGGAGAGTCTCTCTGCTGGAGCGGTCTGCGTAACCTTTAGCGGTGATAAGCTCCTTGGAGGCCCTCAGGCAGGGCTTATCGCCGGCACAAGAGAGGTTGTAGGGAGGATTAAAAAAAATCCTCTGAAACGCTCTCTTCGCCTCGGTAAACTAACCTTAACCGCTCTTGAGGAGACGCTAAAACTTTATCTTAACCCTGAGAGACTTGCAGAGCGCCTACCTGCCCTTCGCCTTATGACTCGCCCTCTTGAGGCGCTTGATAAGATAGCAAAAGAAGGCGCAGAGATTATTAACAAGGCCGGCGGCGGCAGACTTACTGCCGTTGTTGAGAGTGAGAGCAGCGTTATCGGCGGCGGGTCTTTGCCCGGCAGCGAGCTGGAGTCAAGGGTAGTTGTTATAAGGGGCGACATAAGCCCCGCGCGCCTTCAGAGGGCCTTTTTGAACTCTTCGCCGCCGCTTATCGGCAGGATTAAGAGAGACGCCTTTATTCTTGATACGCGCACCATTGTTGATAATGAGGAGTTTTTTACGACTATAAAAAAAGTCATCTCTGTACTTCCGGCAAAGCAGGTCTAAGTCGCTTATGAAGTTTTTTTCCGAATCGTTAAAACTCTCACAAGGTTCTCTACTGGCAGCCCGCACTCTTAGGCGGCCGCCTAATCTGCTCGCTCTCTTATTATTTCCTGTACTTCTCTTTGTTTTATTAACTCCTGCCATTGCCGCCGAGACCTCTGCCATACCCCCTTCTATAGGAGAGAAGTTTCTTGGCGAGAGGCTTACCTATGAGATAGGTTTCTGGCTCCTTGAGAGAGTGGCTGTCTCAGAGCTGGTTCTTCAAAAAGAAGAGGGCGGCTACAGGGCTCTGCTTCGTGCCCATACAACTGGTTTTGTAGACAGGGTTATTCAGCACAGAGAAGATGAGTACGTGGCGCATCTCAAGGAGGCCCCGGGGGGAGGCCGCTTTATTACCACTTTATTTGAGAGCAGCTCTAATGTAAACGGCAGGGTGAGGCGCAGCAGTAAAGAGGTAGACATTGCCGCGGGGATAGTAAAGAAACACAGCTGGGGCGGCGGTAAGGACGAGAAGAGAGAGGAGGTGCGCTTTACTCCTCATACATACGTTGACGACCCTCTGGGGGCTTTTTATAATTTTCGCTACGGCGTGTACGGGCCAGTAAAGGTAGGCTCAAAGATAAGTATAAGTACCTTTCCAAAAAGAGACTATAAGTCCGAGAAGATGAATATGGCCTTTAGTCTTGAGGTCGGTGATAATGAGAGAGAAAGCTCTTCACAGGGGCCTTTGGGTTTGAAAGAGCCCGCCTATGTCGCTCGGGTGACGATGAGTAAAGACGTCTTTGGTACGGACCTTACTAATATCGACATATTTTTTTCCAATACCCTTATTCCTTTAAGGGCTGCTGCCAGAGATGTGGCCTTTTTTACTGATGTGCGGGGAACTCTCCTTAATGTGAGCAGGGAGAGGCAGGAGTAATCTCTGAAATAGTTAAGATAATGAGAACCTCTAACGTTCATCTATCCTATTTCATAGACAAAAAGACTGCCTAAAACCCAAAAAACACCTTGACAGCCCTCCTTAAATAAAATAATATATAAAATTCCAATAATAACGGAGGCATAATAATGAAAGCGGTAGTAAAGACAGGCGGTAAACAGTATACAATTACAGAAGGCGATACCTTGAAGGTTGAAAAACTCCAGGGTGAGGTAGGCGCTACTATTAATCTTGAGGAAATTCTCTCCGTAGGCGAGGGTAAAGACTTCAAACTCGGCGCGCCCACAGTTGAGGGGGCCAGCGTAAAGGCCGAGATAGTAGAGCACGGCAGGGGTAAAAAAATCATAGTCTTTAAGAAAAAGAGAAGAAAAGGTTATAAGAAGAAACAGGGCCACAGGCAGGACTTTACAGGTATAAAAATTCAGGAAATAAAGTACTAATACGAGGGAGGCTGCAGAGGTGGCTCATAAAAAAGCGGGCGGAAGCTCAAGAAACGGAAGAGACAGTAACGGGCAGAGAAGGGGCGTAAAGTGCTTCTCCGGCGAGACAGTACCGGCGGGCTCCATTATTATAAGACAGCTCGGCACAAGGGTTCACCCCGGCGATAACGTTGGTATGGGTAGAGACTACACTATCTTCGCCCGTGTTAACGGCGTTGTTCAGTTCGTTGATAAGGGTAAGAGAAAATTTGTTAACATAATCCCCGCCGCCCAGTAAAAGGCGCCTAAGGGGATTTTTAAAGACTTAGTTGGGCGGAGTAAGAGGGATAGCACCTCTTAATATTCCGCCCTTTTTTTTATTTGCCATTAAAGTTTTCAGCTATTTTTTTTGCTTTTTGTATTTGCATGATATTTACGCGGGGCTAAGGGGCAGTTGTTTGGCTCTAATCTTTATTCCCCGTTGGTTTTCTTTGCTTTTTGTATTTGCATGATATTTACGCGGGGCTAAGGGGCAGTTGTTTGGCTCTAATCTTTATTCCCCGTT
>CAZEBZ010000125.1:0-3362 GCA_964510775.1 uncultured Thermodesulfobacteriota bacterium
AGACTAAAGGCAAGAGAGCTTACACGGCCGCCGACAAAGGCCCAGTTTTGCATAAGACTGCCCTCGTTTATATTCATATTAAGAGTAAGGGCTCTTGTATCAAGTGCGGCAACGGCAAAAGGGTCTGCCACGGCGCTGAATGAATGTGAGTACTGCCCTGTTGTCGCGTTTTCCACGCTGCTAACATGACCAAAAAAATGTTTCATAAGCGTCCCCATCATGGCCGAGACACCTCCTGCCTCAGTAAAGAAAGGCACCTCTAATGAAGAGCTCCACTTCCTGTCCAGACGCCTAAATGGAGCGCCCCCTTTGATCGAGTCTTCACCTCGAAATTCTTCTCTTCTGCTATCATTAAACTCCATCTTAGGAATGCCCGGTGAGAGGAGCGGTATAAAACCAATAGTGCCGGACTCACTGGTGCCGCGCACCGCCTCTTCGCCAAGGGCCAAATACAGCTTATTCTCCGCCATTGTCAACTCTCCTTTTATTTTTTCAACATTCCAAAATAAATGATTCTATTAACGGGTATTAAAGCCCTCTTACCCCTCTACCTGTATCTAATGCTCAAACTGTATATCAGCTTTGAGACATAACCAGACTTATCTACTTTCACTGCCTCAGTCGTAACCCTGCTTACCGGTGAGAGGACTTGAATCTTCCCTGAGTTAAGAGCATTCACCGTTAGGACTTCACGAATCCGATGGGCCCATCTCTGCTCATCATTTGTCTTGGCCCTATGGTCTCTATTTCGAAGCGCAACATTCAGTGTGAAATTAGCATCACTGTAACCAGGCCTCTGTCCATGAGTGTACTCAAACGTCTCTCCATCATATGAGATTATTCCGTATGGAAATAGGCTCGATGGAACGTTCTTATTGTCTGCGTACTCCTCTCTTGGCAGATGCAGGCCCTCTTTCTCAAGGATTGTATTAAGATTCTCTGTAATAGCCTTGAGTGTATCTGTCTTATTCACAGTAGGCCTCCTCTTGGCAACACCGGAAAATGAGTCTAAGCTGCGAGACAGTAAATAACCTCATCTTCTCACCGTCCTTCCAGCGCGAGTACGAGTATCGGCCTCTGCTCCGGATATATAACCATCTCCAGAGGCATCGTACTTCACACTTAGAGATGCAAAGGCATCTTCTGCGCGCCTCTCATAGTCTTTCCATATATCCCACCAGAAGGTCTCTCTATCTGTAACAAACCCCTTGCATACCTCGGCTACGGAGTAATATATATGAATCTCTCTTATATCCACGGGGTCGAGCACAAGTTCCGGGCGCTTACCGCCCCTGATGAGCTTCTCCTCGATTTTTTCAAAGGCCCGCTGTATCTCACGGACAAAGGAACGCCTGAGAGAATACCTCTCGCCGTTTATGATGGGAGCGCTAAAGGGTGCTGTAGAGACACTTCCCGTAGCGGAGACAAAAGAGATAATCTCACGGCTCTCACCCTTATCAAGTGAGACGGCAAGCCCGCCTGTAAAGTACTCGTCGACATAACGGGTTAATTCAACGTCCAATATAGTGCTTGCAGAGCCGCCCGAGGCCGTACCGTTAACGCTCCAGCCATTGTCTTTTAACTGAGGCAGCTCGTTAATTATGTCCTCATCAGTAATAACTTTTAAGAGTTTACTAAGGACGACATCGTAAAAGAGCGTGGCGTAAAACGTCTCTGCATTTAATTGATAGGTTATCTCCGCCTTATAACTTGAACCAAGTTGAGAATTATCTGCCGCGCTCAGTCCGTAAGATAAGAGGCCCTCAGAAGAAATCGTCATAACGGCGGCATCAACTAATTTCTCGCTTGACGCCGGTTTATATATGGTGATTGACGCCGTTGAGGGTATGACCCTGCGGTTATTCTCAAATACATAAGTTCGAAAGGTCTCGGCTGTATTTTTCCTAAACTGTTGTTTCATCTACTTACCCTCAGGTTGTTATTTTTGTAATTGAAGTAACGCCATTATCTCTCTGCACAAGAGGTAACGCATTGCCGACGTATCTTGTAACATCAATTTTCGCTGACCTTGCCAGAGTATTTGGAGAAAAGACTCCAAGAACTGTTAGTAATCCACTTACTGAAGAAATCCCTGCAGTAGATCCGCCACAGGAGATACTCTCGTAAATATCCCCACTCAAGTTCAGACTTGAGCCTGACAAAGCGCTAAGGCCGTAATCCATAACAGCAGTGCCGACAAGCGTTGTGAACATATCCCCTTGCCCGATAAGATTATTTACAGACTGCAAAGTAAGGCTTGCCGTCAAGAAGGAAGAACCGTTATAAGCTCCAGTGATATCTCTTTGTGCCGATAACGCCGCAGTTTGAGAGGTCAATGCCGAGATACTGCCAAAGGCGGCAAAGTCTGCCACAGCGTCCCCACTTGCAAGAGAGGCCGCGGTAGCGGCTCCAGATATGTTAAGGACATTGCCGCCTGTGATGCTAAGTATACCTGATAGGTTTGAGAGGGCGCTGACGGAAGCGGTGACGAGAAACTGCGTCTCTAAAGCGGCGGAAAAAAGAGCGACACCTGGTATTGAGCCGCCAAATGCATAAGTAGCAGTTAAGAGACTACTGAACGTACTAGCCCCCACCATTGCCCCTGAGACATTTACGGCTGCACCTGCGCCGCTTGACTCCTGCGCCCCGAAGGTGAGCCATGTGCCGAGACCCGATTGGTAACGAGCTACAATCCAATCAGCAGAACGTGCAATACCCTTTGAGAATGTAATCTCATCAAGCCGACCATTGTAATCAAGAGTAGAATTATTACGTAATCCTATTAAAAAAGGATTTGCATTTGTTATAGTTGTAACTGTACCAAGTGATGATATATTAGTCTCATCTACACCGTTTCTATAAGTTTTTAAACCACCAGCACCATCCCAAACACCAACGACATGCTCCCAACCTGCTCCAATTGAACTGGTATCTGAAAGGATATAGATAGCACCTGCCTGCTCTATCAACATTCTATATTTACCACTTGAATGAACAAGTAGGTTCCATCCTGGGCTACCAGGTGCGTCACTCGAAGCTATCTCACCATGTGCGTTAGTTATATCTGTGTCTACCCAAGCCTCAACTGTAAAGGGGTCTGAGTATACAGGGTTAATAGATGCGCCTGTACCGCAATCTATCTTCTGGCCAGAACCATTAAAATCACGGGAACGGTCTATTTTACCTGCTGCGTCAGTAGAGCCTGTGTTTGTACCGTCATTATTATTCGCCGTGGCATCGTCAAATGCACCCTCGGCCTGGTCTTGGTTAAGATGCCACACACCGCCAAAGTTGGCGTCCCAGGTGTTCTGCTTATCATCACCTGCAACACTGCCGCCGCCGTAGTATATATAAATGTCCGT
>CAZEBZ010000126.1:0-3345 GCA_964510775.1 uncultured Thermodesulfobacteriota bacterium
ATGTAGCTATAACGCACTTTATAAAGACTCGCGCCGCAGGTTTTCTCATGCAAAAAGAGATGACCTACTTTGCCATGGCCATGAACAACCCCGTTCGGCCCCTTGTGGCCATACTTGGCGGTAAGAAGATCTCCGATAAGGTTGGTGTGCTCATTGCGCTCTGCGACCGTGTTGACAAGCTCATACTCGGCGGAGGTATGGCCCTTACTTTTTTAAAGGCAATGGGTGAGGAGATCGGCGCCTCATTTGCCGAGGACGATGCCCTCGACGAGGCCCGTAAAGTCGTTCAAAAGGCAAAGGAGAAGGGTATAAAACTCTATCTTCCCGTGGATTTTGTCGTCTCAACGGACTTTGATGCCGCAAGCGAGACAAAAGTTGTCACCTCGCAGGAGATACCAAAGGACTGGATGGCCCTTGATATAGGCCCGGCTACGGTTACTCTCTTTAGTGAGGTTATCCAGAACGCCAAGACCATTGTCTGGAACGGCCCTATGGGGGTCTTTGAGATGGACGCCTTCAGCCGCGGCACCTTTGCCCTCGTATCGCGCGTGGCCAACAGCTACGCCCTTACGATTGTCGGCGGCGGTGATACTGATGTAGCCGTACACAGGGCGGGCGAGTATGCCAAGATGAGTTATATCTCCACAGGAGGCGGCGCATTTCTTGAGATACTAAAAGGCATAGACCTGCCGGGTATAGCGGCGCTTCGAGAGAGTGACAATGGTAACGGTGCGGATTGAGGCAGACGGCCCAAGCCCTTGTCTTATCGCCTCTTATTTGGTTTTTAGCTGTTTTCTCCCCCCTTTTTTTTAGTTAATAACGGAGGATATTAAGGTGCGCAGACCTATGATAGCCGGTAACTGGAAGATGAATACCACGGCCGCAGAGGCCGAGTCCCTTGTTATGGAGTTATGTACTCTCGTAAAAGATGTCACAGACGTTGATATAGTCGTAGCTCCGCCCTTTGTATACTTGCAGCAGATATACGGGCTTATAAAAGACGGCCCTGTAGCCCTCTCTGCTCAGGATATGTGCTGGGAGAAGTCCGGCGCATGGACAGGAGAGGTCTCAGCCCCCATGCTAAGGGATGTTGGCTGCAGCTATGTTATTATCGGTCACTCCGAGCGGAGACAGTTTTTTTCAGAGACTGACGAGGGCGTGAATAAAAAGGTTCACGCAGCCCTCGGCGGGGGATTAAGCCCCATAGTATGCGTTGGTGAGACCCTTGCTGAGCGTGAAGAGGGCGTAACCCTTCGTCTTGTCGGGGATCAGGTAAAAAAAGGCCTCGCAGGTCTTACGGCAGGAGACGCAGGCGAGGTAACCGTAGCCTATGAACCCCTATGGGCTATCGGCACTGGTGTGACGGCCTCTCCTGATCAGGCAGAAGAAGTACACGCCGCTATCAGGCAGGTGGTTACTGA
Source organism: uncultured Thermodesulfobacteriota bacterium (assembly GCA_964510775.1). Taxonomy (GTDB): domain Bacteria; phylum Desulfobacterota; class GWC2-55-46; order GWC2-55-46; family JADFVP01; genus JAJRZX01. The sequence goes on from CAZEBZ010000126.1 coordinate 1,422, forward strand.
GCTTTTTGGTGCCGAGACCTCCGAGAGTATGCGTATATTGTACGGCGGCAGCGTAAAACCCGATAATGTTGACGAGCTGATGTCGCGCCCTAATATAGACGGCGCCCTTGTTGGCGGGGCCTCTCTTACTGCCAAGAGTTTTGCGAGGATTGTACGTTTTAGTCCGCCTGTATAATAAGTGCCTATAGGAGGTTTTTTTAATCCAGTCCTGCCAGTTACCCAACAGTCCGGCCTTTTGCCGCTGTTTTTACGGCTCGGATAGGGTTTTTTGAGTTATTTATACAAAAATGTTTTTTATTCTTGCTTTTTCCCCTTAAAAAAGTACAATACAAAATTGACCCTCATGGGCCCTCGAGCATTTCTTCATACAAGGGCCGGGAAGGGGGGGGCGAGCTGTTACAGGAAGAAGTTGCAGCCGCCTATGCATATTTGCAGCAAAGGCCTATGTTGATTTATTATTCGCAGATAAACCTTAAATTTACGCGGTGTATATGTTTACAGCGGTGATAATCGTACATGTTCTTGTAAGTATAGTACTAATAATAACAGTTCTGCTTCAGAGCGGTAAGGGTGCGAGCATTGGGGCCTCTTTTGGCGGAGCCGGTAGTCAGACCCTCTTTGGCAGCGCCGGGCCCGCTGGTTTTCTTGTAAAGATAACCATTGCCTGCGCAGTTATTTTTATGGCTACCTCCATGTACATGACCCTGGGCTCGGGCAGAGGCACTGTCTCATCTGTCATGACTGAGGTTAAGGCCGTTAAGGTAAAGAAAAAAGCAGTGGCAGCGAAGAAGCCGGCAGTCGCGAAGAAGTCTGCTCCAAAGGCTAAGAAGGCCGCTCCCATTACAAAGATTGAAGAGACAGCGCTAAAACCGGCGCCTATAGTCGGTAAGAAGAAAGCGGCCAAGAAGAGTGTTGTTAAAAAATCTACTGTTAAAAAGAAAAAAGTCGTAAAGAAGGCCGCGCCTGCTAAGAAGAAGTCAGTAAAGTCCAAGAAGGCTCCTTCCAAGACCAAGGCCGCGCCTCATAAGAAAAAAGCGGCTCCCGCCGCAGTAAAGCCCGCTAAGTAAGGGGTAATAGTCTGCGCCGGAATTTTCTTGCTAAGTCTTAAGAGGCTTGCTGGAATTTTTATATTAAGCATTATAAATCCCGCAAGGGTTATATGCCGAAGTGGTGGAATAGGTAGACACGCTATCTTGAGGGGGTAGTGGGGAGACCCGTGGGGGTTCGAGTCCCCCCTTCGGCACCATATTTAAAGGGGGTTATCCATTTGGATAGCCCTCTTTTTTTGTCTTTGTGGGGCTTTAATAAAGCGGTGTGATCGGGAATTGGGGGAGTGACCTTGTTGCGAGGCTCCCTTTCTCTTATCCTCGACCTCATGTTAAATAGCGTACTGAACAAACTTATTTAATGAGATAGCCATCTCTTTTGCTCTTGAGAGGGCTCTACCGTGAATGTCAGGAGAGACTCGAACATTAAAACTTCCCTTATATGATTTATGGGCAGTCTTTTTAGCTATCCTGCAGAGTTCAGTATAATCATCTACGGCTTCATGAGAGGCTTCGGTCAGTTCATCAAGGCTCCCCCCTCAAATGCCACAAGGTCATTTACGCCCACAATCCTCCCGTGGAAGATTTTATCTTCAGCACTGAAATGTACTGAGCCTATAAAGCCTTTATAGTTTAAGGTGTCCTTCATGCTCCTTCCTCCACAATCTATACTTCTAAAGAAAGCCCTCTTTTTTAAGTGCTTCTTCTATGTTCTTCAAAGATAATTACCCTTTTGTTGATTTTAACAAGACAGAATTACATCTAAAGGGTTTTGATTTAGAGGCTCTTGAAAGAATATTCTCTTGAAAGAAGAGGTATAAAGAATAATGGTGGCGGTGGGTGGACTCGAACCACCGACAAAGGGCTTATGAGACCCC
>CAZEBZ010000127.1:0-3235 GCA_964510775.1 uncultured Thermodesulfobacteriota bacterium
CAATAAATGCCACTTGATCAGGTGGCATGAAAATATTTGGAAGTTGGTCAATACGTTGCATTTTTTTAATTTCTTTGTATAAAAAAAGATTGAGCATGAATAAACCAGCCATGGAGTTTAAGACGTTTTTCAAATGAGCCCTTCTAAAGTTTGTATCTCTATTATGTTTAACTTTATTACAATCCATCCACCATTCTGGGGTTTTATCGCAATTCCAATTGTCCCATGGAGTAAGTGTGAGACCATATCTCGGAAGCGAAACAGTTAAACCTGGTAGCTCAGGAAGTTTCGGCTTAATAGTTTCTCGGTATTTATTAATGCTTGATGCTCTGGAGTCATTTTCAAAACCTTTACATAATTGTTTTGCTACTACATCTACTTCTGATGTGCTGGCAAGAAAGATATGTGCTATCTCTATTGAAAATGTCTCAAAATTGTCTTTGGTAAATTCAACATATCTGGCCAGACGCTCAATATCAGCTTCAAGAGCTAAAAAATAATTCCAATGTAATAAACTTGGCTCTTCTTCTATCATTTTTTGCCACTCTTTAAGGTGTTTTTTTAATCGTGACAAGTTGGACTTCGTCTCTACTGCTGCGCCTCTTCTCTAAACTTGTATGAGTAGACGGTGCCGTTATTTATTAAGACCTCCAGCCTTCTCGTCGTAGTCCTTTCGCCGCTTTTTCGAAGAATCAGCCCGCCCATGTATGTAGGTGTTTTCCTCACCTTATAAGTATATATGTATTGCACCATACCTCGAGTATTTTTCTTCTCTTCAGGTTCGCCGAGCAGGGCGACTACGTCTTCCACTGTGCTCGATCCCGTCTTGATAGTCTTTATCTTCTCGTGAGTAAAACTAACCCCTTCAGAGGTCTTCATAACGCCGGTACAGCCTATAAGTCCGGCGGCACAGATAATCAGCAGAATTTTTTTCATTGTTGTTGCTTCCTCCATGATGAAGAGCCTAACACGTCTTATGCAACGGCTACACCGTCGCGTGATTTATTCTTTACTTTATACATGGCGTTGTCGGCGAGGTTCAGTAAATCTGTCTTGTTTTTTGTATCCCTGGGGTATGCGGCAACTCCAAAGCTGGCTGTGAGCTTGTGGTTGATGCCGTCTTCTGCAAGGAAGGTATGTTCTTTAATAACGTCTCTTAGTTTCTTTGCGACAACTCTCGCGCTTCTTTTATTTGTCTCCGGCATGAGTATGATGAATTCGTCCCCGCCGTATCTGAAGGCCATGTCAATTGTTCTTATGCTGCCATTGATTAGTTTTGCCACCTCTTTTAAGAGCTTGCTTCCGTAGTGGTGACCATGCTTATCATTGACGAGTTTAAAGTAGTCAAGGTCTATGAAAATCATAGATAGAGAGCTTTTGAATCTTCGTGCCCTCTCAATCTCGTTATCAAGACAGTTGTGCAGGTGTCGTGAGTTGTATAAGTGGCTGAGGTCATCGGTGATGGTGAGTTCGTGTATTTTTTTAAAATACAGGGCATTCTCAATTGCTATGGCGCTGTATCCGGCAAGTGCGGTAAGGAGCAGCAGGTCTTCCTCGGTGAATTCTTTTGTCCTTGGTCTGTTTATAAGCTCAATTACGCCGAGGCACTTGTCTTTTGCAATAAGTGGAACACATATTATGGAGCGTGTCTTGTACCGTGTTATCGAGTCAACGCGTTTGCTGAACCTTGCGTCCTTACTGACATCTGTAATGAGCAGCGGTTTTTTCTCCCTTGCAACCCACCCGGCCACACCCTCTCCTGATTTAATGGTCATACCCTTTAGCTTTGTAGACCCGCGCCCTACGGCAATCTCAAAGCGCAGCTCCCCGCTCTTATTATCTACGAGCAGTAGCGACCAGTTTCCTGGGTGCAGGAGGTCGCGTATTTTCTTCATGATAATCTTAAGTATCTCGCCAAGCTCTATAGAGGAGGTGATAGTCTTACCTATCTCGCTGAATGTCATTAACTGACTTATTCGGCGGTCTTTCTCGTTTATAGCTTTATCGATTTCTTTTGTCATGGCAAATAGCTCTTTTTATTAGACATTATATTGATTTATAACTTATCGCCTCTTAAAAATCAACTATTTTAAAGTATTCGTAGTCGCAAAGAATTTAAAAAAACTCTTGAAGTGATTTTTTAATCTTGTTATTATAAATTGTTAAGCGTCTTGAATTGGCAGGAACTATCTTGGTGTTAGCGTTTAGATAAGGGCCGATGGTCTGGATACTGCGCTGATGTGCTATATATAAAGGTCTTATAAATGTAAGGTGCGGTGTAACAGCGGCGCGCCGACTTAGCATATAGATAGTATAACATGTTATTTATAATAATAATCATTGGAGGAAATCAAGATGAAAGAAGGCATACACCCCGTTTACGAGATGACTGATGTACATTGCGTATGCGGCAACAAGGTTCAGACACGTTCCACGAAGAAGGATATTTCTGTGGAGATATGTTCCGCATGTCATCCATTTTATACGGGTACACAGAAACTGGTGGATACTGCCGGTAAAATTGAGAAGTTCATGAGAAGATACAGGAAGAAAGACGCCTGAGAAGGGGGACGCTTTTTTGAAAGTTACCTTGCTCGCCTCAACCCCTGAGCCTGAAAAGACGGTGGCTCTCTCGGCGCGTCTCTGTTACTCCGACGCTGCTATAATGGAGCTTGAGGAAAGTATAAAGGACCTTCCTCTGGAGAAGTTTCTCGGAAGGATTCTGAGGATGGGGCATCTCTCAGTACTTGAGCACGCCTCATTTACCTTTGGAGTTGATGGGATATCAAGGGTGACATCTCATCAGTTGGTGCGTCATCGTGTTGCCTCCTACTCTCAGCAGAGTCAGCGTTACGTGAAGTTTTCGTCTCCTGAGTATGTGATTCCCGAGACTATCTCCGCTTCTGAGGATAAACGACAGCGCTTTACTGAGGCGGTAGAAGGCCTCTTTAGTCTCTATAAAGATCTTGTCGACTCCGACGTACCTGCCGAGGATGCTCGTTTTCTCCTGCCTAACGCCGCTTGTACGAGGATAATTCTCACTATGAACGCTCGTGAGCTTCTTCATTTCTTCAAGCTGCGCTGCTGTGAGCGGGCTCAGTGGGAGATAAGGGAGATGGCTACGGCCATGCTCGTCCTTGCGCGGAGGGAGGCCCCTTTTATCTTCAGAGACTGCGGCCCGGCTTGCGTTACAGGCCCCTGCAGCGAGGGTGAGATGACCTGCGGCAGACCTTCG
>CAZEBZ010000128.1:0-3218 GCA_964510775.1 uncultured Thermodesulfobacteriota bacterium
CCCACGTGTGCAGCTTGGGAAGCTGCCATTCTACCATTGAATCACGCCCGCATGGTTTTTGTATCTCGACTCTGAAGAGGTCTCTTATACTATAAATCATCGGCAGGGTCAAGTTTTGGCGTGATTATGACGGGCAGGGGTGAGGGAAGGGCGGGTGGAGGATTCTCTGTAAGCCCCCTCATGCAATTCTATGGTATGCTAAGGTCTATGTCTATCTTTACTCCTTGACAAAAGAGTGGGCTGATGTAATTATTGTATAATATAGTAAGCGTTTACTTACCACAGAGGCGTATTCAGAAGTGTTTTTCCTCCGCGGTAAAGGACGCTCTTCTCTTTAAGGGCCGCGCCTTTTGATTCTCATGGCGGCAGCTTTGTGGTATTTTATCTAAAAAGTAAGAGGTGACTCTGTTGAAGGTTCTTAAAAAAGTTCTCCCTATTATTATACTCCTTATTATAGCAGGAGTCGTTCTTATTTATTCTCTTGGCGGTTCTGAGAAGGCCGCCGCGGACTCTATGAGCGGCACTGGCACAGTTGAGGCCACGGAGGTGGCGCTCTCACCGAAGATTAGTGAGACTATAGAGTGGTTATGCTGCAACGTAGGCGAGACTGTTACGGCAGGCCATGATGTAGCGCGACTTGATGCGCGGGAGCTAAAGGCACTCGCTGAAGAGGCGCAGGCAAGCGTGGCGGCCGCTGAAGAGGGTATTAAGGAGGCCTCTGTTGAGCTTGAGAAGAGACGCGTCGCTGTAGAGGCCGTTGGTTTTGGTCTTGAGTCCGCCCGCTCTGACGTTGTTAAGGCAGAGTCTCTCGCCCTTGATGCGAAGAAGGAGTACAAGCGCCTCTCGTCGCTGATAAAGAAGGGTTTCGTCTCAAAGAGTGAGTTTGACAGAGTTAAGACTTCTAATGATTCCGCCGCAGCTTCCTTAAGTTCAGCGAGAGCAAAAGTAAATGCTGAGGAGGCGCAGCTTCGAAGCGCGCGAGTGGCCGTAAAGCGCGCGCGCGTGGCTGTCTCTTCGGCAAGGGCTCGCCGCGCTAAGGCCGAGGCAACAGCTAAGGTGCTTCTCACAAGGCTTACATATGCCTCTATTAAGAGCCCCATTAATGGCATTGTAGCATACAGGGCCTTTGAGGTCGGAGAGATGAGTCTGCCCGGTAAGGCCATATACACCATATATAACTTGAAGGATATATGGGCAAGAGTCGATGTAGGTGAGACAGAGCTTGCGCGAATAAGGCTTGGTTCCCTTGCCGAGGTTACGACTACAGGGCTTCCCGGAAAGGTCTTTAAGGCGGTGGTAAGCGAGATTGGGCAGATGGGCGAGTTTGCAACACATAAAGACGTAATCAGGGTGAGCCATGATATTAAGACATTCAGGGTTAAGGTTCGCCTTCTTGAGACAGGTGGCCTCTTGAAACCAGGTATGACCTGTACGGTGAGGATTTTTTTTGGAAATAAGAAGAGTGAGTAACCTTTGAGGCGGAGTCTGATAATATGAGCCTTGCTATTGAGACAAAGGGGCTTATTAAGATATACGGGCAGAAAAAGGCCCTCGACGGTGTGGATTTATCTGTGCCAAAGGGGGATTTTTTTGGTTTTTTGGGGCCTAACGGCGCAGGTAAGACTACGCTCATACGTATACTCTCTACCCTTATCAAACCAAGCGGCGGCAGCGCCGCGGTATCGGGTTTTGATGTGGTAAAGTCCTGTAATGATGTGCGAAGAGAAATTGGCGTAGTGCCTCAGGCCATGACCACGGACCTTGACCTTACGGCCCGCGAGGTACTTGATATCTACGCGAGGTTCTACGGCCTTGGGGGAAAAAAAAGACGGGCCCGAATAGACGAGCTTCTTGAACTCGTCGGCCTTACGGCACGCTCCGGAGACCTTGTGGCAACGTACTCCGGAGGCATGCGCAGGCGTCTTGAGATAGCCCGAGGCCTTGTCCATATGCCAACTCTCCTTATCCTTGACGAGCCTACTCTGGGTCTCGACCCGCAGACGCGCCACGTGGTATGGGATATACTTCAAAGGTTCAGGGAAGAGTCGGGCCTTACTGTGCTTCTTACCACCCATTACATGGAAGAGGCCGCCTCGCTCTGCGACCATGTGGCCATTATTGACAACGGTAATATCGTAGCCCTTGATACCGTGCCCGGGCTGAAGGCCCTTATCCCAAGCGAGGACGTTATTGAGCTTAGCCTCTCAGGCATCGCTCCTGACGTCGCGAAGGAGTGGATAACCTCACTTGATAAGGTTCACTCATGCACGGCTCGAGATGATGACTTTATCGTCACATCAGAGGACGCCGTCGCTGTCCTTCCCGGCCTTCTTGAGGGCCTTAAGAGCCGCGGCGCAACTGTATCAAGGATGGTGCTTAAGGAGCAGACCCTTGAGGACGTATTTATACACTTTACAGGCAGGTCCATAAGGGAAGAGGGCGCAAAGAAGGTGAGCTTCTTTATAGGGGCGGGTGTTCCAAGGAAGATGTCGTAATCTTAAATTTAACCCTTTGCTCTCCCTCTTGGGCGGGTCTTTTTAAATTAGAGGCTTTATAGGTCTTGTAATGAATCGTATTTACGCGCTAATCGAGAGAGACTTAAGAAAATTTTTACGCAACCCCTTTGTCGTCGGCGTCTCCATCGCCATGCCCATCGTATACCTCATCATCATGGGTTCGAGCTTTCAGGGCGAGCTAAAGAGCCTCTCTGTTGCCGTAGTAGACGAGGACAACGGCGAGTACGGACGGAGAATTCTCTCAAACCTTCGCGCCCTGCAAAAGGGCCCCGCCTCTATTCATGTTATTACCGTAAAAGATAAGTCCTCTGCCATGAACTCCCTTGAGGACGGTCTTTTCAAGGCAGTGCTTGTAATACCGCGGGATTTTTCCAGAAAGGTCATTCGCGCCGAGACCTCTGATGTGGGATTATTCCTTGATAATGTAGAGACTATCTCCGCCGCTACTGTTGAGAGGGCCGTGAGGGGAGCCGTGGCCGAGGTCTTCGTAAATTTCATACCCGTCAGGCACGATAGGGGAAGGGTCTCTGTGCGTGCCATAAACACCTACGGTAAGATCGACTACGACCAGGGCCTAATTCCCGGCGTAGTTATTATGGCCATCTTCATAGGGGCCATGACCACAGGCGTATTTAATATCGTTATGGACAGGTTTTTGGGTATTGACGAGAGTTACTTTCTTACGCCTCTCTCAAGGCTGGA
>CAZEBZ010000129.1:0-3188 GCA_964510775.1 uncultured Thermodesulfobacteriota bacterium
GTTGTCATCAACAGCGCTTCCAAGAAAGATGATACGGTCTTTTAGAAGGCGCGAGTATATATCATAAGCCCTCTCACCGCGGCCTGTCTGCTCAACTACCATAGGAACAAGCATCTATTACCCCTCTCTTTGCTCAAGGTTTTTAAAGACTGAGGAGAAAGACCTCAGGCCTTTTTTGCCGAGGCGATTATAATATCAAAGACCTTCTCGTGTTTAAGGCCGTCCTTTATCATCTCAAGGTTACCCTCGCGCTGAATCCTTGTAAGGAGGGAATCAACAGGCAGGTTACGCTCTGCGGCAAGCTCCTTAACAGAGTCCTCAACCTCTTCGTTTGAGATTTCCAACTTCTCTTTTAAGGCAATGGCATCAAGTATCATATCTTCTTTCGCCCTTCTTACCGAGAGAGCTCTGTACTTCTCACGGAGTGCCTCGGGGCTAAGCCCCTTATCAGTAGGATGAACCATACCGGCACGCATATTGTCTACAACACTCTTAAAGATAAGGTCGAGGTACTTCTCCGAGAGGGAGTCGGGAACCTCAAGCTCGCGGCCCTCTATGAGTTTATCGAGGATAAGAGTCTTGAGCCTGTCTTTTTCCTCTTTTTCCTTTGTCTTTTTTATTTCGACAGCTATTTTCGCTTTTAATGCCTCAAAGTCATCACATTTAAGACCACGGGCAAATTCATCATCTATTTCAGGGACTGACTTCTCTTTAACAGCCTCTACCTCTACATGAAATACAACGTCTTTTCCGGCGAGTTTCTTCTCGCTGTAATTATCGGGAAAGGTAAGCTCCACGTCTTTTTTATCACCCTTTTTTAGCCCCTTTAAGGCTTCATCAAGACCGGGCATGGGAGAAGTCTCGCCAATAAGTACGGGATATCCGCTACCTTTAAGACCTTTTACAACCTTGCCTTTTTTCGTGGCCGTAAAATTAATTATGACCATATCCATATTATCGGCGTTTTTTTCAACTTCCTTGAATCTAATATTAGTCTCTTTAATATTATCAATGCCCTTGTTTATCTCAAGGTCTGTAACGGTAATCTCAACAGACTCACCAAGGTCAAGGCCATTATAATCACCAACCTCAATCTGCGGAGTTACCTCGAAAGTAAGAGAATAGGTAAATGGTTCACCTTCTCTTGGAGCAGGGGTCTCAATATCCACCTCCGGGCCTCCAAGAGGCGTAAGGGCGACTTCTTCAAGAGCCTTGTGATAAGTAGAATCCATAAGACGAGTTGCGATCTCACCATTAATTTCTTCTGAGAATTTAGCCTTCAATACGCTGCGCGGGACAGCGCCTTTTCGAAAACCCGAGATCGCCGCCGTAGTATTCGCCCTCTCGTATGCAAGCTCTGATGCCTCTCTCACGTTATTCGGCGAGACTGTTACCCTGACTTTTTTCTTTACGGCGCTTATATCCTCAAGAGCCGCTGTAAAATCTACTGTATTTTCCTGTTTCACCATGTCACCTTCCCTGATTTTTTTTAAATTCATTATGGTGCGAGAGGGGGGAATCGAACCCCCAATGGTTGCCCACCAGATCCTAAATCTGGCGCGTCTGCCAGTTCCGCCACTCTCGCGCCGTTATCTCAACGTCCATGACGTAAGATCTTAGACTCGAAATATTTATCAAAGCATTATATTAGTTTAATCATAGACTTTCAATAAAAACCTTTACTATAGAATAAAAAAAAGAGGGGGGCTTAAAGCCCCCCTCTTTTTTATTAATCAGACTTCTAAAAAAATCAGCTTAGAAGTTTGCTATGAGCTGCAGATAGGCAAAGTCCATGTCATCGGTGCTTGTGCCAGGTGCGGCCTTGTTCTCGATGAACTTGCCTGTGAAGAAGCGCGCAAGGCCAAGCTGAGCCGAGAGTGCGCTGTTGTACTTGTAGGTTGCTACAAAGTCAAGCTCAGTACCTACGTCAGACTCGGTATTTGTGGCTGATGCCGCGCGGATACCGACAGGCGTGTTATTCCAGTTGGCAGCGCCATACCATGCGTCTTTCTCCTCGTTAAGTTTGAAAGACCAGAAAGCGGCGTAGAGTTTCAGTTTGCTGGTGACCTGACCTGTTACGTTAACTGCCCATGCGTCTACGTTTCTCCAGCCCTGCTGATCCATGATACCCATGTGGCCATGGTTGGTAGGGAAGAGGTTGAAGAATGTCTCAATGTCAGTGTCGCCACCGGCTCCGCCGTCATCATCACCCTGTGAGGTAAGGTACTCGGCGCCAATCCTGATCTTCATGGATGTGGGAAGTGTGTAGCCGGCCTTTGCCGCAAAAGCAAAGGAACCAATATTAAAGTTAGTGGTAGTTGAGCCGTTAGCTGCAACAGCACTTGTTGATGTGTTTATGCTACCGCTCTGGAAAGGAAGCTCCAAGGTGTAATCAAGACCCCTGTAGTGACCTTTAAGCCTGGCGCCGTAGGTATAGAGGCTGGAAGCCTTTTCAATACCGGCGGTACCGGCTGGCAGAGGGGTATTGCCCATCGTGGTGTTTCCGAAGAAACTGGAGCCACTTCCGTCTCTCCAGTAGAGTACGTAGGCCTCAAGTGTGTTGTTCGGTATTGCCTTTACTTTAGCCTCTATACCGTAGAAGTCCTGGTCGCCGTCGCCGCCGCAAGCAGCGCCGGTGCAGTTGGTACCAAAACCTGTTGTTGCCTCTCTTACCTTGGAAGCAAAAGCATCGATGCTTACGGCAGAGTTGGTGTAGTTGGCCTTGATGGCATCAAAGCTACGGCCGTTGTTGTTCCAGCCAAATGCGCCTATAAGTCTCTGGTCTCCATAAACAAGCTCCTGACGTCCGATCTTGAGGGATACGGGCTGACCGAAGACGTTGTTTACCTTTACATAGGCCTCATGGAGGTCAAGATTGTTGCCGCCGCTGATATTTGTAAGGGCTGGGCCGCCTCTTCCGGCAGGATCTGCCATGCCCCATACAGCTGAGTCCTGCAGGGTAACCTTAACGCTTGTGTCACTTGTGATATCAGCGTTAGTTGTAACCCTGACCCTCTGGAGTACTCCGCTCGCCTCGGCTGAGTCTACAAAGTTTGGGTTACCCCTGTACTCGCCTCTGGCTCTGTACTGCCCATTAAAGCTAAAGGTAGTAGCCATGGCGGGCACTGCGACTGCGGCAGTTAAGGCCACTGCAAAAAGTGATAATATAATTCTCTTCATCCTGTCTT
>CAZEBZ010000130.1:0-3148 GCA_964510775.1 uncultured Thermodesulfobacteriota bacterium
CAGGCGAGGTTATACCGGTTTACGTTGCCAACTTCGTGCTTATGGAGTACGGCACAGGAGCCGTAATGGCCGTGCCCGCTCATGACCAGAGAGATTTTGAGTTCGCTAAAAAGTACGATATTCCCATCAACGTAGTGATAAACCCCTATGGTGTAGAGCTTGACGCAAAGACAATGGAAGAGGCCTATACAGGCGAGGGCACGCTTACGGATTCAGGCCCCTTTGACGGCCTTGATACAGAGACGGCAAAAAAAGCCATTACAAATTATATTGAGGAAAAATGGGCTGGCGAGGCCTGTATAAAATATCGCCTTCGCGACTGGGGCGTCTCAAGACAGCGTTACTGGGGCTGTCCCATACCTGTTATATACTGCGATAAGTGCGGCGAAGTGCCTGTACCCGAGGCAGACCTTCCCGTGCGCCTCCCTGATAACGTGACTTTTACCGGTAAGGGCGGCTCCCCTCTTGAGGAGGCAGAGGATTTTGTAAATACAACGTGCCCCAAATGCAACGCCACTGCGAGGCGTGAGACAGATACTATGGATACCTTTGTGGACTCGTCGTGGTATTTTCTCCGCTATACCTCTTCTGATAATAAATACCTGCCCTTTAGCAAGGATGAGGCAGGGTACTGGATGCCCGTTGATCAGTACATAGGGGGCATCGAGCACGCAGTGATGCACCTCTTGTACGCGAGGTTCTTTACAAAGGCCCTCCGTGATATGGGGCTCTGCGACGTTGACGAGCCCTTTAAGAATTTGCTCACTCAGGGCATGGTCTGCAAAGAGACGCAAAAGTGCGGGGAGCATGGATTTTTATTGCCTGAAGAGGTTACAGAAGAGGGTAAGTGCCAAAACTGCTCGGCTCCTGTTGAGGTGGGGGCAGTTGAGAAGATGTCAAAGTCAAAGAAGAATACCGTAGACCCAAGCGGGATTATCGCCCGCTACGGGGCTGATACGACAAGGCTCTTCTCTCTCTTTGCCGCGCCCCCCGAGCGCGACCTTGAGTTCAGTATAGACGGCGTTGAGGGTTCATATCGTTTTCTTGGCCGTGTCTGGCGTCTTGTTACGGATAACCTAACCCTGCTATCAGCCAGCGCCTCTTATAGCGCGGAAAAGAACGGCCCCCTTGATTCGGGCCCCCTGAAAGAGCTGCACTCCGCTACGCACCGCACCATAGAGAAAGTCACAGGGGATATTGGCCGCCGCTTTCACTTTAATACGGCCATAAGCTCTGTTATGGAGCTTGTAAACGCCATATACGGTGCTTTGCAGAGTGATAAGGCCCCCCTTAACTCAGGCGCGGGCACCGCGATATTTAGAGAGGCCGTAGAGGCAGTAGTGCTGCTCCTGTCACCCTTTGCGCCTCATATTACCGAGGAGTTATGGGCGCGCCTTGGAGCAGAGAAACCTCTGTACGAGACCTCCTGGCCTGTTGTTGATAAGTCCGCGCTAACAAGAGAAGAGGTAACCCTTGTAGTGCAGATAAACGGCAAGGTGCGGAGCAGAGTTCAGATACCCCCTGGTACAGGTAAGGAAGAAGTACTGGAGATGGCAAAAAAAGACGCGCACTTAATGGAGTGGATAGAGGGCAAGGAGATAAAAAAGGTTATTTACGTGCCTGATAAAATACTAAATATGGTGGTAAAGTGAGAAATCCTGGAGCGGCAAGGAAGGCGGTCTTGTATCTCTTCGCCCTGATTATACCTATGCTCTTTGCGGGCTGCGGGTATCACATAGCGGGAAAATCAGGGACTATGCCCGGCGGTATTAAGGATGTTACTATACCTGTCTTTGTTAACTCTACTGCAAAGCCGAACATAGAGGGTATAATAAGCTCTACTTTTGTAAGGGAGTTCCTTACTACCCTTAATGTTAATGAAAATGCCGGCGCCGTGATAAATGGCGTGATAAAGTCCTACAGTTTGAAGGGCGTCTCATTTACTAATACTGATGTTACAAAAGAGTACAGGCTTACTGTTATCGTAAGCATTATCCTCAGGGATAAAAAGGACGGCCATGTGCTCTGGGCAGATAATAATATTACGGACTACGAGGATTTTAGAGTAGATACGGCTGACGTTACGCGTACAGAGGAGGTTGAGATAGAGGTATTTAAGAAACTCTCAAAAGACCTCGCCCGAAGGATTAAAGAGAGAATGCTCGATGGTTTTTAAGGGCTGTAACTACTATGAAGTCATTTAAGAAAAGTAGAGATTAGATGAAAAAAAAACTCAGACCCATTTACTATCTATACGGCGCCGAGAGCTGTCTGATTGAGGAGTTTCTCTCTGACGTGAAGAGCTCTGCCCTTACACCGGGTTTTGAGTCTATGAATTACCATATTTACTACGGAGATACGCTTAACCTTGCAGACGCCCTCATGACGGTAAAGACTATGCCGGCTTTCTCTGACAAGAGGCTTGTCATTATCAAGAAGGCCTCTTCTCTTAAGATTGACAGTAAGCGCGCTATGCTTGATTACCTCCTAAACCCCTCTCCCTCATCTATACTTGTCTTTGTCTCAACCTCCGCCAAGCTCGGTAAAGAGGACGCCTTTTTAAAGGCTATTAAAAAAAATGGCGTAATAAAGGCCTTCAGACCTCCACGTAATGAGAGCGAGGGCATGGAGTGGCTCGTAGGTGAGGCGGCAAAAGAGGGTAAGACTATTACCGTCGAAGCTCGTCGTAACTTAATCGCCCTCACAGGCGGCTCGCTTACGGCCTTAAAGGGGGAACTTTCCAAGATAATTCTTTTTGTGGGAGATAAGAAGGAGATAGAGACGTCAGACGTCTCTGAGGCGGGCCTTGATGTAAAGGAGGAGAGTATCTTCGCACTTACTGATGCCATTGGCGAGAGGAACCTTAAGAGCGCCTTTGCAGTCTACGCAAAGCTCTCCGCCGTACCATCCCTTATGATAATCGGCGCAATAGCACGGCATATGCGCATACTTATTAAGCTCAAGAGCGCCATAAGAGACGGTCATCCGCGAAATAAGCTGCCCTCTCTTGCCGGGGTATCGCCATATTTCTTTGAGGGGTATAATAAAAACTGCCGCCTCTTTACCGTAGATGAGCTGAAGAGGGCAATGAAGTTCCTCTTTGAGACTAATATGAGTCTAAAGGGCAGCGGTCTGCCTGAAAAACTCA
>CAZEBZ010000131.1:0-3072 GCA_964510775.1 uncultured Thermodesulfobacteriota bacterium
TAGGAAAATTCAAAAAAATGCCGTCGAACTCCTTGATAAAGCGCTCTCTTAGCCTTCCCCTTATTCTTCTTCTCTTTATTGTTATCTCCGGATGCTCCGCACATAGGGCTCCTCTTGGAGACAGAGAAGACGCAACGGCATGGACCTCGCTTTACGGCGGTTATACGAGGACTGGTTTTTCACGTGATGCCCTTAAACCTCCTTTTGATAAAAACTGGTCAAAAAAAATTCGCCCCTTTGAGCGCTTCAAAGCATACCCCGGTGAGCAGCTCTCAACTCCCGTAATTGTGCAGGACTCACTTTACGTAGGCTCTACGAATAAAAAATTATATGCCTTTAACGCCTTAACAGGCAAGAGGCTCTGGAAGTACGCCACAGACTCTCCCATTGAGAGTACTCCGGCCGTGGCTGAGAAGATAATTTGCGTTGGCACATCAAAGGGCAGCCTTAACTGCCTTGAGAGAGCTACGGGAGATCTTCTCTGGAGTTTTAAGACAAATTCAGAGGTAATCTCGTCACCTGTAATAACGAGTAACACGGTGTATTTTTACTCCTCTGATGACCGCCTCTTCGCCCTTGACCGTAAATCCGGCAAAGAGATATGGTCATACAGACGCTCAAGCTACGAGATGGTTACAGCGAGGTCTCGTACTTCTCCTGCTCTATCCACTGATGGTGAGCTCATACTACAGGTCTTCTCAGACGGAACCCTTGTCTGCCTCAAGGCCTTCACCGGTAAGGTGTTATGGGAGGAGAAGATATTTAAACCTGCAATATCTACAGGAACTTCCCGCCTCACCCCGGCAATCGACGGCGATACGGTCTTTGTTCCGTCTACGGGTCTAAGGGTGCAGTCTCGGCTAATCAGCAGCGGCCGCGTACTAAAGACCTATGATGAGGCAGAGGCCCGCTCATTTGTACTTGCAGGAAAAAAAGGCCTTCTCATAACCTCAGATACTGATGTTACCCTTCTTGACAGAGAGTCGGGGGATATCATCTGGAAAAATCGCTCCATTATGGACAAGGGCAAGATCTCCGCCGTAAGCGTCTCAGGCGAGACAGTCCTTGTCCTTGTTAATACAACAATTCCCCATCTGAACCTTGATCTTTTTACCTCAAGAAAAGGTCACATTATCGCCATGGACCTTAATGACGGCAGCCGCCTCTGGACAAAGAAACTATCATCTACCCTCACAAGCGGTGTCTCGACTTTTGGCGGCAGCTTCGCCTTGCTCACGGATAAGGGTTTTATTGAGGTATGGGGTAGATAGTGGGCGGCAAGCTCAATATAGCCTTTGTCTGGCACATGCATCAGCCTCTTTACAGAGACCCCTTTACCGACGTCTACGACCTGCCCTGGGTACTTCTTCACGCAACAAAAGATTATATCGACATGGTCTCCATCCTTGAAGAATTCCCTCAGATACACCAGACCTTTAACGTTGTCCCTTCTCTTATTGAGCAGCTTCGTGACTACTCCACACCTGACGTAAAAGACCTCTACCGCGAGATAAGTAAAAAACCAGCAGCAGACCTCTCACCTGATGAGAAGGCCTTTATGCTGAAAAACTTCTTCTCAGCCTCAAGAGAGAACATGATACGGCCTCTTGCGGGCTACGGTAAACTTCTTCATAAATTAGGCCTCAACTCCGGTGAGAACCCAGGCAGTGCAGTTCGTTTTTTCTCAGACTCTGATTACCGCGACCTTCAGGTATACTTTAACCTTGTCTGGATAGACCCCGTGCTTATAGCCGCCGACCCTTTTCTAAAGAGGCTTTATGAGAAAGGCGGCAAATACACTGAGGAAGAGAAGCAGGGTCTCCTGGAGCGGCAGATAAAACTTACGGCAGGTGTACTGCCCCTTTACAAGGACTTTCAGGATAGGGGAATTATAGAGGTCTCTACTACGCCTTACTACCACCCTATAATGCCCGTCCTATATAACAGCGACTCGGCGAGAGAGGCCGTCCATGACATAGGTCTGCCGCGCATACAGATGAGCTACCCTGAGGACGTAAGGGCGCAGCTGCAAAAGGCCGTTGAGCTTTACGGCGATGTCTTCGGCAGCAGACCACGAGGCCTCTGGCCCTCTGAGGGTTCAGTAAGTATGGACATAGTGCCCCTTATAAGAGAGGCTGGTTTTACCTGGGCCGCTACAGACGAGGAGATACTTACAAACTCCATCAGGCGTCCCTTCAGGCGAAATGAGTACGGCCATGCTATTGACAATTTTCTCTACAGCCCCTGGAGCGTCTCTGCAGGCGAGGGCGGGGACCTATCCCTTATTTTCCGTGACCACGTACTCTCAGACCTCATAGGATTCGACTACAGCAAATCAGACGCAGACTCTGCGGCAAACGACTTTATCTCACGCCTCTCTCATATTTACGACCATACCGATGACCACGAGAACCGCCTTGTAAGCGTCATACTCGACGGCGAGAACGCCTGGGAGTGTTACAAGAACGACGGCAGGGATTTTTTATCGGCCCTCTACGGCAGGTTAAGTAATGACAACCGCTTTAAGTCCGTGACGGTAAGCGAGTTCTTTGACAAGAACCCGCCAAAGGGACGCATTGACCGCCTCTTTGCCGGCTCATGGATTAGCCACAATTTTAGAGTCTGGATAGGTCACGATGAGGACAACGCGGCATGGGATATGCTCAGCGAGGCAAGGAGGCGCCTTGTTGAGGTTCAAGAGGAGCTGCAAGAGCAGCCAGATGGCAAGGAGCGAGTAAACCTTGCATGGGAGGAGGTCTACGCCGCAGAGGGCTCGGACTGGTTCTGGTGGTTCGGCGATGATCACTGCTCTGCAAATGACGTCGACTTTGACTTACTCTTTAGAAAACACATAAAACGCATCTACGCCTTACTCGCCCTTGAGGCGCCTACTAAGCTTGATATACCCATTATGGCGGCAGAGCGTGTTATCGTTCCCGCCACGCAGCCGCGCGCCTATATAAATCCTGTTATTGACGGCGCTATTACTGATTATTACGAGTGGATTTCCTCTGGCCTTATCTCCAACCAGTCATTTGGCTCATCAATGCACAGAGAGGCCTACAAAGAGGT
>CAZEBZ010000132.1:0-3066 GCA_964510775.1 uncultured Thermodesulfobacteriota bacterium
TTAAAATTTTTCATCTTTTATGTTCACAGAAATCATTTATCTGCTTGCGCTTTAACTCTTTATGGTATATCCTTAATATTATTAAATTAAATGATCTTTTCGAAATTCGTTATTTACTTATTTTTTCTCGATTTTTCACTTTTTTTTACTAATTTTTACGGAAAAGGTCATTCATGCCCTCATTGTCAGATTCAACATATCTCTTTAGACATCAGGCTCTCTCATTGAGTCTATGCTCTACTTCATTTCTATTCGTACCACTACTTCTGATTATATTCTTACATCTTTTTATATGCTTTCTATCTTATATTCTGCATGTAAATGAACAACTTATTCTGAGTTGTTGAGTTAGTCTTTCTTTTTACCGTTTTCTTTAATCGCGGTGCAAGAGAGGAAGAGATGCACATATCTATTGGAAAGAAGATACTTCTCAGTCTGCTCGTAGTTGCCTTGATACCTCTTTTTGTACTTGGTCTCATTACGTACCGCGTAACTTCCGAGGCAATGAAGGTGGAGGTTATAGCCGGTCTCTCGGCGCTCTCTGGTAGCACGCTGGAGCATTTTGTCGATTATGTAGATGAGAAGGAATCCTTTGTTACCATACTCTCACATAGCCCAAGTGTTATCAACGCCATGACGGAGTATGAGAGGGCTCTTAATAAGAGTGACGGTTCAGCTGATTTAACGGCGCTTGACAGATCGTACAGGCCCCTTCTTGAGTTTTATGCTCACTATGGGTTCGCCGACTTATACCTTCTCAGCACCTCGGGGAAGATTGTTTTTTCTCTCTCAAGTGATGAGTGTTTAGGGCAAAATGTCGTAAAAGATATGTATAAAGATACGGAGCTTGCCCGTGTATTCAAGAGAGCCAGGGAGACTTCAGAGACAGAGGTCTCTGAGTTTAAGGTATTTGCGCCTACACAAAAACCCTCTTTATTTATGGCCGCTCCTATAATTAATAGCGGTAAGCTCGTGGGTTTTATGGCCTTTAAGCTCGAGACAAAGGGTCTCTATAAGCATGTTTTGGACTACACCGGCCTTGGTGAGACAGGTGAGATAGTACTTGCCGCGCGTGACAATGGTAATATCGTCTTTGTCGCCCCCCTCAGGCACGACCCCGAGGCGGCCTTTAAACGCAAGGTGTCTATAGGCTCAAGGGCGGCCCTGCCCATGCAGCACGCCCTTAACAAAGAAGACGGCGCCGGTATCTCCATTGATTACAGGGGTAAGGCTATCGTCGCTGTATGGAAATACTTCGCTCCTCTTCGCCTCGGCCTTGTCATCAAGCAGGATACCTCAGAGGCCTTCTCCTTAGTGGGGGATATAAGAAGGTGGTTAGTAATCCTCGGGGGGCTGACCCTGCTCTTCGTTCTCGCAGTATCGGCTCTTGTTGCAAAGTCTATCGCAAGACCTATCAAAGCTCTCCATGAAGGCGCCGAGAGAGTAGGCAAGGGAGATCTCTCATTCAAGGTGGGAACAAGCTCAAGAGACGAGATAGGCCAGCTCTCAAGGGCCTTTGACGAGATGACTGAGAACCTCAGCTGGACAACGGCCTCTCGAGACGAGCTCGATAATGAAATCCGTGAGCGTAAAGAGGCGGAGCAGGGGCTGCGTGAGAGCGAAGAGAGACTGCTGGAGTACTCCAAGGGCCTTGAGACTATGGTGGAGGAACGCACCGCGGACTTGAAGGTCCTTCAGAGAAAGCTCATCATGAAGGAGAAGCTCGCCGCCATAGGTCAGCTCTCAAGCAGTGTGGGGCACGAGCTAAGGAACCCCCTGGGTGTGATAAACAACTCCGTATATTACCTGAGTATGAAGCTAAAAGACAGTGATGAGACTGTTGCGAAACACCTTGGAATACTGTCAAGAGAGGTGAGGAGGTCTAATAAGATAATCTCCGATCTCCTTGATTTTTCAAGAGATAGAAAGCTGGAGCCAAGCCTCGGTGATATTAACGTGCTTTTGCGCGAGACGCTCTCTACACTGGAGATTGAGGAGAATATAGACGTGGATATAAGCTGCCTCGGTGAACTCCCAGCATTTTATTTTGACGCAGACCAGATACACCAGCTTACAGTAAATCTTGTCTCAAACGCCCTTCATGCCATGCCTGATGGAGGGAGGTTGTGCATTACTACAGAAGTGCGAGATGGGGCCGCGGAAATTGCCTTTGAGGACAGCGGCGCAGGTATCTCCGAAGAGAACCTCAAGAGGATTTTTGATCCTCTTTATACTACAAAGGCCAGAGGCACAGGGCTTGGGCTATCAATAGTAAGTGGTATCGTAGAGAGACACGGCGGTACTATAACAGTAAAGAGCAATGTGGGAGAGGGTACGGTCTTTACCGTAAGCCTCCCCATGGAGAGGAAGACAGGCTGATATGACAAGAAAGTGCAGTGTACTTATAGTTGATGATGATAACGGCATGACAGAGACACTCTCGGATATCTTCTCCGAGATGGGCCATGAGGTCTCAGTAGCGGGAGATGGTTTTAAGGCTATTAAACTTGTAGAGGCGAGGCCCTATGACCTTGTGCTCATGGATATCAAGATGCCCAAGATGAACGGAGTTGAGACCTTTCGGAGGTTAAGAGAGGTACGGCCGGAGTTAAAGGTTGTTATGATGACGGCCTTTGCTCTTGATGAACTTATAACGGAGGCGCGCCGCCTTGGCGCCGCTGATGTGCTCTTTAAACCACTGCAGATAGATAAGCTCGAGCCTTTTCTCGTAGTGGCGTAGGGTGGCCGAGGCAGTCTCTTAGTGGATTTAATGAAGGAAGGCAGGAGGGGCGGCGGTGATTGTCAAGATACATAAGAGTGGATATTGATGGATATTAATGTCCTTATAGTAGATGATGATATTGGTGCGCGCGAGACCCTCTCTGATATCTTTTCAGAGAAGGGTTATGCTGTTGCTACTGCAGGGAGTGCCCGCGGGGCCTTTGAAGAGGCGGAGAAGAGAGTCTTTGAACTCGCCCTCATTGACATAAAACTCCCTGATATGGACGGCGTAGAGCTCTTAAAGGAGCTGAAATCCCTGCACCCCCAGATGCTCGCCGTCATAGT
>CAZEBZ010000133.1:0-2982 GCA_964510775.1 uncultured Thermodesulfobacteriota bacterium
TTAATAAGATCTGTGCAGTGCATTGAATGGCTGCGCCTATCATATATCTTTGCATATACGTAAACTTGATGCCATTAATAATATTTATCTTTAAGATATGAGGCTGTTTTGCTTCTTAATGTTGCTGTGAGGACGTTTGCAGAATGAGCTTTCCCTACTCAGTTGCAAGACGAGGCAATCTGCGGTATAAAAATATAGAACTCTTTTTAGATAATTACCATGAAAAAAGACGATGTTAAGAAAAGACTGTATGCGAACCGCAAGGCGCTTAAGTCTCTTGACATTATAAAGCTCGGCCTATTCGGCTCATGCGTACGTGGAGAAGAAAGCGAAGGAGCGACCTTCCAGTATAATGAACGTAGCCGACTATGACACTGGGCTATAGGGCGAATAGGAGCAGTATTACACTAACTTCAGATAAGGTCACGGTGGTTACCGCATAAGATAAATAAGGGCTCTTGCGGAAATTAAGTACGGCATCTCCAAAGTTCTATAAGCAAGCTCTTAGATTACAAAGAGGTCTTTTTCAATAGGCAGAGGAAGCTCTTTACATTAGTCTACAATTTGCCTCGTGCTTTCGAAGAAAAAGGAAACTCCGATTAACTGCGTATTTACTTTTCCGGAGGAAGACCAATGGTATTAGCCTATACATGATCTATATAACAATAAAAATCTTTAAGACATGAAAGTCTACACATGTTAAGCAACTGCCGCGATTTATTTCAGAGAAATAGTGATATAGAGGCAGAGGTGAGCCTCTACTCCATGAGGTTATCAGCACAAAGAGTCAGAGAGAAGAGAATACTATTACAGTTATCTGAAGGTCTTACAGCTCTGCCGATTATCCTTGCCGCATGGAGTGATGGTTGGTCTGTGGCGGTAATAAGAGAGGAGACGCCCTCAGAGCACTTGAGAGCGCTTCGTAAGAAACTCGGTCCTCATCTTTATTTTGTGCTAAGAGTCAATCCGCTCGAATCTTTCGTTGATACAGGCAAATTAACTCTTCCATTAGGTGAGTGGCTGCGAGGTGAGAAAAAAGCAGTAGAGCCTTATTCTTGGGCTGAGAATGAATGCGCCTTGATACTCTTCACCTCAGGTTCTACGGGTGCTCCAAAAGGCGTCTGCCATTCGCTTGGAAACCTCATAGACTCGGCGAAGTTATTTACCGCTCATTTCGAGCTTAAAGAGAGCGACCACCTTCTCTGCCTTGCTCCTCTCCACTCAATGTCAGGCTTTCGCAGCACTGTTCTTCCCCTTGTTACCTCTGCCCGCGTATCAATGCTCTGGGAAAAAGACGCCTCATTTTTATCCATAATCAAGAGGATAAATATATTAAGGCCAACGCATATAATATGTGCGCCGGTATTTATAAGACAACTTGCAGCATACGGCAGGCGTGTAGCCGAGGCATTTACCAGTGTGAGGGCGCTCTTGTGTACAGGAGCCGCCCTTGATGAGACGGACAGGGGCGAAGTAGAGTCTCTTCTCTCAGTCCCTGTTCTTAACTACTACGGATTGACAGAGACCTCTGGAATCGTGCTTGCCGAGACTGTACAGAATAGGCGGCCTTATACTCTGCCGCCGACCTGCGAGGGGGTAAAGATAAGGCTTGTGCGAAGAGGCAAGAGGGGCACGGGGTTTTATCTTCTCATCGAGAGTCCGAATTTGTTTCTGGGTTACCTTGGAGAGGCTCTTTCATGTAAGAGGTTGTTCAATACAGGCGATATTGTACAAAAGGACGCAGACGGCGGGTTAAGACTTAAGGGACGTTCTTCGAGCGCCTTAAAGGCGCCAAGTACTGAGTGGATCTATCCTGATCTTCTTAAGAGCTGGCTTCTGGAGTGCGAGGATATCTTAGATGCCGTCGTAAAACCAAGCAAGGTGGCGGGCGGTTACGGTCTTGAGGTATGGGTGAAGGGTAGAAGCGGTCTTGACGCCGACGGTATTGCCGACTCCATAGTGACGGAGTTAGGCAGGGAGTACAGACCGGTAAAGTGGCATAGCTCAATGATAATGCCTGGCGTGGCGGGGCAGCTTGGGGCTGAGAGCTGAGAACATGGAGAAAGGAAGTATATGACCGTTGGTATCAAAAACTATTCCAAAGACTTGTATCAGAAGATTAAAGCTCGTGCCTGCAAGAAGTTGATTTTTGCCGAGCTGCGCGGTTCAGACCTTACCTATCGTCAGCTCTTAGGCGATATAGAGAGGCTCGTAACCTTCTTTAGGGAGCATAAAGTCAGCAGCGGCTCCAGGGTTGTCATCATTACCCGCCATGATAGAGAAGCAGTAACCCTATTCATTACAGCCCTCCTTGAGGGTCTTACGCCCGTCATTCTCCCCGAGGATACCAGGTCGCAGCGCGCAGAGGTTATCGCAAAGAAGGTCTCTGCCGCCGTGGTCTTTATAGATAAAGACGTGTTCACAAAATGGCCGTGGCTGGAGCGATACAACTCCGTAGCCGTGCAGCCGGAGAGGTCAGGTTCAAGGGGTATGCTTGGAAAGTTATTTGGTAAAGGCGAAGAGGGCCTGAGCCATTACCCCGCAGTGCTCTCTGATTACGAGGCAACTGAGCCCGCCTGCTCCTCAAGTCCCGATGATATTGCCTATATATTGTTCTCATCAGGCACCACAGGCGCGCCAAAAGGAATACTTATAACACATGCCAACCTCTTCGAGCATCTGAAGACCCTTGTCCGAGTGTACGGACATAGCGAAAAGTCCAGAATATTTAACAATTTATCGATTGCCCATGCTGACGGTCTGGTTCAGGGGCCCCTTCTCGCGCTCTTTACCGGAGGTCTCTTATATCGCCGCGAGCCTTTTACTGTGCAAAATATGGAGATGCTCTTAAACTCTATTTACCGCCACCGTATAACCCACTTTATAACAGTGCCGACGGTTATAGCCCTCATGGACAGACTGACCTTAAAAGATGATTACTTCGATGACGAGGCCTTCAAGTGTATTATTTCTGTTGCCGCC
>CAZEBZ010000134.1:0-2973 GCA_964510775.1 uncultured Thermodesulfobacteriota bacterium
CAACATAGGCGTAACCCTTGTCGCCGTAAAAATCCTTTAGCATCTCCATATCGCGCGTCAATGTGGCACGGCTGAATATATCACCCTTCTTAGCCTTGAACTTTTTAAGAAGTTTTCTCTTAAGCCCGATAATATCACCATCAATATCTACATCTCCAAACTTGAACCTCTGCCCCTCTTTTAAAGAAATAGTTATATAAAACCACCGCTTATCCTTGCTGAGAAAGACCCTGTGATCAATAATATCGGCGTTGATAAAACCATTATCATAGTACTTGCCTACTATCTGGGCCAAATCGCTCTGAAATGCATACTCGTTAAATCGGCCCGACTGTGTAACAAAGGCAAAGAGCCAGTCCTCTTTAGTGGACATTACATGCTTTAACTTCCTGTCGCTAAAATAAGAATTACCGAGGATAGTAATGCGCTTTACCCTCACGGCGGGGCCTTCCTTTATCTTAAAGGTCACCACGGCCTCAAGACCGTCTGAGGTAGTAGAGGCCTTCACCTCGGCAAGAAAAAATCCTTCCTCTCCGTAAAGCTGCTTTATGAGAGTAACATTATCGCCGATAGCCGACCTGTCAAGAAGGGCGTTCTCTTTTATAGTGAGCACATCTTTTATCTTCTCAACGTCTAACTTCTTGTTGCCCCTTATCCGTACGCTCTCTACAAAGGGCGTCTCTACGACAAAGAAGGTCAGCACCTTGCCAGAGGCCCTGTCCGTAAGGTCTACGCTTACGTCCTCGAAATACCCCGTACCATAGAGCTTCTTTATGTCCCTGTTTACATTATCAGAGGAAAAGGCCTCGCCAACCTTTGAGCTGAGTTTATTAAGCACCGCCACATCATCAACCCTCCTGTTGCCCGAGACCTCAATTGACTCAATAACACCGGATTTCGCAACAGGCATACTCTGTAAGGACGTAAAGAGTTTTTTGTACATTTTTAGCGTTAATTTATTAACTGCCAGAACAAGCTCGGAGATAGAGGAAGCGCTCTTTGAGTAAAAGGCCACACTCTCACCACCCTTAATGCCAAAGGCGCGAAGGTTTAGGGTATATGTACTGCCTATGCGCGATATAGCACCAATAAGGGCGAAATCCGCAGAGACCTTGCCGGCAATCTCTAAGGCCGAGCTCTCATTAAAACCCCTGTCGCCGCCCTTACTCACAAGCCCTTTTAGGATATCCAGACCCACTACCTCGGCGCCCTCGGCGCGAAGTTTCGAGGCAAGGGCCTCCATTACATCTCTGCGGGCCTCAGATAGACTCACATTACTGTGCATATCCAGAGGCAGGATCATTATCCTCAACCCGCCCTCGGAACAAAAACCCTTTGCAGGTATGGCGCAGATAAATATAAAGGATATAATAATAAGACTAAGACTATAAAAGACTCTATTTCTCAAGACCAACAACTCCCCTATGAATTTATATGCTCTCTCAAAAGAGGGCATATAAAAAACACCCTCTTTAAACTCTTCTGAATGCAGGCAAGGCAGCCACAGCTAAAAAAACCTCATAAAACGTGGCGCGCCTTAGTCCATGTCCTCTATAACACCGTCTACCATAGTAAGACGAGATCTCATCATCGCGGCAAGCTTTGTATTATGCGTAACAACTACAAGGGCCGTCTCTCTAACCCTGTTAAGCTCAAGAAGCAGCTCAAAGACCTCCTGTGCCGTCTTTGTATCAAGATTTCCCGTAGGCTCGTCTGCAAGAATCACCTGCGGCCTCTGCACAAGGGCGCGCACTATGGCGACCCTCTGCTGCTCTCCGCCTGAGAGCTCACCGGGTTTATGAGACTCTCTACTCGC
This sequence comes from uncultured Thermodesulfobacteriota bacterium, assembly GCA_964510775.1. Lineage (GTDB taxonomy): Bacteria > Desulfobacterota > GWC2-55-46 > GWC2-55-46 > JADFVP01 > JAJRZX01. The sequence goes on from CAZEBZ010000134.1 coordinate 1,817, forward strand.
GAGCCCCACCTCGCCAAGCAGCTCAGCGGCCCTCGCCGCGGCCTCATCTTTAGAAAGACCGCCGATGAGCGCCGGAAGCATTACATTCTCCAGAGCCGTAAACTCAGGCAGCAGATGGTGAAACTGAAAGACAAAACCTACAAAGGTATTTCTGTACGAGGCCAACGCCTTCTCGCCAAGGCCCTTAAGAGATTTCTCTCCATAGAGAACCTCCCCGGAGGTAGGCCTGTCAAGTGCGCCCATAATATTAAGGAGCGTGGATTTCCCTGCCCCTGAGGCGCCGAGTATGGCCCTCGTCTCTCCCGCCGAGACTGTAAGGTCTACGCCGCGAAGCACATTCACGGTCTTCTCAGAGGCCATAAAGCTCTTACATACCTTATTAAGCCTTATAAGCCCCTTCACTGTAAAGGCCGCTTCATATTACTCTATCTCCCCTCCACTATAACCGATTCGGTATCCGCGCACCCCGCACCAATCCTCTCCTTACTCGTACCTCAGACTATCTACAGGCCTCATCTTAGCGGCCTGCCATGAGGGGTAAAGGGTAGCGAGAAAACTTATGCCAAGCGAGAAGGCCACGATGATAAGCACCGTAACGGGCTCTACATGGGAGGGCAGCTTGTCAATATAATAAACGCTTGGAGGCAGTATCTTAAAATGAAAGACACTCTCCACTGTAGAGACTACTCTCTCAAGGTTCAAGGCAACAGCAACACCGAAAACAGCTCCCGCAAAGGTTCCTATGAGGCCTATTATAGTCCCCTCTACCATAAAAATCTTCATAATACCGCCGGGGCTCGCCCCAATGCTCTTCAATATAGCTATATCCTTATGTTTTTCCATCACTACCATAATAAGCGTGCTTATGATATTCAGGGCGGCTACGAGGATTATAAGCGTAAGTATTATAAACATGGTAACCTTCTCAAGGCGCAGCGCCGAGAAGAGATTTTTGTTCATACCCTTCCACGTCCGCGTCCAGTAAGGGCCCTTCAGCTCTCTCATTACCTCATCGGCTACCCTCTCGGCATCGTCCATATCAGCGAGCTTTATCTCCACACCTGTAGAGGTATCTCCGAGACGGAAGAACTTTTGCGCGTTTCGAAGCGAGATAAAGGCTATAGACGAGTCGTACTCATACATGCCAAGCTCGAAAA
>CAZEBZ010000135.1:0-2958 GCA_964510775.1 uncultured Thermodesulfobacteriota bacterium
CCCCTTAAAGGCTATCTCAATAAGCCTTATGAGGTCACGCCGCTCATGAGTTGTCAAGAAGCCGTAAAGAGAGACAAGGGCCCTGCCGTGACTATCTTCAGCAACCTCGGCGGCGTTCTCCTGCGTAAAAAAATAACTCACCTCTACACCCAAAAAATCTGCGAGTTTAAGCCATTCTTCAGTGGTTACAGGTATGTTGCCCTGCTCTTTTCTCACATAAGTACTCCTGCTGACCCCAAGAGAGAGAGCAAGCTTATCTTGCGTAAGAGCGCGTTTTTTCCGTAAAGACCTTAGACGCCTGAGCACTTTTTCAAGACCGCTCATATTAATATGGTCCTCTGATTATGAAAGGCATAAAACCTCAGGAGAGAGACGGAGACTACATGGGTTATAATGGAGACGAGATGTTTTTGTGTTTGACCACAGATAATTCTCTACAAATGCAGACCCTTTTATTCAGGGGCTTACATCCTTGCTGTGGTAATTTGATGAGTTGTGATTGAATGTATTGGTTGGTCAGATCGTGCTGAAGTCATACTTACAAACATATTTTACAATAATACTATAGTCCTGTCAAGCATCAATCAATCATATGTTTTATTAAAACACTTTTTATGTAATCATCCCTGCCCTTACATTGCGCATCTTACATTTATTTGAGAGTTGTCCAAGCGAGCGCTTTATAGTATCATCTATCCATTGTGGGAAGACTTCTGAATATATATATATTTACGCAGATGATGGCGCCTTTCTTTATCTGCCTTGTTGTCCTTACTTCTACGGCCCTGCTCACAAAGACCATAAAGCTTATAGGTCTAATAGTAAGTCATGGCCTGGGAATGAACTTTGCCTTCTGGTTCATAATTTCACTGCTTCCATCTTTTCTCATTTACACCATTCCCTTATCATTCCTCGTAGCCGTGCTTATCACCTTTACACGCCTTAGCTCTGAGAGCGAGTTTATCGCCATGAAAGCCCTGGGGCTTAACCTCTTTACCATTACAAGACCGGTCCTCATCTTCGCACTCTTCATATCTTCCTTAACATTGGCCGTCACTCTCTATATCTATCCCTGGGGCAACATAAACTTAAAACGCCTTGTCATAGAAGGGGCCTCAAGCAGTATCTCCGCCGGCATCAAAGAGAAGACCTTTTATGACAGCCTGAGCGACCTTGTCATATACGTTGACCACATTCAAAAAGAGAGTGGTGAGTTAGAGGGTGTCTTTATCGCAAGAAAAAACCCCTCAGGAAAGTCTGATATTTTTGTAGCCGAGAAGGCCGTCATAGGCGGTACTGACACCGGAACTTCCTTCTATATAAAACTTGTAAACGGTACCTCACAGCGCGAAGACAGAGACAAGGACTCTTATCATGTAGTTGATTTTTCAAGTTATATATTGGAATTAAACCCCGCGGCGCAGGGTTTTGGCGGCATTGGGGCAAGATCAAACAGAGAACTCTATCCAAGTGAAATGGTCGCAAGAATAGAAGAGATAAGGGCGCGAGGCGGATTTACACCGCCATATATCATGGATCTGCACAAACGCTTCACGCTTCCGGCCTCAATCTTTGTCTTTGGCCTCATAGGCGCCTCCCTGGGCATTCAAGGAGTCCGCTCCACAAGGCTTACGGGTTTCTCCGCCGCCCTTGGTGTAATACTGCTTTACTATATCTTATCAACGGCCCTTGAGGGATTTGGAGAGAACGGACTGCTGCACCCGATAATAGCCGTATGGGGTTCTAATATCATCACAGGGGCCGTCGCCTTCTATTTATTCTATTTGAAGAGCAAGGACAGAGAGACAGGCCTTAAGAAGCTGCTGAATTTAACAAAAAAATCCCGTTAAAGGCCGCACAGACTTATGATGAAGAGACTGGACAGATATATCTTTATGGAATTTTTTAAACTCCTCCTACTTACCACAGCGGGGTTTATTACGGTATTTCTCATCGTCGACCTCTTCGAGAACATGGACAACCTTATAAAACACCATGTGCCCCTCGTACCATGTGTCTTGTTCTTCCTCTACAAAATACCTTTTATTATCGGCCAAATCGCCCCCATATCTACTCTCCTCTCAGTACTGCTATCTATTGGCATGCTCTCAATGAGCGGAGAGATGACGGCCATCAGAGCATCAGGCGTACGCCTCATGCGTGTATTTATCCCTCTCTTCATGGCTGGTCTTATCATCAGCCTCTCTGTGATTTTTATCAACGAGTACCTCACGCCTTTTGGTCTAAAAGAGGCCGAGGCATTTAAAGTACGGTGGTTTGAGCAGGCAAAGCGGGGGACTTTTGGCGGCAAGGGTCTCTGGGTGCGCACAAAAGACTCGATTATTAATATAAGACGCATGAAAAGAGGTGAGGATAAGATTGAGGGTATTACCATCTATAAGATAAAAAAACCTTTCAGGCTCGTTAGGCGCATTGACGCGAAAAAAGCCCTCTGGACAGGCAGAAAATGGGAGGTAAGAGGGGCAATTGTGCGAGACTTCAAGGGAGACGGCCGCGCCGTGGAGACTCGCTCGCCGCTTATGGAATTAAGTGATATAGCGCCGCCCAAAGACCTCAGCAGTAATAGCCGGGGACATATGAACCTGACTATGGGAGAGCTGAAAAGACTTATAAAAATACTGAAATCCGAGGGCTATGATACATACCAATACAGAACCGACCTTTACGCCAGAGTGGCATTTCCCTTCATAAGCTTTATCATGGTCCTCCTCGGCATACCCTTTCCCTTAAGAGGCGCCCGCTCAGGCGGCATCGCCTCCGGTGTGGGCCTCAGCATTATCATCGCCTTTAGCTACTGGATAGTCTTCGCCCTATCAACAAGCCTCGGATCTGGCGCCGTAGTGCCTCCTATTATCGCCGCAGTCTTCCCTGATATCCTCTTTATGAGCGCGGCAGTCTACCTCCTTGCCCATGTAAAAGAATAATAAGTATAATACC
>CAZEBZ010000136.1:0-2905 GCA_964510775.1 uncultured Thermodesulfobacteriota bacterium
ACATTGTAAGGGGGTCTGCCGTCCTCTCGCCTATTCTAAAGGCTGGGGCAGGGGCCGTTGGCGTAGCGATAACGTCGCAGGTCTTGAAGGCCTCGGTAAAGTCACGCTTAATAAGCGCCCTTACATCTGTTGCCTTTTTGTAGTAGGCGTCGTAGTAGCCTGAACTTAGTGCGTAAGTGCCGAGCATAATTCTGCGTTTTACCTCGGCGCCGAAGTTCTCATCTCTTGTGGTCTTATACATATTAATGAGACCCTTGTTATTATCAATACGTCTGCCGTACTTTACGCCGTCGTAACGTGCGAGGTTGCTTGAGGCCTCGGCCGTAGCCACGAGGTAGTATACGCTTACGGCGTACTCTGTATGGGGCAGGCTTATATCTACAATACTCGCTCCCCTGTCTTTCAGTGCCTCGATGGCATCACGTACTATCGCCTTTGTCTCACAGTCCATGCCTTCTATGAAGTACTCACCGGGTATGCCGATGCGAAGTCCCATTATATCGCCAGTAAGGGCGGCGGCGTAATCAGGTACAGGAGTATTGATGGAGGTGGAGTCAAAATTGTCTTTACCGGCCATAAGGCCGAGCATTATGGCGGCGTCCTTTACGTTTTTTGTAAGGGGGCCTGCCTGGTCAAGGGAGGAGGCAAAGGCTATCATGCCGTACCTTGAGACGCGGCCGTATGTGGGCTTTAAGCCAACAACGCCGCAGCACGAGGCGGGCTGGCGTATAGAGCCGCCTGTGTCTGTGCCAATGGAGGCTGCGCATAGGTCTGCGGCTAGAGAGGCCGCGGAGCCGCCTGAGCTTCCGCCGGGTACTCTGTCCTTATCCCAGGGGTTAAGCGTTGGGCCAAAGGCGGAGTTCTCCGTAGATGAGCCCATAGCGAACTCGTCCATATTAGTCTTTCCGAGAATAACGGCTCCTGCATCTCTGAGTTTTTTAACTACCGTTGCATCGTAGGGCGGGATAAACCCCTCGAGCATCTTTGAGGCGCAGGTGGTCTTTAAACCCGTAGTGCAGAAGATATCCTTTACTGAGATAGGTACTCCTGTAAGGGGTGTTACGTCTGTGCCCTCTGCAAGACGTTTGTCGGCTACGGCGGCGGCCTCGAGGGCAGCTTCTGTTGTAATGGTAATATAGCTGTTAAGAGCGGGGTCAAGCTCTGCTATTCTCTTTAGATAGGCCTCTGTGACCTCTGTAGATGTGAGGTCTTTGCTCTGCAGCAGGGCTGATAATTCGCCTATTGTCTTTGATGTTATACTCATGGGCTTACTCGATAATCCTCGGCACCTTGAAACACCCGTGGTCTTTAGCGGGGGCGTTCTGCAGGGCCTTTTCGCGCTTTAGTGATGGGGTCGTGACGTCTTCTCTTAAAATTCCGCTTTTTGCCCTATCTGTACGTGAAGACTTCATGTCAGATGTATCAAGGGCGGAGAGTTTGTCTACGTAGCTTAAGATCTTGCCCATCTGCTCCGTATAGAGTCTTGTCTCTTCTTCTGTGAGGGCTAACCTCGCAAGGTCGGCCACATGGAGAACTTCTTCTTTATCTATCTTCATAAGAGGTATCCCTTTTGTAATTAATGAAGAGATAATCTATCACAGGAGCATCAAGCTTTCAAGGGCGCTTTTGCTTTTTTACCCTTATCTTTTCTCTTATGGCAGGCCTTTATTGCAGGCCTTGACATGCGGTTTAGGCTCTGGTATAAGCAGTTGATATAACTAATGAAAGTCGGCATATTAAGATTAATGTGCTGTAATTATGAATGATTTGACAAGAAGGGCTGCAGTATTATGAAGAAGACTATCAAGGCGGGTTTTATTCAGACCGACCCGGTTTTTGGTGATATTGAAGAGAACGTCAGGGTAGCCGCAGGGGAGGTACAGTCATTAGGCGCGGATCTCGTTGTTCTTCCTGAGCTTTTTTCCACGGGCTATCAGTTCCGCTCAAAGGCCGAGGCCATGGCTCTTGCAGAAGAAATTCCCGGCGGGCCTACTACAGAGGCCCTTATAGAGGCCGCCTCAAGTTCAGGCACTATCATAGTCGCCGGTATCCTTGAGAGAGCAGGTAAGAGACTCTTTAACTCCTCTGTGCTTGTCTCGCCCGATGGTTTTGTGGCGCTCTACAGAAAGGCCCATCTATTCTGGCGGGAAAAAAATATCTTCACACGCGGCGATACTCCCTTTGACGTATTTGATGTGGGCGGAGTAAAAATCGCCATGATGATATGTTTTGACTGGTACTTTCCAGAGGTGGCAAGAACCCTGAGCCTTAAGGGAGCCGAGATAATATGCCATCCATCAAACCTCGTCCTGCCCCATTGCCCCGCCGCCATGATTACAAGGTGTCTTGAGAACAGGGTCTACGCTATAACGGCCAACAGGGCAGGGGTAGAGGAGAGGCGGGCGGGCGAGCCGCTGAGGTTTATCGGGCAGAGCCAGATAGTCTCTCCTGATGGAGAGATACTCTACAGAGCCCCTGCAGATGGGACTGATGCCGCGAGTGTTGAGTTAATGCCTTCAAAGGCCGGGAACAAGGCCCCTACACGCCTCAATGATGTTTTTAAGGACAGGAGAAGAGATCTATATAGACTCTGAAACAAATTGTGCGGAGTTTAGCTTTACCGCCGTGGCTGTTATGACCTCCTAAGGGGTGTTTTGACTTATGGTTTTTGTTAAGGTTTTGTAAGTAATACCTTTTTTGTCCTTGACAAAAAAGGCTACTTGTTTTATCTTGCCTCTTACCTTCAAAAGACTTGAAAATGTAAGCAGTGTAATTAGAAAGTGGGCCGGGTGTAATAATCCGGTAAAAGGCCTGTTGTAAGGGCACAAACTTTTCAGTTAATAGTGGAGAGAGTAATGCTTATCGCATATCTGCCGATACTCATTATGATTGTCATAGCCTCTGT
>CAZEBZ010000137.1:0-2869 GCA_964510775.1 uncultured Thermodesulfobacteriota bacterium
GATATCCAAGGATATAATCAACCCTTTTTTAAGTAATTATGCCTAATACCATAAAGGTTTACAGACGGATAATAATAGCTGTTTTACTACCCCTCATAGCGCTGCTGTGGTTCTCAGGCAGAAGCGTCATGCATCATTGGGCTGTTACCAGCGAGATGAAGGAGACGCGCGAACTTATGGGACTTTTCCGCGACTTTAACAGTGTTGCGGATATGCTTCAGATTGAGCGCGGTCTTAGTTCGGGTTTTATGACAAAATCCGAACTTGACTTTAGTTCAAGGCTTAACCGCCAGCGGTTAAGAACATCTGAAGCCAGGCACAAAGCTCGTCAACATTTTGCTATGATTAAAAAAAATCAATATAATAAAGAGACTTTGGCCGGTATTCATAAGGTCTGGCAAGGTCTTGAGTCTCTTTTTGATGTTAGAAAGCGCGTAGATTCCGGCAGTATCTTTCGTGATGATATGTTTACTTGTTACACTGATATAATAAACGATATCCTGGATATTGCCGTCTTAGTCGGTGAGAATTCTTCTGACACTTCCATAGCGAGACAAATAAACACATTTGTAAGCCTTCTGCATTACAAAGAACTCGTTGGTCAAGAGAGGGCCTTTGGTACTATTGGTCTTAGTTACGGCTTCTTTGATACACAAAATTACAGATATTTTGTCGGACTTGTAAGCCGTCAGGATATGCTCCACGAATTTTTCCTTCACACAGCCTATAAAAGTGATATTGCGTATTATAATAAAATAATGGACAGCGCTTTATTAACAGAGTTGAACGTGATGCGCGAGTCTATTATTGTACCCGGCCCCGGGGATAACTATAGCGCTGTAACGTCAACTGAGTGGTTTGATGTTGTATCCAAGAAGATAAGGGGTCTGCAGAAGATTAGTGAGTATCTTATCGACAGGCTATCTGTCAGGGCAGAACAACTCTCACAAAGTGCCTATAATAGTTTTTTATTAACGCTTTTTGGCCTGATAGTTATTATTGCCTTCTCTATCGGTATACTTATTATCCTTATGCTCGATATGAAACACCGTAGGCAGACCGCCCTTCTTGTCACAGAGAACGAGGTGCGTCTCAGGGGTTTTATGGATGCGGCATCGGATATTTTTCTACTTCTTGATCCTCTCTTTAAAGTTATACTTATCAATAATTACGGCCTTAAGATTACGGGTCTATCCAGGAGTAAGGCCATCGGAGCGCCGGTTAAGGATCTTTTTCCAGGTTTCTATGTGCCTAATATATCTAATGGTCTTAAAAATACAATGAATACTGGCACACCCTTTTCTCAGGAAGATTTTATTATCTCTGTGCAGGGAGTAGAGAGACACTTTGTAATAAACGCATTTAAGGCCATTGACGGCATTGGCCTTATTGTTACTGATATTACTGTGAGCAAGATGGCCGAGCAGGCCGCAGATGAGGCTAACCGAGCAAAGAGCGAGTTTCTCGCTAATATGAGCCACGAGATACGAACGCCAATGAACGGCGTAATAGGCATGACCGGGCTGCTCCTCGACACCGACCTAACTGCCGAGCAGCGCGAATATGCCGAGACCATCTGGAGGAGCGCCGAGAGCCTCCTGGCGCTCATAAACGACATACTTGATTTTTCCAAGATAGAGGCCGGCAGGATAGAGCTCGAAAACGTGGCCTTTGACATACGCTCCCTTGTAGAGGACATTTGCGACATTCTTGCCGTTCGCGCACAGGAGAAGGGCCTTGAGCTCATCTGCGAGATAGACCCCGCCGTGCCGCTCAAGATAATAGGAGACCCCGGCAGGGTTAGACAGGTCATTACAAACCTTGCTGGCAATGCCATAAAGTTTACAAAAGAGGGCGAGGTAGTGGTGCGGACAAGCCTCGTGGGAGAGGTTGGCAAGGGCGGCCTTACTCTGAAGTTCGAGATTATTGACACCGGAATCGGCATACCCGAGGAGAGGCTTGACCGCATATTCGAGCCCTTCATACAGGCCGACACCTCGACTACGCGCAAGTTTGGCGGCACAGGGCTCGGGCTTAGCATCTCGAAGAAGCTTGCGCAGATGATGGGCGGTGAGATAGGCGCTTCGAGCGAGCCCGGAAAGGGCTCCACGTTCTGGTTTACGGCCATGTTCATAAGGGAGAAGGGGAGCGAAGAACGAACCTGGCAGACAGGCGATATAAAGGGGATAAAGGTCCTTACCGTAGATGACAACAGTACTAACCTTCGCATTATGGGGCTGCTGCTCGAGTCGTGGGGGTGCCGTCACAGAGAGGTTGAGGACGGCGAGAGCGCCCTGGCTGAGCTTCGCGCCGCAGTGCGCGCAGGCGAGCCCTTTGACATATGTGTGCTCGATATGCAGATGACGGGCATGAAGGGCGAGACCCTTGGCAGACGCATAAAGGAAGACCCCGAGCTGAGGGACGTGGAGCTCGTGATGATGACCTCCATGGGCGAGCGCGGAGACGCCGGGAGGCTTTCGCGCATAGGCTTCTCGGCATATATTACCAAACCCGTCAAACAGGCCCGGCTCTACGACTGCCTTGCCATGGTGCGCGGAACAAGCAAGGTCCCACCGGACAAGCGCCCCTCTGGGCTTATAACGGCGCACAGCATAAAAGAGAAAAAGAAGGTGAACCTCCGCGTGCTCATTGCCGAGGACAACCCCACGAACCAGAAGGTAGCCCTTGGAATTCTGAGAAGACTCGGGTGCAGGGCCGACTGCGTCGCCAACGGCAAGGAGGCCATCAGGGCCCTCGAGACCGTTCCATACGACTTTGTGCTCATGGACTGCCAGATGCCCGAGATGGACGGCTACGAGGCCACGCGTCAGATACGCTCGCCGGAATCAGCCGTTCTTGATCACTCCAT
>CAZEBZ010000138.1:0-2846 GCA_964510775.1 uncultured Thermodesulfobacteriota bacterium
AATTTTAAGGGTTCCTATTTGGCCGCAATTCACCTTAGATAAAGAAAGAGGAGTTACGTCTTTAGCGTAGCTCCTTTTTTTTTGTAAACATCCAATCCACTCTAAAAATCGCGCACACTTTCGCATAAATTTAGTCCCATTATCTCTTCACATTGAGCCTATCCCTATTGTCAAGACAGAAAAGAGGGTTGTATCTGGTGTAGAGGAACGTGCTCCGGCCTGTCTGGAATGACGTCCCTCAGCAGTACCTTCTTTATATTAAAATTGTGCCGCAGGCTTAAATCTCTTGTCTTAGTCCTGTAAAATCAAGGGGTTACGGAGTTTTCCGCAGCCCTTTTTTTATGTGAACAAAATAACCCGTCAGTTGAGTGACGATGCCGTTAGGAAAATTTTCCTCGCGGCTTTTTTTATGCGCAAGTTAATGTTGAGAAATAAAAAAAGTATTTTTCCCTCTTTGCAGGCCTTTTAAATTCAGTCAATATACAACTTTTTGTCACTGTTCGGTAAATGTAACACTCTCGCCATTATTTTGTCACATACAAGGGGTAGTCTCTTAAACCAAGGAACACAACTTTGATAGGCCTTTATAGAGCAAGTGATTAGAGGGGTTATTACGAGAGGTTATTAAGTGCCTTCTCTCTAATCCGTCAATTGATGACATGGCTTATTCTTGTAGATGAGCGGCGAGTCTTTGTACTGCTGCTGAAAATGTCACTCTCTACGTTAAGAATATATGAAATATACTTGGGAGTAATCCTGGCCGACCTCCCGCAAACTTGTATTCATAGATATCAAGGAGATGTCATGTTAAAGTCAGGTAGTAAGTTGGTTCTGGCCGTAATACTGGGCATGTTTCTTTTTGGCCAAAACGTTCTGGCTGATGAAGATCATGGAGATAAGTCCGAGGACATAAAGCAGGAGTTGGATGATGCTTTTGTTGTAAAAGGTATTACATTCTCCAATACTGAGGCACCTACAGCACAGTACGCTAATGGTACGCCCGGCGCTGCATGGAATATGTCTGTTCCCTACACAACCTCAATTGTTACTGTTACATACGGTGACGGCAGGAGTGAAGTTTATCCCCTTGAGTACAAGAGCTTATTTAAGAGTGATGACCCTGTACTGAGCGGGCCTCACGCAGGGGAGTATTATGGCGGTATTATAAATAAGACAGGTGTCCCAGTGCTTGACCCTGTTGCCGTCAATAACCCTTTTTACTTTGACGTTACGGGTAAGGCCGTTGCCGCCGGCTTGCAGGCAGCGAATATGAATCAGTTAGTGGCAGATACTCCTGACGGAGCTGCCCTTATTAAGGTGGAAGGTGCGCCGGAGACAGAGACAAGTGCGGAGTTGTCTTACCTTAATCACTTCGAGTATGTGAGCTGGGACGGTAACGGGAAGAGTCAGTACGGTAAGAACCCCATGTTTATCGCTAACAGCACAGTATCGCAGGATCTTAATACAGGGCTGCTCAGTGTTAAGAACTATGACAAGTTAAACTTCTCTGCACCTGGGCAAAAGGGCCTCTGGATACCATGCGCCGCCTCAAAATCACCGTGGAATACTTTTATTGGCTCAGAAGAGTACGAGGCTGATGAGTGGAATTTTGAGATGAACGCAATTGCCCCCGCTGCCTATCCGCTGGACTTTAATAATGGCAACCTTGTTGAGGCATTCCAGACAAAGTTCGGTGATGCTACGGCTCGTCCCTATGATTATGGTTATGTAACTGAGGCGGTAGTTGATAGCAGCGGAGCGGCCGCCTCTGTTAAGCACTACGCCACAGGGCGCTGGGCACGTGAGGTAATACAGATTATGCCTGACGGCAGAACCTATTACTCTGGTGATGACGGTAAAAGCACACTGCTCCTTATGGGCGTTGCCGATAAACGGGGGGATCTCTCCGCCGTTACCCTTTATGCCTCAGAGTTCAATCAGACAAGCCCTATCTCTCCTCTTGCAAATAAAGCCCCCGGAGAGGCCGGAGCTGTCGCAGGTGCCGAGCTTGGAGCAGGTACGCTCAAGTGGATTCGTCTCGGTCACGCCACAGATGGCGAGATTAAGACCCTTATAGATGGGGGTCTTCAAGCTACTGATATATTTGATATAACACTTGAGACAGGCAGGGGCGTATTACCCCCTGTTGTAGCTGGAGTAGTTGGCACGGGTTCTGTTGATACAGTGACGGGTCTTGCAAGTGTTACAGCCGCGGACATGGAAAATGCCGGGTACAAGCGTGTATTTAACTATTATCACCGTCACACCAAGGGCAAGGCAGAGTGGCTCCGCCTAAAGGCCGGTATGAACAAGGCCGCGGCTTTTCTTGAGACGCGCCGCTACGCCGCTTATCTTGGCGCTACGAGCGAGTGGACGAAGATGGAGGGCGTAGCCCTTAACGCCGCAGACAAGAAGGCCTATATCGCTATCTCTTATCAGTACGACAGCATGGCCGACGGAGTCGGGGATATTCAGATGGGCCTGCTTACGGCTGGAAACACTTATGAACTCTCTATGGACGATGACATAAATGATACAGCAGGTGATGAAATAAATAGCTCCTGGGTGGCAACGTCACTGGCTGCCGTTCCTGAGTTAAAGGGGCTTGATAACAGATACGCAGTTTCGCCTGCCTCGCACAAGCGTATCGCAGACGCGCAGGGCAACTACTGCGCCACCACCAATGTAGGTAACCCCGATAACGTGAAGTTCTCAGCGAAGTATCACACACTGCTCATTGGCGAGGACAGCAACTGTCACGTCAATAACTTTGTCTGGGCCTTTAATGTTGATACGAGGAAACTCTCAAGAATACTCTCGCTACCAATGGGAGCTGAGGCTACAGG
>CAZEBZ010000139.1:0-2819 GCA_964510775.1 uncultured Thermodesulfobacteriota bacterium
CGCTTTATAATTAATTATCCTTATCAAGGCCCCTCACAGTATTATCAATGGCAATTATCTCACTAAGGAGGGCCTTTACATCAGAAAGGGCCAGCGAATTTGGGCCGTCACAGAGGGCGTGCTCAGGGTCGGGATGAACCTCCATGAAGAACCCGTCTACTCCGCAGGCCGCGGCGGCGCGTGCAAGATACCTCGCCATCTTTCTATCTCCGCCGGATTTTCCGCCCATACCACCGGGGGACTGCACAGAGTGCGTCGCGTCAAATATAACGGGAAGACCAGAGGCGCGAAGAAGAGGCAGAGAACGAAAATCCACGACAAGGTTATTGTACCCGAAACTCACGCCGCGCTCTGTTATCATTATCTGGTCATTACCTGTAGAGAGGGCCTTATCAACGCTATGAGACATCTCACCAGGAGACATAAACTGCCCCTTCTTAATATTTACGGGCAGCCCCGTGAGCGCCGCCTCTACTATAAGGTTGGTCTGACGCGAGAGAAAGGCCGGTATCTGAAGTACATCAACAACCTCTGCAGCAGGGGCCACCTCGGTGCGGCAATGCACGTCTGTGACAATAGGGACACTGGGAAAGGCCTCTGCGGCTTTTTTAAGAACCTTTAACCCCTCAGTAAGGCCCGGGCCGCGGTATGACTCAAGAGATGTTCTGTTGGCCTTATCATAAGAGGCCTTGAATATAAAGGGTACGCCGAGGTCTTCTGTTATCTTAACAAGGCCCTCAAGGGTCTTTAGGGTTATAGCTTCGTCCTCAATAACACAGGGGCCGAGCATGAAAAAGAGCGGGGCTCTCTTGGCCCCGCCTTGAAAGATCCTCTCTATAACCTCTTTACCTGCCATACCTTAAGACCTCTTACCGGCGGTCTTCTTTTTGGCCGTTGTCTTCTTGACAGAGGCCTTCTTAGACCTTGCCGCCGACCTCTTGGCCTTCTTAGCCAGTTTCGCCTTCTCTGCGGCACGCTTTACGGAGAGTACGGCCTTAATGAACCCTCTAAAGAGCGGATGGGGCTTTAAGGGCCTGCACTTGAACTCCGGATGGAACTGACAGGCTACGAACCAGGGGTGTCCCTTAAGCTCCATTATCTCCACGAGATGACCATCAGGCGAGAGGCCGCTAAAGTCCACGCCCTTTTCCTTCAGCACGTCCCTGTAAATATTATTAAACTCATAACGGTGCCTGTGCCTCTCGGAGATCTCCGCCGCGGTGTATACTGAGTATGACTTTGTGCCTCTCTTTACATGACAGGGGTAGGCGCCGAGCCTCATGGTGCCGCCCTTTGCGCAGATACCCTTCTGACCTTCCATAATATGTACAACAGGGTCGGGGGTCTTATCATCAAATTCTGCAGAGTTGGCCTTTTTCAGCCCCGCAAGGTCTCTTGCGAGCTCTATCACGGCGACCTGCATGCCGAGGCATATCCCAAAGAAGGGCATCTTCTTCTCACGGGCATACTTTATGGCAGATATCATTCCCTCTATGCCGCGCGTACCAAAACCGCCTGGCACAAGGAGGCCGTCCACGTCTTTTAAGAGCGTTGCGGCGCCTTTCTTCTCTACGTCCTCGGCGTCTATGTAGCGCAGTCTTACACGGCAGTTGCCAGCTATTCCGCCGTGGATAAGGGCCTGATGGAGGCTCTTGTATGAGTCCTGAAGGTCTACGTACTTACCTACGATGCCAATAGTCACCTCGGCGCGCGGTTTGTATATCTTCTTTACTACCTTCTCCCACTCCTCAAGATGCGGGGCGCGAGTCCAGACATTAAGCTCTTTCAGTATAAGGGCGTCAAGACCCTCGCGGTGTAATACAAGAGGCACCTCGTATATGCAGCCCACGTCCTCGGCGGAGATAACGGCGCTTTTTTCCACGTTGCCAAAGAGGGCTATCTTATCCTTTAAGTCCGCTGTAATTGGGCGGTCAGAGCGGCAGAGCAGTATATCTGGCTGAATACCAATCTCGCGAAGCTTATTCACACTGTGCTGCGTGGGTTTTGTCTTTATCTCCCCGGCGGTAGCTATATAAGGAAGGAGCGTCAGGTGAACATAAAGGACGTTCTCCTTACCGAGGTCGAACTTTAACTGCCTGATGGCCTCAAGAAATGGCAGGCTCTCTATATCGCCTACAGTGCCGCCTATCTCTATTATGGCTACATCAACTGTATCGGCAAGAACGAGTACCTTTGACTTTATCTCATCAGTAACATGGGGTATTACCTGAACGGTCTTTCCGAGGTAGTCACCGCGGCGCTCCTTTGTAATAATAGAGTCGTAGACCTGACCGGTTGTAAAATTGTTCTTTCGTGTAAGGCGGGCGTTAGTAAAACGCTCGTAGTGGCCAAGGTCCAGGTCAGTCTCAGCGCCGTCGTCAGTGACAAAGACCTCGCCGTGCTGAAAGGGGCTCATGGTGCCCGGGTCTACATTAATATAAGGGTCCAGTTTTTGAATAGTAATGGTAAGGCCCCTTGCCTCAAGCAATGCGCCGATAGAGGCGCTGGCAAGGCCCTTTCCAAGAGAAGATACGACTCCTCCTGTTACGAAGATGAATTTTGTCTTTAAATCCTTATCTGCCTTAGCCATGAACCTCCCTTCCCCTCTCTACCCCCAAAAAGGGGGAATTGCCCGCCCTCTTTGGCAGGCACGCTCTATTAATATATTATTTCCCGACTCTCTTGCAGCCCCGCAACAATCTCCCTCACGCGGGTTAGATCCTCTGCTGTATCTACAGAGACAGGGTTATAATCTGTCTCAACTACTTTTATGGTATGACCGTGCTCAAGGGCCCGAAGCTGCTCAAGGCTCTCAGAGA
>CAZEBZ010000140.1:0-2770 GCA_964510775.1 uncultured Thermodesulfobacteriota bacterium
GCCATTGTATATGAGGATATTACCATTACTGACGAACCTGTAAAAGGTGAGGATAATACGCCGCTATGAGGTGGTTTTTCAGAGATCTCAGCATATCCCGAAAACTTGCCATTGTTTTCGTAGTAATGCTCGTTCTTATGGGCTTGGGCGGTGTGGTAGGTGTGTATAACGCCACACAGATATTCAAGGTTACGGAGAGACTTTATCTTGATTCCTTCAAGAGGGTGGAGTTCTTGTCCTCGGCAGAGGGGGAGCTGCTCTCGGCGCGTCAGGAGATTTTTTTATATGCCATGGTTAAGGACCCCGCCTCAAGGGATTTTCTCAAGGTTCGTGTCCTTGAGCGCAATAAGAAGATAGGGGCTATCCTCATGGAATACAGCAACATGATAGATAGCCCGGAAGACAAAGAACATTACAAGAGACTCAATGCCGACATTGAAGAATTCTGGCGTGTTCACTTAAGGGTTTTATCAATATCTAATGTCAGGCAGCGCGATAAGGCGATCTCCATTACACAGACAGAGGGATACAAGACCTTTGCCACGGCCATGAACACGCTGAAGAGCCTTCTTGACAAGTCCAGGTCATCGGCCTTATCGGCCTACGAACGAAGCGGATATTTCGCGCGTATTATCATCGCCGTAACCCTTGTCTTTACCCTCTCGGCCATTGTTCTCGCCGTAGGGCTCTGGCTGGCGCTCCGCCGCTCCATAGTACGCCCCATACTGGCCCTTGAGAGCTCTGCCAGGGCCATAGCCTCAGGTGACCTCACAGGCCGCGTCCCTATTATGAGCGATGATGAGATAGGCTCCCTTGCCCTGGAGTTCAACCTCATGTCCAAGAGCCTGCAGGAGTATTACAACACCCTTGAGAGCAGGGTAAGAGAGAGAACCGATGACCTTCGCGTCACCAATGAAGAGCTGCACGGCAAGCAGAAAGAGCTTGAGCTGGCTAACATGGAGCTTACCGAGGCGAACAGGATGAAGAGCCAGTTTCTGGCCAATGTAAGTCACGAGCTCAGAACCCCCCTTAACTCCATACTTGGCTTCTCGGAGCTTCTTGGCGAGAAGGCATTTGGAAGCCTTAACGAAAAACAGTCTCAGTATGTTGACTTCATACACTCCAGCGGAGAACACCTCCTTCGCCTTATAAATAATATCATTGATCTATCGAAGATAGATGTTGAGAAGATGGAGGTAATGCCGGAGCTCTTTCCCATTACCGAGGCCATTGGAGAGGTCTTAAGCATTATAAGACCCCTTGCCCATGAGAAGAATGTAACGATAGAGACCATGCTTGTGCCGGCCTCTCCAAAGATTCACGCCGATAAATCCAAGTTCAAGAAGATTATGCTCAATGTACTGAGTAATGCCGTGAAGTTTAATAAGACCGGGGGGCGTGTGGAGATTAGCTGGACCGTCTCTGAGGAGACGGCTGGCAGAGAGTTTGAACGCTTTATAGTCTTCAGCATAATGGATACGGGTATAGGTATAAAAGATGAGGATAAGGGCAAACTCTTCAAGACCTTTGAGCAGGTTGACTCTTCATTTAACAGAGAGTATGAGGGCAGCGGCCTCGGCCTTGTTCTTACAAAAAGGCTGACCGAGCTTCATGGCGGCAGTATATGGTTTAAGTCAGAGGAGGGTGTGGGAACTACCGTCTATATCAAACTCCCTCAGGGAACTGAGGATATAGAATTGCCCGACTTCTCGGATTTTTTCCAACGTGAGCAAAAAAACCATAATAATCCCCTTGTGCTCATGGCCTGTGAGAGCCCTGATATAAATCACCTTATGGAAATCTATCTTTCCGGCGCGCCATACGATACCCTTTCCGTCTCCGATGGTCTTGAGCTGCTGAACATGGCTATAGACAGACAGCCCTTTGCCATTATCATGGGCATCAGCCTGCCCGGCAAGGATGGATGGGAGGTCTTAAGAGAGCTAAAGGCATACGAGCCCACGAAGCATATACCCGTTATAGTAGTCTCCTCATCAGAAGACAGCAATCTTAGCATGGCCCTTGGAGCCGTGGCCCATATCGGCCGCTCCATTGACAAGGCCGGTCTGCTCGCGGCCCTTGAGTCCATTAATACCGGTCGTGAGACAGAGGTCCCTCAAAAGAGGATACTCCTCGCCCTTACCTCGCCCGATGAAATTATAGATGCCGTCAAAGAACTAAATAGCAGGGGGTTTGCCGTTCTTTCGACTCAAACAGAGGACGAGACCTATGAGGCGGCCGCGGAGAATAAACCACACTGTTTGCTTATAAATTTAGAGGTTGGTAAGATAGAGGGCGTACTTGATCTTATAGCCAGTCTGCGCGGTCTCGATGGACTAAAAGAGACTTCCTTTGCAGCGCTTGCGCACGACAGCCTTACCGAAGATGTGAAAAAGCAGCTTGACGGGTTTGGTGTAACGGTTGTCAACTCCGCCGGCCCATCCACCTCAGACTCGATTTTAAGGGCCATAGAGAGTCTTCAATTTCTTTAATGGCAGGCGTTGATTTTTTGATGGGGAGGTTAAAAGAATGAAATCCTGTGGGATAAAGGTACTGGTTGTTGAGGATAATGGTATGAATATGCAGCTTGTTACCGACATACTGAAGCTGAACGGATACGAGACTATTGAGGCCTCAACAGGGGCCGAGGCCATAAAGTTTGTGGCCATGCAAAGCCCTGATATTGTGTTAATGGACCTTCATCTACCGGGTATGGATGGAATGACGGCCACAAGGATGCTAAAGGCCGATGAGCGCTACAGGGACATAC
>CAZEBZ010000141.1:0-214 GCA_964510775.1 uncultured Thermodesulfobacteriota bacterium
AGGTGATTCACGCCGCCGGAGAGTTCAAGGCCGCCGAGAAGATACTCGAGGCCGCAAATCTGCTTAGCCAGAACCCTGTATCTCTTCAGCTTCGTTATCTACAGACACTTACGGAGGTGGCCGCCGAGAAGAACTCCACTACTATCTTCCCCCTGCCCATAGACCTCTTAAAGCCGTTTTTAAAGGGGTTTAACAAGGGCGAGGAGTAGGTTAT
>CAZEBZ010000141.1:314-2751 GCA_964510775.1 uncultured Thermodesulfobacteriota bacterium
TATCTCATAGCGTGCTATGAAGTGTGGCGCTATTAACTAAGACATTTTTAAAGGGGTTTAACAAGGGCGAGGAGTAGGTTATTATCTCATAGCGTGCTATGAAGTGTGGCGCTATTAACTAAGACATTTTTAAAGGGTTTAACAAGGGCGAGGAGTAAGTTATTATCTCATAGCGTGCTATGAAGTGTGGCGCTATTAACTAAAACTATTTTTAAAGGGTTTGATAAGAGTGAGAAGCAAGGTCAAATCTTGGGGGTGAGTCAGGATGAGACTGCCTCTCTTAAGAGCTCATGTTAGAGGGTTTTTAAGGCAGAGGGGTAGATAAAAAACTTTTGGTTAGCGCACCTTTGAAGAGGTTTTCCATGAGAGGGGAGAAAAAAACATATTACGGCCACAGGGCGAGGCTCAGGGAGAAGTTTAAGCAGTCCTCCCTCGCAGGGCTTCATGATTATGAGGCCATAGAGCTTCTCCTTACCTACGTAATACCTCGCGTGGATGTAAAACCCTACGCCAAGGAGTTGCTTAAAAAATTCGGGAGTATTGGCGCCGTTCTCGAGGCGCCGCGAGAGGAAGTGGCGGCTGTGCCGGGCATTGGAGGTAATGCCTCTGTGCTTATCTCCCTTATAAGGGAGCTTACCGGCGCCTTGCTTGGCGAGGCCGCAGTACCGCAGCCGGCCCTTAATCAGCCTCAAGACGTGGCGCGTTTTGTAGCCGAGCAGATAGATTCGCAGGACGGGGAGGCCTTATACGCCCTTTATCTCAATACAAAGAACCGTCCTCTCGCTATTGAGACTATATTTGAGGGTAGGCCCGACCTTGGGAGTATCTCAAGCAAGGAGATTGTAAAAAAGGCTCTCCACTCTAACGCCCGCTCCGTTATCTTTGTTCATCACGGGGCGCCGATCTCTGTGGCCGAGGATAACCTTGACAGGCCTCTTGCAATGGCGCTTCGATCTGTAAGCTCGGCAATAGACGTTGTTGTTCATGATTATATTATTCTAAGCGGCGGCGATGTATTAAGCGCTCAGGAGCAGGGCTGGTTCGGGAAAGATTTTTCACGGTCTTAGGCTTCGGGCGCATGGTAAGGGACGGGGCTTTATGAGGGGGGCACGATTTTCTATATCCCATGCCTTGCGCCTCCTTGCCCCCATCTTTACCAGCTATCAAACCCCCTATTCCCCCCTGTCTCCCCCCTCTCCTTCTCTCTATCCCCCCTATTCCTCTTTATTAATATACTAAAAGATAAAAAAACTTAAAAAAACTCTCTTCTCCTAAGCAATATTTTTTTTGTAAAATCTTTACTCTCTCTTACGGCCTCTTTAAGGCTCGCTCCCTTTGCGAGTTTTACGGTTATGGCGCTTGAGAGCAGGCAGCCCGTGCCGTGAAATAAAGCTTTTGGCCCTTCTAATCTCGCACCCTTAAATTCCCTAAACTCACTGCCGTCATAGAGTATGTCAATGGCCTCGCCGGTGAGGTGGCCGCCCTTTACGAGGACGGCTTTGGCTCGCAGGGTCGAGACGATTTTTTCCGCCGCCCGCCTCATGCCGGAAGTATCCTCAACAGGGTCGCCTGTAAGTATTGATGCCTCTCTCATATTAGGTGTTAGAAGGGTAGAGAGGGGTATGAGTGATTTTTTTATGACCTCAAGGCCTTTATCATCTATAAGTGGTGTGCCCGCTGTCGAGGCAAATACAGGGTCTAATACGATAACAGGAGGCGAGGCCTTTTGCAGGGCCTCTGCAACTGCAGCTGCCCCCTCCCCTGACCCAAGCATGCCGATTTTTACGCCCTCTATGGGAGGGGACTGCAGTATGGACTTTAGCTGCCGTGATAAAATCCCCGCTTCTACAGGATTAACCTCAGTAACAGTGAGAAGATCCTGCACTGTAAGGGCCGTAGGTACGGCCAGCGGTGCTGCGCCGAGCTCAAAAAAAACCATGCAGTCGGCGAGTACTCCGGCCCAGCCCGTAGGGTCGAAGCCCGCTATGGAGAGGACTTTTTTTATCTCCATTAAAGGGGCCTTCTCCTTAAGTGAGGATTAGAAAAATAATGGACTGCGCTATGCCGATAAGGAGGCCCATGAGGCCGCCGAGGTACTCAAGGTGCTTTAGTTCACGGGAGATAAAACCTGTGAGCAGCCCCTCGAACCTCTCAAGGTCCATATTGTCTATCCTCTGCACCATAAGCTCTTTTAGGTTTATGCCGTCCTTGAACCTCGCGCCGAGGTCGTGTTTTTTTCTCTCAATGTGACGAATGATATCCTTTGTAAGGCGGTGTTTCAGCTGAGTGGATATGTTCTCCGAGGCAAAGCCCAGCACAGGGATGGAGCGCAGTTTTTTCGAGCCCAGCCGCTTGTCTACGAGTTCATGTATCATGCCCTCGACCTCAGACTCCCAGTCTATGCCTGAGAGCAGCCCCGTAATATCCTCGGAGCTTA
>CAZEBZ010000142.1:0-2713 GCA_964510775.1 uncultured Thermodesulfobacteriota bacterium
CGGGGCCGCTGTGGGTGATGATTACGTGTTCTGTGCCTGCGTAGAGGTGAAGCTCGTCTGTGAAGGTAATTTCGGGAAGCGTAAGGCGAAAACCCTCGAGGCTCGCGGGGCCGAAGAATTTTTTAAACCTCTCTCTATGCTCTTTGTCATTTAGCGCGAGGTCTTCACGGGCCTTTTTGTGGGAGATGATTTTACCTGCAAAGTACTGGTTTCCAAAGGTATGGTCGCCGTGGTAGTGGGTGTTGATAGTGTATATTACCGGTAGTCTGGTGCGCGCGCTTATACTTAATTTAAGTTCCGTGACGCGCTCAAGGGGCCCCTGCGAGTCTATAAGCACAACGCCCTTACCGGTAATGACAAAGCCTGAATTAGTCGTTCCGCCGCCGCCGATATAGGCGTAGACCCTCGGTGCTATTTTCTTGGTTATCGGCAGCTCCGCGGCACTTGGAGCTGTGCTTAGGGCGAGGATAAAAAAGAGGAGTGCTGTGATTAGAATCGGTTTTTGTCTCATCTTAAGCTCTCTTTTTTTAAGTATAGTTGTCATGTATTATTACATCTCTTAGCAGAAAACGGCCACGCTTACAATGATTTTACGCCTATTCTATCTTCGAACCTACTCTCTGCAGCATGAACAAAAGCGAGGATATTACGCGCGGCGCATCTTTGTCTGTCTTGCCCTGAGATTTAGTGCGCCTCGGTTTACAGCCCACTGGAATTGTGTTATATTTAAGTATTCCCCCGGTAAGCACCTAAGCGAGTGAGGTTTTTATGAATGTACGTGAATTTAAAAAAGAGCTGCAAGTTCATATAGAGGCAAGATACCCTATCTTATGGCTCGTCTCCTTTGAGGAGCGCAGGGTAGAGAAGATACTTGAGGAAATTTCAGAGTCCATGACCCTTGTCTACTGGACGTGGTCTGTCTCAAAGGGACTCTGCGGCGGTGAGAAAAAAAAGAGAGAGAAGATGGGGCGTGAAAAAATCCTCGTTAATATTGAGGAGCGTTTCGCGCGCAGCGAGGATGTAAATAACCTCTTTCTCTTAAAAGATATCTCCGGTTATTTTAACTCCCATGAGTTTCTGCGGCGTTTTCGCGACCTTCCCGCTGCCATTGAGGATAACCGTGCCCTTAATACCATCTGCATACTCTCGCCTACCCTTACTGATGTGCCGCCAGAGCTTGAAGAAGACATCATTGTGCTGGAGCTGTCACTGCCTGATTACGAGGAGATAGCCGAGCTTGTACAGGCTACTTACGGTCACCTTATCCCTGAATCATGGGCAACGTCTACGCGCTCTATTCTGTATAAATCCCTTCAGGGCCTCTCTCTTGATAATGTAAAGAGGGTGATACGCAAGGCCGTAAGTCTAAATAACGGCATTCTCAACGAGGACTGCATTCAGTATATTCAGAGTGAGAAGCAGCAGATAATCCGTAAGCAGAAGATACTTGACTACTACCCCTTCAAGGAGACTATCGAGCACATCGGAGGCCTTGAGGAGATAAAAAAGTGGTTTATCGAGAGAGAGCACGTCTTCAGGCTCTCTAATGAGAAGATGAAGACCCTGGGCCTTGATATCCCAAAGGGCCTGCTTTTAATAGGAGTTCCAGGCTCTGGTAAGAGCCTCTGCTGTAAGGCCCTGGCTGGTATCTGGAACCTGCCGCTGCTCCGTCTTGACGTGGGGCGTTTATTTGGCTCTACCGTAGGAGAGTCGGAAAAAAATATACGCCGCTGTATTCAGCTCAGCGAGGCCATAAGCCCCTGTATCCTCTGGATAGATGAGATTGACAAGGCCTTTGGCGGTATCGGCGGGTATCAGGGAGACTCAGGCACGCAGCTTCGCGTCTTTGGTACCTTTATCACCTGGCTGCAGGAAAAGAGTAAACCTGTCTTTGTCATCTCTACGGCTAACGAGCCAAAGAACCTTCCGCCGGAGTTATGGCGTAAGGGCCGTTATGACGAGGTATTTTTTGTAGATCTGCCAAGTGTCGATGAGCGTGAAGAAATCTTTAGAATTCACCTTGAGAAGAGAGTTAGGAACATAAGCAACCTCAGGATAGGCGAGTTCGCGCAGAACAGCCACGGCTTTACAGGCGCCGAGATTGAGCAGGCCGTAAAGGACTCCGTTATTACAACATTTAATGCTTTTCGCGAAGAAGAGGGCGATGTCTCGGAGACGGAGAAGAAGATAGACGAGCTTCTTGCCCTCAATGTTCAGCAGTCAACGATACTGACTTCCATACGCAATATAACACCCCTCTCCGTACTTAAGAGAGAGGAGGTAGAAGAGCTTAGAAAATGGAGCCACCAGCGGGCGCGGCCAGCCTCAAAGGCCCTTTATATCCAGCGGGCCGAGATGATGAGCGAGGTGGAAAAGCGCAGCATAGCCGTTCACGAGGCCGGACACACCCTTGCCATGATGTTTCATTACCGAGCCACCCCTATATTTGTGAGCCTTGATAACTATCGAGGCGCCGGTACCTTCATACCAAAAGACGACGCCATGAGGGCGACCTTTACAAAACGTGATCTTGAGTGCGAGATTGGCGTTATACTCGGCGGCATGGTCGCAGAAGAGGAGCTTGGCGGCACTGGCGCGCAGACCGTCGGGGCCTCGCAGGATCTTATGCACGCAACTGAAATCGCGAGGCGCATGGTTGTGGAGTACGGCTTTGGAGAGAAGATGAGCAACAAGAGCCTCGTAGCCCTGCAGG
>CAZEBZ010000143.1:0-2695 GCA_964510775.1 uncultured Thermodesulfobacteriota bacterium
GGTGCGCGCCAGCCCCATCTTGGCCTCAACGTCACTGGGGTGTTGCTTTAGAACCTCACGGTACTCGCTTACGGCCTCGTTATAGAGCCCCTTCCAGCCAAGCACAGAGGCAAGGCCCTTTCTCGCAGAGCGCATCTCGGGAAAATCCTTCAGAACAACCCTGTAGAGGGAGACGGCCCCATCGTAATCCTTGCCAAAGGCTAAAAAACGCGCCTCACGCGCCTTTAGCCGCGCCTGCGCTCGCGCACCTTCTGTCTTATCAGCAGCGGCCCTCAAGAGAGCTGCCGCCTCAAGATAACAGCCCCTGGCCTTTAATTGACGAAGCCGCCCATTAAGGGCATCTATATCGGCAGGGTTTTCCGCAAGTACAGCGGCATAGGTATTCTCACGAGACAACCTCGACGCAGTAGCCGCAAGGGTCAATACAGGGGCGAAATAGATAAAGAACATCACCATGAGACAGAGCGAGTACTTTAGGACTACCCTCTTATGATTCGCAGACTCATCCCTTTTTCCATTGATAGCCATGTTTCTCTACCCTCTCCCACTTCTTACCGCCAAAAAGCTTCTTTATTATAGCCTGAGTACGCCAGAAGCTGTTAATCTGTCTGTAACCAAAGTTTTCCAGTACGCCGTAGAGAAGAAGAATGAGAAAATCCCTAATCCTCGGGTACCTCATATAAGTCATCTCCTCAAGGAGTATGGCCCCAGTTGAGAGCAGCACCCCTAAAAGTATAGCCATAGTCAAAAATAATACAAAGAACCTCGCGTCAACAAGGCCGAAGAAGAAACAGAAGGTAACTACCAAATATCCCGCAATCTCTACCAGCGGGCCAAAAAGCTCTATGAGAAACTGATAGGGCATGGCAAAGAGACCAACTGTTGAGTACTTGGGATTAAAGATCATCTTTTTATGATAGATCATTGACTGCAAGAGCCCCATGTGCCAGCGCCGTCTCTGTCTTCCAAGCATCTTGAATGTCTGCGGCGCCTCTGTCCAGCAGACAGGGTCGGGGACAAAGAGAATCTTATACCTCTTTCCCTCCTCGATAAAATACCTGTGAAGGCTCAAGATAAGATCCATATCTTCTGTAACTGTCCTTGTAGTAAAGCCGCCTACGGCGGCAAGGGCCCTCTTGTTAATAACAGAGAAGGTGCCTGATATGATAAGAAGAGCGTTTAGGGCGCTCCAGCCCGCGCGGCCAAAGAGAAAACTCCTAATATACTCTACTATCTGGAACCTCGAGAGGCTGTCCTTGGGCAGCCGAAGCTCTTCAATCCTGCCTCCGCGCAAGACACAGCCATTGAGTATCTTTACAATACCGCCAGTGGCCATAATGGTATCAGGGTCCTCAATAACAGAGCGCATCAGCCTTGTTATTGCTTTATCCTCCAGTATGGAATCAGCGTCAACTGAGCATACGTAAGGAGACCTTGAGATATTCACACCAACATTAAGAGAATCGGCCTTGCCGCCGTGCTCCTTGGCAACTATCGTAAGATTGGGTATGGAGGGATTTATATAAAAAGCCTTAACCTCGCTCGTAGGAAGCAGCGGCCTGTAGACAAGGTCTATTCTCTCAAGACCAAAGACCTCCCGCAGCCTCTGTAGCGAGCCATCATCAGAACCATCATCAACTACAATTACCTCATAATCAGGGTAATCCATACGAAGCAGAGCCTTTACCGTATCTGCGATATTCTTCTCTTCGTTATAAGTGGCTATAATCATGGTAACAGGCTGGGCAAGAGAAGAGTGCATCTCATCTTGATAACGTCCGTATTTAAGGCGCCTCATGTGCTTTATTACTACGATGCTGGCTACAATAAGGAGAAATAGGTACACCAGATTGGCGATACCGAAGTAGGCAAGCACCAGGTAGTTAAACCAGTAAACTATAAGATTGGCAATATCCACATTAAACCTCGTAATTGGCGAAGACCCGCCTTCTTAATGAATCAGGGACGACCCAGAACAAGTCTGGCTGCCTTTCTTACATCAAGGTCTTCATCTCTATCAGCCGCGGCCTCTATAGCCTGCTGTGCACGCTCGGACTTAAAACGGGCGAGTATCCCTATCATTATCAACCTTACCGGCTGAGTCCCTCTCTCAAGGGCATTTATAAGGGGTGAGAAGGCCCCGTTTACTCCAATGGCATAGAGTGTGTCCTCGGCCATCTTACGCACCGTCTCCTTATCATCCTCGAGCCCCGCGACTACCTGCCAGACAAGGCCTGTGCGCTGCATCTCTTCTACTACCATCTCCTTGGCGTAATCGTCTTCATGATTAAGGAGAATATCGCAGAGCGCGTCCATGGAATGATCTTTCATAAGGCCCAGGGCCTCGGCCGCCGCTCGGCGAACCTGCCAGTTGGAGTCCATGAGAGCGAGTTTTATCTTGCCTACGGCATTAACTGCGTATATAAGACCAAGGGCGCGTATACTGTGAAGCCTTACGACCCACGAAGGATCCTCAATAAGCCCCATGAGGTGCTTGACGGCGGAACGCGCCCGTTTTTTGCCAAGACCCTTTGCGGCCTTTGCCCGTACATCAGGCTCACTGTCAAGAAGAGAGAGACAGAGGTCTTCAACTACCGCCGGGCCCTCAAGGTCGCCAAGAATGTCCACAACCACAACCCTGAGCCTCCAGTTCTTGTTTTTAAGACCACTTCTAAGAACAGAAACACCCTCTTTG
>CAZEBZ010000144.1:0-2682 GCA_964510775.1 uncultured Thermodesulfobacteriota bacterium
CCAAAACTATTAAGGGCTTTAATGGCCGCGGCAACTAGCTCATCGGCGCGTGCCTTTGATTCATTCATTCCAAGAAGCGATGGATAAGTGGCCTTGCCTCTCTCGGCGTCGCCGCCGACAGCCTTGCCCATCTCCTTCGCCTCACCCTCTACATCAAGTATATCGTCAACAACCTGAAAGGCAAGGCCCGTTGCCTCACCGTAAAGCGTAAGGGCGGCGAGTTCTGCCTCTGATGCTCCGCCAAGAATGGCGCCGCAGCGCACAGAGGCGAGAATAAGCCGTCCTGTCTTGTGGGTATGTATATACTCAAGCTCTGGGTAAGATATGGCCTTACCCTCGGACTCAATATCACAGACCTGTCCGCCGATCATACCGTTATGGCCCGCCCCTGCGGCAACCTCGTCTATTACCCTGATTAAGGCAGCGCTGTCAGATACTGCGGAGGCGGCTATTATTTGAAAGGCAGATGTAAGGAGCGCGTCTCCTGCGAGTATGGCCATGGCCTCACCGTACTCTCTATGACAGGTGGGCCTGCCTCTACGAAGGTCGTCATCATCAAGTGCGGGCAAGTCGTCGTGAATAAGTGAGTATGTATGGATACACTCAATGGCGCAGGCAGTATTTACCGCCGTAGCGAGATCGCCGCCAACGGCCTCAGCGGCAGCAAGTGTAAGCACAGGACGCAGACGCTTACCTCCGGCAAAGAGGCTGTAACGCATCGCCTCATTTAGCGACTTTGTATGCCCGGAAAGAGAGGGTATAAGGGCTTTGAGGGCCTTATCAATAAAGACCTTCTTTGCCTCTAAATATTCTGAGAGGTTAAAACTATCCATCTTGAAGACAATATAACAGAGTAGAAACCAAAACACAAGAAACCCAACGCCGCGCAAATAAGGAGAAAAGACATAAAAAAAGACCCCCCTCTTGCCTCATGGCAAAAGGGGGGTCTTTATCAAGCTCTCAGTAAAGACTAAGGACTTAAACTCTGCTTACGTTTGAAGCCTGCGGGCCCTTTGGACCATCAGTAACCTCGAACTCGACATCGTCACCCTCGTTAAGGGTCTTGAAGCCTTCGCCCTGAATCTCTGAGTAATGGACAAAAACATCCTCACCTGACTCCTGCTGTATGAAGCCAAAGCCTTTAGTCTCATTAAACCACTTTACCTTACCCTGCGCCATTTTACTCCTCCTTCTTGTGCCGGCCTCTTTGTATTCAGACCATACACCTTGTTGCGGCCCCCTTTGCGCTAAATAAAAAAAGACCATAGGATTTCATAAGATCATCCATATAGTCTTTACAAAATCAAAATCGCAAAAAAGCACCTCGTTAAAAAAAAATTAGTTTATTTTAACAGAGATGTCAAATACTGTCAAGTATTTATTATTTTAATAATTCAGAGACAGGCACTACCTCAATCCCCTCTTCCTTCAGAGCAGGCAGCCTCTCTCGCAAGGCAGTGAGGGTCTCTGCATAAGGGTGTCCAATAGCAATGGCGCTGCCCCTCTTACGGGCTATACTGGCAAGTGTAGCAAGCTGACCGTCTATGTACTTCACGTCTCTTTTATTATCAAGAAAGACATCTCTTTCGCCGTGAAGCAGAGCAACTTCAGCGGCAAGGCGGCTGCCAATTGAGGCCGAGGTGGTACGGCTGTCTACAAAAAACAAGCCCCTCTCCTTGAGAACGGCAAAGACTGTCCTCATACCTGATTCGTCTTCCGTAAACCTCGAACCCATGTGATTATTGGCCCCTATTGCCTCAGGCACAGAGAGAAGATCCTCGAAAACTCTCTTCCTGATAACCGCCTCGGTCATAGAGGTTAGCAGGACGCCTCGGCCCGCGTGATTTACCACGCTGTTCTTTGGCTCCATAGGCAGGTGCACAAGTACATCACGGCCGCTTAAGGCGGCTAAACGAGAGACCTCACGCGAATGCCTCAGATGTGGGAGAACGGAGATGGTAATAGGTGCCTCAAGGCTAAGTATCTTCTTCAGAGTCGAGATATTTCCGCCCATATCATCTATAAGAATAGCCACTCTCGCAACAGAGGGTGGGGCCTTCTCAAGAGGCAAAGCACCTTTCTCGTGACGCTGCGCCTCTTTTGAGGCTATGATATGTGGCGCCATAGCCCCGTACCTCATGAATAAAAAGGCCGCTGCAAGACCAAGGACAAAACCAATGAGAAGAAAACCCCATTTAAAGGAGTTGCTTTTTTTGCGCCCCCTTTTTTTTCGTTTTTTTGCCACAGAGAATACCCTTCTTCAAGTCTGCACCGTAGAGCGGGCTAACCGGCCCTCTTATAGTCCAGACTCGTTCCCTTAAGACCCTTGAATATATACCAGCTCTTAAGATACTCCAGAGCCCTCTCAAGCTGAATATCCTCACCCTTTACCTCAGGGGCCTCTTTCTCAACAATATGTATCTTCTTAACAGCATTACCCTTCTTCTTTTTTTTGCTTCCCTCAGCGGCGAGATGGCCTGAGAGGTCTTTTTCTTTCAAGTGGTGCCTATTGCCGCTTGCGCCAACTACGATATCAGGCTCAATGCCCTTTGCCTGAATAGACCTGCCAGATGGCGTATAGTACTTTGCCGTAGTAAGTCTAAGGGCAGAGCCGTCTGAGAGAGGCACGATGGTCTGTACAGAGCCCTTTCCAAAGGTAGTCTCGCCGAGAATAACGGCGCG
>CAZEBZ010000145.1:0-2648 GCA_964510775.1 uncultured Thermodesulfobacteriota bacterium
CTGCGGTTGAATATTCCCGTAAGGTGGTCGTGCATGGAGAGGTCTCTTAGTTTGTTCTTTGCCTCAATAAGGGCCTGCTGAAGCTCAACAATTCTGCGCCCTGCCTTAAGACGGACATTCAGCTCCTGCAAGTTATAGGGCTTTACTACATAATCATCAGCCCCGGCGCTTAGTCCCTCTACAATCTCTTCAGGATCTCCGCAGCCTGTAAGAAGTATAACATAAGTGTAACACTCATCTTCCGTAGCCTCCTCAGCCTCTCTTATCTTTCTACATACATCAAGGCCGTCCATGCCGGGCATAAGCCAGTCGAGGATAACGAGCTGAGGGGCCTCTGGTTTTTTCAGCTCCTCTTGGGCCTCAAGACCATCAGCTACAGCGAGGACGTCAAAACCCCACTTTTTCAGGTTTGCCGTAAGTATGGTGCGGGATGTAAGGTCATCTTCTGCTATAAGCACTCTCATGGTAATACCTTATTAAGATAAAAAACGAAGTGAAGACAGTGCGGCTGTCTTCAGAGTATGAGATACAAGCTTCTTAAAGCAAGCACTCTAATCAGGCGAAGCAATCTCCCCTGATACATGGCTATTAAATTCATCAAGACAAGTCTCAAGTTCTTTAGCTGCAGAGGCGGCTTTTGCAAGGTCTTCGGCCTTGCCTGCATTCTCAACTGCAAAAGCGGCAGCAGAGACCTTGAGAGCGCCTACATTTGCGCTCGCTCCCTTGATAGTATGACCGGCTCTGCGTACGCCATCAGCGTCGCCCTTATTCAGGGCTTCTTTGAGAGTAGATATCTGCACAGGCATATCAAGGAGAAAACCTTTAAGTATCTCTACAAGGATATCTTCATCTCCCATTAAACGCTGAAGCAGACCGCCTTTATCAAAGACCTCGCCATTATTATCTCTCTTTGGCGGGGTCTTATCCTTAACCGCCCTGCCATTGCCTGATAGGAATTTTTTAATTACGCTATTAAGCTCAATAGGATCAACGGGTTTGGAGATATAATCGTCCATTCCAGCCTCCAGGCATTTTTCGCGGTCGCCTTTTAGCGCATTGGCTGTCATGGCTATTACAGGTATATCATGAGCCATAACACTTGAGGAGATATCCCGTATAGAGCGTGTGGCCTCATAGCCGTCCATCTCAGGCATCTGACAATCCATGAGTACAAGGTTATAAGGCACGCTCTCAAGGGTCTTTAAGACCTCAAGGCCGTTGCCAACGGTATCGGCCCTATAACCGAGTTTTTCAAGAATTTTAAGGGCCACCTTCTGATTAACGGCATTATCATCGGCAACGAGTATCCTCACCCTGCGTTTTGAAATCTCTTTAATTGTATAATTGGTTATAATAGGCTCTTTTACTGATTTTTCAGTAGAGGCGCCAAGAACTGTAACAAGGCAATCATAGAGCTTTGACTGCTTCAGTGGTTTAGTGAGGTAGGCTGAAAAACCAATCTCTTCCATATGTTTGGCATCGCCTTTTTGTCCAATAGAAGTCATCATAACAAGAAGGGTATCGCGTAATAGCGGATCGGCCTTAATTTTCCTGCCAAGCATATCACCGTCCATCTCAGGCATCTGCATATCCACAATGGCAATGACATAAGGCTCATCGGCCTCAGCAGCCTTTTGTAGCATATCAAGGGCAGTTGCGCCGTCAGGGGCCTCATCGCAGGAGCAAGACCATGACCTAAGAAGTGCATCAAGGAGTCTGCGGTTAGTCTTGTTATCATCTACTATAAGGAACCTCTTTTCCCTTATATCAGACCTTGGAACCTCCTTTTTCAAGGCGTCAGGAGGCTGTTTCTTCATCTTCACGGTAAACCAGAAGGTAGAGCCGTTGCTTCCCGTACTCCTTGCGCCTATCGCACCGCCCATCATCTCAACAAGCTGTTTTGAGATAGTAAGGCCAAGACCTGTTCCGCCAAACTTTCGAGTAGTCGAGGCATCGGCCTGAGTAAAGGGTTCAAATAAGCGGTCTATCTTCTCCGGGGAGATCCCCGTGCCCGTATCCCTTATCTCAAAGCGAAGCATAACACTCTCACTCACCTCACTCTCAAGAGATACTTCTATAACAACCTCGCCCTCTGCTGTAAACTTAATGGAGTTACCGGCTAAATTTATAAGTATCTGCCGTAGCCTGCCGGGGTCGCCGGTAAGGAGAGATGGCACATCAGGAGCTATGATTGAGACAAACTCAAGGCCCTTACCTTGAGCGCGTATAGCGAGGAGATCAGAGACGTCTTCTACTGTTGAGCGCAGATCAAAGTCAAGTATCTCAAGCTCCAGCTTACCAGCTTCTATCTTTGAGAAATCCAGTATGGAGTTTATCAGGGTAAGGAGGGCATCGCCGCTCATCTTAACAGTCTCGGCGTACTCAAGCTGCTCAGGGCTAAGGGTCGTATCAAGGAGCAGCCCTGTCATACCTATAACACCGTTCATAGGTGTGCGTATCTCATGGCTCATGTTAGCAAGGAACTCGCTCTTGGCGCGGTTTGCCTCGTCGGCGGCCTGCTCGGCTACCTTACTTGCAGTAATATCTGTAACAATAAGACCAAGGCCGTCAATGGTCTTAAAGGCGTTTATTACAAAGTGTCTCTCTTCTCCCTGCAAAGAGAGAACAAAATCTTCCTTATAAAAAGA
>CAZEBZ010000146.1:0-2584 GCA_964510775.1 uncultured Thermodesulfobacteriota bacterium
AAATCAACAATGGTGGGCGTGGCTCAACGGTTAGAGCACTGGACTGTGACTCCGGGGGTTGGGGGTTCGAATCCCCTCGCCCACCCCAATTTTTATCTTGAGAATCAAAGGGTTATCCTTAAGGGTAACCCTTTTTTTTTATTGCTAAAGCGCTGCTTTTGATGTTATAGTTATTTACATTATAGAGTCATATCCTTAGTATAAGAATCTCATATGAGTGCGGCGCTTTCAAGGCATCGCAGCCCGCCAAATCACGCAAAAAAAAAGGGGAGTCATACCTTGAGCACAACGCATACACCAGAGGAGCAGGCCCAACTGGAAGGCTCTGCATACGATGAAAAATCCATAAAAGTCCTCGGCGGCCTTGAGGCCGTACGCAAACGCCCTGCAATGTACATAGGCAGCACAGGCACCATGGGTCTGCATCATCTTGTATACGAGGTAGTTGACAACGCCATTGACGAGTCCCTCGCCGGATACTGCACAAACGTCGATGTAATAATACACGAGGACAACTCTGTCACTATAAGCGATGACGGCAGAGGTATTCCCGTGAAGATGCACCCTGAGAAGCAGCGCCCCACTGTTGAGGTAGTCCTTACTGAGCTGCACGCCGGCGGTAAGTTTGAGAACAAGGCCTACAAGGTCTCCGGCGGCCTTCACGGCGTAGGCGTAACAGTAGTAAACTTTCTCTCAACACGCCTTGATGTAGAGATAAAACGCGGCGGCAATATCTACAGCCAGAGCTACAAGCAGGGCGCGCCAATGACAAAACTTACAGTAACGGGTAAGTCAAAAAAAACAGGGACTACAATCACATTCTTACCGGACCCTGAGATATTCGAGAGTACAGAGTTCAGCTTCGACACCTTAAGCCACAGGCTCCGTGAGCTCGCATTCCTCAACGCCGGGATAAAAATAAACATAACTGATGAGAGAAACGGCAAGGGCCACGAATTCCAGTATAAGGGCGGGATGAAGAGCTTTATTGAGTACCTAAACAAGGCCCGCACGCCCATTCATCCCAAGGTCATATTTTTTTCCGGCGAGAAAGAAGGCGTCATCATAGACCTGGCGATGCAGTGGAGCGAGTCCTACAGCGAGAATCTCTTCTCTTACGCCAATAACATCAACACCACCGAGGGCGGCACACATGTAGTTGGGCTAAAGTCAGCGTTAACAAGGACGCTTAACAGCTACGGCTCAGGCAGGGGGCTGCTGAAAGAATCACTTCAGGGAGATGATGTACGAGAAGGCCTTACGGCCGTAATAAGCGTAAAACTCCCAAACCCTCAGTTCGAGGGTCAGACAAAGACAAAGCTTGGCAACAGCGAGATAGAGAGCTACGTAAAGAGCATTGTAAACGAGAAGCTCTCCAACTTCCTTGAGGAGAGCCCGGCAATCGCCAAGCGTATTATAAAAAAGGCCCTTGACGGAGCGCGCGCAAGAGAGGCGGCGCGCAAAGCCCGTGATATTATTAGAAGAAAGGGAGCGCTTGAGTCCTCAACGCTTCCAGGTAAACTCGCAGATTGTCAGGAGACAAACCCCCTGCTAAGCGAAATATTCATCGTAGAGGGCGACTCTGCCGGCGGCTCTGCCAAGCAGGGACGAAACCGCCGCTTTCAGGCAATACTTCCAATTAAGGGAAAGATACTCAACGTAGAGAAGGCTCGTTTTGACAAAGTACTCTCCAACGAGGAGATAAAGACCATCATAACGGCCCTTGGCTGCGGCATAGGCACGACGGACTTCAACGCGGAAAAACTTCGCTACCACAGGATAATAATAATGACAGATGCCGATGTTGACGGCTCTCACATTCGTACCCTTCTGCTCACATTTTTCTACCGTCAGATGAAGGCCCTTGCCGAGAACGGCAACCTCTACATAGCTCAACCCCCTCTGTTCAAGGTGAAAAAAGGCCGCGCAGAGCAGTATCTAAAAGACGAGGCGGCGCTTCAGAACTATATATTTGAGTCCGCACGCAGCGGCATCGCAGTAACGTCAAAGGGCAGAAAGACCTCTTTGCAGGGCGAGTCACTCATAAAACTCCTTAAACGCGGTGCAGCCTTTGGAAGTATAATCTCTCGTATGGAGCAGCGCGGCAAAGACAGAAGGCTCATGAATCTCCTTGCCTTTGATGAAGCTCTTGAGGAGAAAACCTTCTCAGATGAGGCCTCGGCAACGGCCCTTGCCGGTAAGATAGAAACACGTTTTCTATCTGCCGAGAGTTCTGATGGTGAAGACGCGGCGGCCTCAATTAAATGCACGGCAGCAAAGAGTGAGAGCGGCGATACCTTTGAGATAATATGCGCTATCAGACGCGGAGGCCTTACAAAAGAGACAGTCATTGACGTCCCCTTACTGGTCTCACAGGAGTACCGTGAGCTAAGACGGCTGGCCAAGGCTATTGAGTCGGCAGGAGGCCCTCCCTTTACCATCACCGGCGAGGCCCTTGACCAAGAGGCCTCTTCATTCAGAGAGCTTACGCAAACCATTACAGAGTACGGCAAGAAGGGTCTCTCCATACAGAGATACAAAGGTCTTGGCGAGATGAACCCCGACCAGCTCTGGGAGACAACTA
>CAZEBZ010000147.1:0-2549 GCA_964510775.1 uncultured Thermodesulfobacteriota bacterium
TTCTTGTGCCGCCCTGCTTAATGGCCTCTGTTGCGCCGTCAAAGACGGTCATAAAGGATAAGGGGCCGCTTGAGATACCTGATGTGGAGCCCACGGTATCGCCTGATGGGCGCAGCTTTGAGAAGGAAAAACCAGTGCCTCCGCCGGATTTATGAATAAGGGCCGTGTTCTTTACGGCCTCAAAAATGCTCTCCATAGAGTCCTCAATGGGAAGGACAAAGCAGGCCGAGAGCTGCTGCAGGTCGCGCCCGGCGTTCATGAGAGTGGGCGAGTTTGGAAGGAACTCAAGGGAGGCCATCATGTCGTAAAACTCACGGGCCACGGACTCTGTATCAGCGCCCTCATCATATAGCTTTTCGGCAAGGGAGATGTTGCGGCTTACGCGCCAGAACATGTCCTCAACAGTCTCGTCAGGCGCTCCGTCGCTGCCCTTTTTAAGGTATCGCCTCTCAAGAACCTTTCGGCTGTTCTCGCTAATATCAATCGTCTTCTCAGGAATCTCCGCGTTGACGGTCTTCTTAAAGACGGGCTCTACCTGGCTGTTGATGACTTCCTGCTCCATAATGCAAATCTCCTTTAGTAATAAAAATATTAGAAAAACTCGTCCATGCAGAGTGACGTCAGCATGGTTTGACGAATAAAAACTGATTTTCCGGTTTTTTTTGCCGCCCTAAAAAAAGGGCCTCCCGGAAGACAGCGGTAAGTCTTTGAAATATAAGATGAAAATCGCCTATTTAGTGTACGATTTGTATTAGACCACAATATGTAGTGGCCTGTCAAGGGAAAAATATAGATAAAAAGAAGGCCCTAAAAGCGCTGAAATGCAAGGGTTTTTTTGCGGTTGAGGCGGCCAAAAGGATAAAAAAAATGGGGGCAAGGGCCCCCATTTTTTTTATTTATTATTTTGTGCCCTATTCTTAAGAGTCCCTTGTTTAATCTCTTACTAACATACCGGCGGGCTGAACTGTTGCCTGTGAGACTACGAGCTCGGTCTTTGCGACGATTTTATGCCAGACGTCTTTTGGCGCAAGCACTATTACGCCTGGAGAAAGCTCTGTGGCCTCCTCAGTCCCGGCATCGAGATAATAGGTTCCCTCGCCCTCTTGGACAAAGAAAATCTGATCCCCTGTGGGGTGCTTGTGATAGTCTAATACCTGCCCTGCGTTGAAGTAATAGGTATCTTCAGTGAGTTTGTCTGTCTTGATGTATGTAACTTTTTTTACGGCATCATCTGTAAATTCTTTAGTCGCTGTAACATTGGCGTTCTGCATTGATTCTCTCCTTGTGTGTTGTTTGATAATATACAGGTTCAGGTCTTATAACCCTGACTTGTCTCTTACTAAGACTCTTGCCATGCAGGAGTAATAGAGGTATATAAATAATATATATCAAATTTTTTGTTTTGCAAGTGACAAATAAACTTAAGGTTTTATAAGGTGGCGCTCTCGCGACCTCATGGAGGTTTGGGCGAAGGCGGTGGGGAACAACCTTAAAAAAAACGGGTCTCAAGGGATTTTTTTGTTATAATCAGTCTATATGATTGTTCTATTAGTATGAGTTTTTTGAGGGGCCAAGAGGCCCCAATGCAGGGAGCCCTTAAGTGATGAGAGTGCTTTTTATAGTTAACCCCAGAGCCGGAGGCAGAAGCGGGAGTCTGGCCCTTGTTTACGATGTCGTGCGCAAGGTCTTTGGGCGCGAGGAGGGGTTTTTCCGTATTAAGGAGACAGAGGGGCCGGGGCACGCGGCGGCACTTGCCGAGGAGGCACTGCAAAGAGGCTTTGAGTACGTTGTAGCCTGCGGCGGCGACGCTACTGTTAATGAGGCGGCCTCTGTCCTCGTAGGCACTCCCGTTGTCTTTGGCATCATACCTCTTGGAAAGGCGAATTCTCTTGCCAGAGCCCTTAAGATTCCTCTTGAGCCTGAGGCGGCTGCGGCCCTTATAAAGGGCCGCACTGTAAGGGGCGTAGATGCGGGGGTCTTTTGCGGACGTTTTTTCTTTGCCTCTGCGGGTTTTGGTCTTGACGCAGGTTTTGTTAAAAAGTACAGTCAGCGTTTTTTTGCCTCAAGGCCCCGCGAGTTCTGTACGCGCCACCCAGGGGCTATTAGAGAATTTTTGAGGTTTAAGGGCGAGGACTTATCCATAAAGGTGGATAACGCCCTCGTAAAGGTAAGGTCTCTCTCTCTTACGGCCTCTAATGTGGAGAATTACGGCGGCCCTGCCCTTATGGCCCCCGGGGCCGACCCCTCTGACGGCCTTATCGAGTTATCTATTATGCCCGCAATAGGGCCGCTCTCAGTGCCGGGCGTATGGAAAAAGCTCCTTGGCGGAACAATCACCTCTCTTAAGGGATTTCGGGCTATCAGGGGTAGGGAGTTTCTCATAACAAGGGCGGGGGAGAGTGCGGCCCATGTAGACGGCGAGTCCTTTGAGTGGAGAGGTGATATAAAGATAAGCTCAGTACAGAGGGGGTTAAAGGTGCTTACGGCGGAAGGTCTCTCTCGTTAGATCTTTAATCTGCTCTCTTCTTACTCTCCTCCCTGTATTGATT
>CAZEBZ010000148.1:0-2510 GCA_964510775.1 uncultured Thermodesulfobacteriota bacterium
GGGCGAAGAGTAATCTTAAAGAAATATGGAAGGGCAAGGCCTATGAAGAGTTCCGTGAAAAGATGGCAACAGACCGTTATTTAACAGAATTTTGTCGTAAACGCCTCTCCATCTATTACACAGAATAGCCGCCATAAGGGGTTACGTTGCCGCCCTCAAGACATCTACCATGCCGCTGTCGGCAAATAACACTTAGAGGTGGTCAATTAAACATTGTTTTTTAAGGTCAGTTTCTGTAAAATATTAATCTGGTTGTGCAATATAAAGAATATTATCTTAAATTGGTGTATGCAGCCTCATAGTTGATTTAGCCTTTGGCAGGAAAGAAACATACTGTGATACAGTCTCTCGGTGATATTGACCTAGGATTTACAGAAGAGTCCTGCCCGGCTGGAACTCATATGTGCCTCTTTTATTCCGATGAGCAGGTACGCCTTGATGTAATATCAAAGTTTTTGAAGGCCGGCCTTACGTCAGGAGAGCGTGTAGGTTATTTTGCTAAGGTGATCCCCCCTGCAGAACTTCTCAAAAATCTTAAAGATAGGAACATTGATGTCTCTAATGAGGCTATTGCCAGAGACCTCTCCATCATCTCTACAGAGTCGGTATATCACCCGGAAGGCTGCTTTGACCCTGATAAGATGCTGAACAATATTCATGAATTTTACTCCTCAAGCGTTAGGGATGGGTATAACGGAGCGAGAGTAAGCGGTGAGATGCATTGGGCTTTACAAGAACTTCCCGGGGTGGAACGGTTGATAGAGTATGAGGCCCGAGTCAATATAGCGCTGAAGAGGTCGCCCGTAACGGCAATCTGTCAATATAACACAACCCTCTTTGACGGCGCTACGATTATGGATATACTGCGTGTCCATCCTGCAGTAATTCTCAGGGGCCGTATTACAAGAAACCCCTTATACTCGCTTCCTGATGACTTTAAAACGATGGGAGACTGAAAATTTACAGAGCAGAAACCAAACCAGCAATAGACCCTGAAGTCCTTGGACAACTTCTTTTTCTGCATAGCATTATTGATGCTATACCAGACAGGCACAACCTCCTCTTGCTTGCATGCCACGGTCTGAGATCTGTTCCCGGAGTACTCTCCGTGGACTT
Organism: uncultured Thermodesulfobacteriota bacterium; assembly: GCA_964510775.1. Classification (GTDB taxonomy): domain Bacteria; phylum Desulfobacterota; class GWC2-55-46; order GWC2-55-46; family JADFVP01; genus JAJRZX01. The sequence goes on from CAZEBZ010000148.1 coordinate 1,117, forward strand.
CATAGAGTCTGGCTCTGCGCCCTCGGATAACTCGGAGAGCGTCCTCATACCTCTTACCTCCATACACAGAGAGCATGGCAATTTTTGTTTTACAATCGACAGGGCTCTTGAGTTTGAGCTGTACAGACCATACCTGCACAGTTTCTCTCATCATGTTACTGCCGTACTTGAGAATAAATACTTCCTCGGCGAGCTTAATCTATCCCATGACGAACTTGAGGTGCGTGTTGAGGAGCGAACAGCGCAGCTGCATCAGTTCGAGCGCATTGTCTCCAGTACCACTGATATGATGGCCCTACTGGATAAGAATTTTACTTACATTACTGCTAACGCGGCATACCTGGCCGCTTTCAGTAAAACCTTAGATGAGCTCGTCGGGCATACCGCCTCAGAGGTCTTTGGTGATGTCTTTTTTAATGATGTGATACGTCCCAACGCCGAGCGCTGTCTGGCCGGTGAGGAGGTAAATTATCAAGCCTGGATGGAGTTCCCCGCTTATAAGAAGAGGTATATGGATATTAATCTGTACCCTCATGTTGACAGGGGTAACAAGGTTGCCGGTTTTGTTGTAAATGGACGAGATATCACCAGCCGCAAGATAGCTGAGATGGAGGCGGCGAGAGAGGCTGAGACAACGAAGAATCTTCTCAAGCTCTCCGAGGCCACCTCTAACACAGCCAATCTTGATGCACTTTTGGGGAGAGTAGTCAGCATCACTCGGGATATAGTGGGCGTAGATTTAGTATTATCATATATCTGGGATAGCGAGACCAAGACCTTAAGACCGGCTAAAGAATCAGGACTTGCCCACCATATGCAGCCTTTATTCAAATTAGGACAACTAAGTTTAGATTTTAGTTCAATAAAGGGAGCTTTGGATAGCGGCAGTGTTTTTCTGGAATCCAACACAAGCGGTTCGGAGCCCATGAAGCTGCAAAAAGACGGCCTTTTCGAGTGGATAGAGAATGTGAAGACTATTTCACTGCTGCCCCTTGTAGGTAAGAGTGAGTATAGGGGGCTTATTGTCTGTATCTGTTTAGCCGATAATATTAAGGAATGCGGCTGTCAGTCAGAGAAGAAGATAGAGCTGATGCAGGCAGTAGCCAATCAAACCTCTGTTGTCCTTGATGCTTCGAATCACTACGATGAGTCTCTCGCCAAAGCTATGGTGCTCTCCCGAAAGGTTGAGACCATTGAGACTATGAGCGCTATCTCCAAGGCAGTCCTCTCTACACTGGATGTCTCTGAGATAATCGAGGTTACTGCAAGGATGGTATCCAGGCTCATTCCCTGTGACTGGGTGAGGATAATAGAGATAGATGAAGATAAAGAGGAGTTTAATTTTATAGCGGGTTTCGATGGAGAGAGAGATCTTAAGGAGAAAATAATACCCT
>CAZEBZ010000149.1:0-2509 GCA_964510775.1 uncultured Thermodesulfobacteriota bacterium
GATGGCGTTCCTTAGAAAAAAAGAGGGTTGTTGAGGCGGCGGGTTCGTTAGTGTAAAATTAAGTATTTTGTTCTAGTGTTGACGGGACGTATAAAAGATTAAAATATAGATGGGCTACGGCCCTGATACAGAAAGTGGAGTTGAAAAAATGTCAGAAGAAATCGTAACTGTAGGCAGAAGAAAGACCGCCGTAGCGAGGGTAAGGCTCAGGGCCGGCGCCGGTGATATTAAGATAAATAAAAAACTTGTCACAGAGTTCTTTGGCAGAGAAGACCATGTAAAGACAGTTGCTGACGCCTTTTCCGTTACTAATACAACAGGTCAGTTCGATGTCGCTGCAAGGGTAACAGGCGGGGGCATGACAGGGCAGGCCGGAGCCATCAGGCACGGTATCTCAAGGGCCCTTATAATTTCCGACCCGGGGCTTCGTGCCGTACTTAAGAAAGCTGGTTTCCTCAAGAGAGACCCCAGAATGGTTGAGCGTAAAAAACCAGGTCAGAAAGGCGCGAGAGCGAGGTTCCAGTTCTCCAAGAGATAAGACCGCCCGCATACTCATTTATTATCCTTATTGGGGAGGCCTTATGGCCTCCCCTTTTTTTTTGAAATAATTTTACGGCACTCTGAATCTATAATATAAGGAATACTCCCATGCTATTAGAAAAATCAGCGGCCATAATCGGAGCGAGCGGTCTTACGGGCCTTGAGCTCTTACGTATCTTAAAGTCCCACCCCAATGTAAGAGTAACGACTGTTACCTCAAGAAAGTTCTGCGGCAAATCCGTTGCCGAGGTATTCCCCTCACTTCGCAGTCTCTATGAAGGACTTTGTTTTACTGCCCCCCATGGAGGTGAGGCTTTGGGCGCCGACGTGATCTTCAGCTGTCTGCCCCACGCCGCCTCAATGGAGGTTGTCGCGCGTTTTATCGAGGCAGGTAAAAAGGTCATTGATCTTAGCGCCGACTTTAGAATTAAGAACGCTGATGTATATGAGAAATGGTACGGTGAGCATACGCGTAAGTCCCTCATAGGCGAGGCTGTTTATGGTCTGCCTGAGGTAAACCGCGAGGCAGTTAAGGGAGCCTCACTTGTAGCCAACCCGGGGTGTTATCCCACGGGGGCGACCCTTGCTCTAATGCCGATTCTGAAAAAGGGTCTTTTGAAAAAAGGGGCGACAGTTATCGTAGACTCCAAGAGCGGCGTATCAGGAGCGGGGCGCGGCGCCAGTGAGGCAACGAGTTTTATAAATGTCTCAGGAGGATTTAAGGCCTATAAGGTGGGGGCGCACAGGCATTCGCCGGAGATAAAACAGAATTTTACCGCCCTTGCTGGCGCTGAGGTGGAGGTAGTCTTTACGCCTCATCTGCTCCCTGTCTCACGGGGAATCCTGACTACGCTTTACGTAAAACTTGAGCAGGGGCTTTCTACGGCGAAGCTCCTTGCTCTTTATAAAGAGAGCTACGCAGGTGAGCCCTTTGTGCGTATTCTTGGTGAGGGAGAGTTTCCAAATATCAACGAGGTGCGCGCCTCAAATTACTGCGATATCGGCCTGTGGTCAGACCCCGATTCAGGTCAGGTGATAGTCGTCTCCACCATAGACAACCTCGTAAAAGGCGCCTCTGGCCAGGCCGTGCAGAATATGAACCTGCTTTTTGGTTTTCCCGAGACTACGGGCCTTGAGTTTGCTCCGGAGAGTATTTAAGGCGATGGGGCGGGCTACTCGCAGGTTGGGTTGAGGAACGAAACTCAACGTCTTTTAATTGATTATAGCCCTTAGCTTAAAAATCAAATTGTCGCGCAGAGCTTTGTTCTACCAACCTACAAGACTAAATGGGAACAGAAAGTTGTATTCTGCAAAAAGCATAAGCGCTAAAGAATGGTGGGCAGAGCCCACCCTACAAGGCTGCCCACCTTACGAGACTGGTTTTGTTTTACCTCATGCGGTTTGTATGCTATGATTAGAAGTGAACCGCTATGAACCATAATGAACCAAAAGGTGGAGCAGATGAGCAAAGAGGCATTTACAGTCCGCACTGAGAGTAAGAAGGTGAAACAGCTGGATCAGCTCGCAAATAAAATGGAGAGATCTCGAAACTATATCGTCAATCAGGCAATTGACAACCTCCTTGAGGTTCAGGCATGGCAGACTGAGCGTGTCAGAGAGGGTATTAAGGCGGCTAATGAGGGGCGTTTCGTCAGCGAGAGAGAGATGAAGCGAATCTTTAATAAATACGAAGATGCCTGAGTATGGAGATTAAATGGACAGAGCCGGCGGCCCTTGCGTTGGAAAATATTCAGGATTATATCGCAAGAGACAATCCTTCTGCGGCCTTTGAGACGGCGCAGAAGATAGGTTACGCAGTAGAGCAGCTTCGTGACCATCCGAAACTTGGAAGGGCAGGACGAGTACGCGGAATTTATGAGCTTGTCATTGCGGACTTACCCTTTATAGTGCCTTACAGGATAAAGAATAAAGAAATACAAATCCTCAGTGTCTATCACACATCTCGAAA
>CAZEBZ010000150.1:0-2505 GCA_964510775.1 uncultured Thermodesulfobacteriota bacterium
TTTAGAACCATTGTAAATACCAACGCCGGAGGCGGTCAGACTGTCTTTCACCTCCACATGCACATACTTGCAGGGGAAAAACTCTCTGAAGAGATGAATTAACAGAGAAAAGAAGCAGTACCTCATAAAAAGAAACCAAAAGGAGTATAAAAATGACAACAAGACCTAAACTATCGGCGCCATCATGTCAGAGCTGCGGCGTTAACATGAAAAAACCCACAGAGTTCGGCACAACGGCCACTAAGGTTATCAACGTAAACTACTGCAGATACTGCTACTGGAAGGGCGCCTTTACAGAGCCTGATATTACTATGGATCAGATGATCGAGAAGGTGGCAGAGTCTTTAGTAAAGACCAAGCGCGTCTCGCCGGAGCGGGCAAAGGCAGTAGCCGAGGAGCTTATCCCGGGGCTCAAGCGCTGGCAGGTTGAGGCCAAAGCAGAGTAAGGGGCAAGCCCTGAATACAAGCCTGAATGCAAGGTAAATGTAAGATAAGAGTGAGGAGTGTATAAGCAGAGGGCCGTTTATACACTCCTCTTATATTAGTACTTACCCCTTTAAGCCCTGTCTTAGGGCCTCAAAGAGCGCGATGGCGCCGGCCTGCGCCGCGTTAAGAGAGCCCACGGGGCCGGCCATTGGAATAGAGAGGCACTCGTCGCAGGCCTCTCTTACAAGCCTTCTCACGCCTGCGGACTCGCCGCCTACAACAAGGGCCAAATCCTCTGAGAGGTCAGCAGCGTATATATCCCTCTCGCCGTCGGCCTCAAGGGCCACGGCCCAGAGGCCCGCTTCCTTTAACTCCCTTACTGCGCGCGCAAGGTTCGTTACCCGTGCTACAGGCACATGGCTTACACCGCCTGCCGAGGCCTTCTCCACCGCCGCCGTTACAGGGCAGGCCCTGTCTCGGGCAATGACAACACCGCCCACACCAACGCATGACGCCGCCCTGATAAGTGAGCCTACGTTACCGGCATCCTGAACAGAATCAAGGACAAGGACAAAGGCCCTTATGCCCTTTTCGCGGCACTTTGTAACTCGAAGAATAATCTCCCCAAGGCTGCTGTACCCAAAACCTCGGCGAAGCAGCGCTACAATGCCCTGATGTCTCACTCTTCCGGCGACTCTCTGCAGCTGCTCGGCGGCTACCCTCTCAACTGTAATATTGTACTTCTCGGCAGAGGTGATTATGGCCGAGACGACCTTACCGCGAGTCTCCCTTGCGATAAGTACCTTCTCTACCTCAGAGCGCCTCGCGAGAAGGGCCTCTTTAACGGGATTTACACCGTAAATAAAAGTCATTTTTCCTCCCTAACCCCCTGCGCAACCTGCCAGCTTATTTTTTTAGAAGGTCTTACAAAAAAAATTCTCCTGCAGATAAACAGCCTGACGCATTCTCTGCTGTTTTTATAAGTATCAAGGGGGCAAGTTAACGATACTGGATAAAGCCCCCGGCTGTCAAGGCAAGTCCATGCAGTACGCCGCGCCAAAGAGCAAGCTAAGAAGGCGAATAGCGTCCTTGCAAAGCACGTAGAGCTATGCTAATTTACTCTTATGCGTATACAAATGGAAAAAATCGAAGAAATAACCTCCCTTGTATTAAAAGGGCTAAAAGCCAAAGACCTCGTCATCTTAAAGGCCGATGAGGCAAGAGTACTTACGAGGATGCAGGAGGCCATAATCGCCGACCTTAAGGCAGAGGACGACCTTGACAGAGAGGTGGAGTCCATACTTAACGCCCATGCAGGCGAGATGGACGACGATAATGTGGACTACAGAAAGATGTTCCGCATGCTAAAAAATAAGCTCGTAAAAGAGAGGGGAATTATAATTTGAGGCTCTCAGACGACAGGATCTCACACATAGCCCACTTAGTAACTGACGCCATCTGGAATGACGACCTTGTGGATTATAGCGACGACATAAAAGCCCTTGCCGAGGTAAAGCGTATTATAATGGAGATATTCCACGTCGAGGATATAGCCGATGAGTTCGCGAGACAAAAGATAAGGTCACTCTCAAGAGACATACCCGAGGGCTGCCGTGAGTGGGAGATACTCTACAAAAAATACTATGACGAGGAGATGAACAAACACAGGAGCGCCGCCTCGTAACCTGGCCCTCATGATCTTCGACAAAACCGACTCTGCGCCGGCAGCGCCCCAACGAGCACTTCCCCCTCCTCCTACACTACACCTCACAAGATACAAAAAGACTTATAATGAAAAAATCCCGCTCATACTCACGTGGATGCCATGCTTCTTGACTATAGATTGATACTTCCCCCTGTTATAGGCGCCCTTATAGGGTGGCTCACCAACTATGTAGCCATAAAGCTGCTCTTTCGCCCCTTAAAACCCGTTGCTGTTCTTGGCCTGCACTTCCAGGGGCTTATCCCCAAGAGGCGAAGGGAAATCGCCCGCTCCATAGCAGGCACCATTGAGCGCGAGGTCATAAGCTCCGAGGATATTACGGGGCTGCTCTCAGGCATAGACTGGGAGTCTGAGGT
>CAZEBZ010000151.1:0-2492 GCA_964510775.1 uncultured Thermodesulfobacteriota bacterium
ATACACAGGGCTACTACGAAGGCCGCTCGAAAGACTGTCTGCGGTGATAATAACCTCTTTATGAATTATGTACACGTAGCACATGACTGTTTTCTCGGCAGCGATATAATTATGGCTAACTCCGCTACTCTCGCAGGTCACGTTACTATTGAAGACCATGCCATAGTGGGCGGCATAGTGGCGGTGCATCAGTTTGTGCGTATCGGCGCGTACTGCATAATAGGCGGTCTCTCGGCGGTGAGCAAAGACGTGCCCCCTTATGTCTTAGCCGTTGGTAACCGCGCTCGCTTATACGGCCTTAACAAGGTGGGGCTTCGGAGAAAGGGTTTCTCACGAGAGGATTTAGATGAGATAAGACAGGCCTACAAGATAATATTTCTCTCTTCTCTCGGTCTGAAAGAGGCAAGGGAGAGGCTTATTGAGGAGATGCCTGACTCTGTACACGCGAAGCGTTTTCTTGACTTCATAGAGCGCTCGAAGAGAGGTATAACAAGGGCCAGACTCAAGGGAAAGGGCGTGCATCACGATGACTAAGAAGGTTAAGGTAGGGGTAGTAGGCGTAGGGCGTCTCGGCGGTTTTCATGGCGAGAAGTACGCGGAGATAGAGACTTCTGAGCTTGTAGGTATCTCTGATGTAGACGAGGCGAGGGCAACAGAGGTCGCCGGGCGCCTCGGCGTAAGAGCATATTCTGATTACAGAGAGCTGATTCCCCTTGTAGACGCCGTAAGCATCGCCACGCCTACGGAGAATCACCTTGAGATAGGTGAGGCTTTCTTAAAGCGCGGCGTAAACGTCCTCGTCGAGAAACCTATTGCCATGGATTCTGCGCAGGCTGATGTCCTTGTAGAAGCCGCAAAATCTTCTGGAGCCCTGCTTCAGGTAGGCCACCTTGAGAGGTTCAACCCCGCTGTGGTGGCCATTTCGGACAGGCTTACCGCACCGCTCTTTATCGAGTCTTACAGGCTCTCGCCCTTTCCGGCGAGAAGCACGGATATCGATGTAATACTGGATCTTATGATACATGATATTGATATTATTATGAACCTTGTAGGCGAGGAGGAGCCTGTGGAGATAGAGGCCATGGGTATTCCCGTAATAACCTCTAATGTAGATATGGCGAATGCGAGGCTGAGGTTTGCCGGGGGCTGTGTGGCTAATGTCACGGCGAGCCGCGTCTCGACGGAGCGGCGCCGCAGTATTCGCCTATTTCAGCATGATTCCATAATATCCATTGATTATGCGGCGCAGCGTATTTCCATTACGCGCCCACTAAAGGACGGGGCGGGAGGCGGCGAGCTTCTTGATGAGGAGCTGAAGATTGAGAAAAAAGATTCCCTGCTTGAAGAGATAAAGTCTTTTGTAAGTGCCTGTAGGTCGGGCACGGCCCCTCTTGTAACAGGAGAGGCCGGACAAAGGGCCCTTCTCGTTGCCGAGCGTATTCAGGAGTCTGTAAGAAAATCCATGTCTCGTTTTAGTGCTTAAGTCTCTCTGTACAGAGGCCGCCAGTAAGAGACTCGTAACGAGAATGACCCTCGCGAAAAACCGCATCTTCCCGGGATCGGGGCTACTTAATGAATAAGAGAATTTTTATCGTCAGCGGCGAGGAATCGGGCGACAAGCACGGCGCCTCTCTTTTACGGGAGTTGGAGGTTATATCTCCGGGCCTTGAGGCACGCGGTATGGGCGGGTTCAGGATGCGCGAGGCTGGTCTGCAGGGGCTGGACTCCAAAGACGTCTCTGTCGTAGGCATCGTCGAGGTGCTTGAGAAGTCTCCGAAAATAATGGCTACGCTTGGGTCTCTCAAGAGAACGCTGAGGAGCGGGCGCTTTGACGCAGCTGTATTTATTGACTTTCCCGACTTTAACCTCCGCCTCGCTAAAGAGGCTAAGGCTCTGGGTATACCTGTAGTATATTACATAAGTCCTCAGGTATGGGCGTGGAGAAAGGGACGTATAAATAAGATAGCCCGCCTTGTTGACAAGATGCTCGTGGTGCTGCCCTTTGAGGAGGAGTTATACAGGAGAGCCGGGGTGGATGTTGAGTACGTTGGTCATCCTCTCTCTAATGAGGTGAGTTGTCCCTTAACGAAAATTGAGGCCAGAAAGGCCCTGGGATTACCTGAAGAGGGCCCTGTTGTGGCTTTGCTCCCGGGCTCAAGGAGCGCCGAGATAAGACGGCATCTGCCTGTTATGCTCGGAGCCGCCCGTCTTATAGAGAGGGGGCTTGGCAGCAAGACAAGGTTTATTATTCCAGCGGCCCGAAGCGTAGAGGCCGGGGCATTTACCGATGCGCGAAGTGCTGGAGGGATAGACATTACCGTAGTCTCGGACAATATGTACGAGGCCCTTCGCGCTGCTGATACCGCTGTTGTAGCCTCTGGTACGGCGACGCTTGAGACTGCTATAATCGGTACCCCTATGGTGATTGTCTATAAGATGTCAGGGATAAGTTACGGCATAGGCCGCGCCCTTGTAGATGTTGAGTTTATAGG
>CAZEBZ010000152.1:0-2474 GCA_964510775.1 uncultured Thermodesulfobacteriota bacterium
TATTAAAGAAAGTGAAGAGAGGGGGGCTAAAGCCCCCCTCTCTTTTTTGGTGGGCACTGCCCACCCTACAACACTAAATATTATTCCTCATTGATTTTCTTTGTCCCACTTTCTTTTTTCCAAAAAAAAGTGGGGTTGCGAGTGCCCACCCTACCTATCTACACAACCTACAAGTTACAAAAAAAGTTTATATCCCCCCGTATTTTCTCAACTCCATCTTTCCCTTCTCATAGAGCAGGTAGCTCTGGCCGCCCTGCCAGCCGCCGGGGTTAGCGTATATGCCGCCGCCTATCTCTGTGACGCCAGCCATATGAGAGTGCCCCATGACAACGATATCCGCTCCGCCCTTTATCCTCTCACCGGCGAATTCGCGTAGTTTTTTATCCAGCGCCGGGCCCTTTGTATCATATGACCTGCTCCTTCCCGATAACTTCATGGCAATACCCCAGACAAGGCTTGAGGGCAGGGCCATGTTTAAAAGATCAAAGAGCGGCGAGCGTAAAAAACCGCGCCACCGCCTGTACCCCTTTGTCATCTCCACGGTATCGCCGTGAGTAAGATAAAATTTTCTATTGTCCAGCTCCACAATTAAAGAACCCTCCACCACCTCTGCCCCAAGCTCATCAGTAAAAAAGCGACCCATAGAAAAATCATGGTTGCCCTCTACATAAATAATTTTTACTCCGCCCTCTTTTACATCTTTGAGGGCATTAAGCACGCCTCTGTAGCGTAGACACGCAACAGTATTGCGGGCAGTCCAAAAGTCAAAGAGGTCTCCGAGAATTACGAGGTAGTCCACATTCTTCAGGTTTTGCAGAAACTCCAGGAGAGCGCTCTCAGAGGCTTCACCCTCGCCCTTTAAGTGTGCGTCACCTAAAAAAACAATCTTCATGCTCAGCTCCCTTCAAGACCAAGGGCCTCTAAGGCGGCCTCTCTCATCACCTTTACAGGGGCCTTATGTCCTGTCCATATCTCAAAACTCTTGGCGCCCTGACCAACGAGCATTCCGAGCCCGCCATGAGTAGTGAGGCCAAGACTGCGGCCCTTCTTCAGCAGTCCCGTCTCCATAGGAGTGTAGATAATATCAGAGACAACGGCGTCTTTGGAGAGGCGCTCAAGGGGAAGCTCAAGAGAGCCCCTCCCGCCAAGACCAAGAGAAGTTGCGTTAACAAGCAAATCGGTTTTTTCTAAAAAACCTTCCATCTCATTACTGCCAAGAGGCGCGGCACATAACTCTACGGAGGGACAACTTTCTGCCAACTCCATACAGAGCGCCTCGGCCTTGCTCGCGGTTCTGTTAGAAATAACAATAGAGCTCACGCCGCCTGCGGCAAGTCCGTAAACAACGGCGCGTGCCGCGCCGCCAGCTCCCACAACCAGTGCGCTACGGCCCCGCGGCATAAAATTCGCCTCATTCTCAAGGCTCCAGATATAACCAACGGCATCGGTGTTATAACCCTTCAGCACTCCCTTATCATTTAGGATTGTATTCACGGCGCCAAGTGCTCGCGCCGTATCGTCTATGGCATCAAGAAACTCCATGACAGCGACCTTGTGAGGTATGGTTATGTTCACGCCGCCAAACCCAAGCACCCGAATAGCCTCTACGGCGGCGCCGAGGTCAGTAGGTGAGACGGGAAAGGCAAGGTAGACTATATCAAGCCCCAGTGCGCGCAGCGCTGCTCCCTGCATTACAGGTGAGATAGAGTGGCTTACAGGGTCGCCGAAGATGGCAAGTGTTTTTGTCTTAGCGCTTATATTCATGAGGTCATCACCTTATTAAGAATTTTTTCCGCACGGGAGCGGTCTGCCTTAATCTGCCGAACAAGTGCCTTGCTGCTGCTAAAGGCCCTCTCGTCTCGAAGTTTTTTTATAAACTCAAGGGTAATGGCGCTGCCGTAAATATCACCGTCAAAGTCAAGAATATGAACCTCTATGCTAATGCTGCCGTCATGGCCGCCAAAGGTCGGGCGGCTGCCAATGTTAATAATCCCCTTGTATCTCCCGCACTCATGAGTAACTACTCCGGCGTAGACGCCGCCTGCAGGGACAAGCTCGCCGAGGGGTTCGATATTAGCCGTTGGAAAACCAAGCTCTCTACCGCGGGCATCGCCGGGGACTACGCGGCCGCGCATAAAAAAAGGCCTTCCAAGAAGGGCGGCGGCTTTTTTTACCTCGCCCGTCGAGACAAGGGCGCGTATCCTCGAGCTGCTCACAACGAGGCCGCCTCTTCTGCAGGGGGAGACGGCCTTAACAATAAAACCAAGATCCTTTCCAAACTCAGAAAGGGAGTTTACGTCGCCGCTCCGTGCGCTGCCAAATGAAAAATCTTTGCCAACAAGAATCTCCTTCGCGCCAAGGCGCCCAGCAAGGACATCGCGGGCGAATTCACGGGGATGTAGGGCTGCAAAGTCGCTCGTAAAGCGGGCGAGGACAAAAAAATCAATACCGCTTCTCTCAACAAGGGCTATCTT
>CAZEBZ010000153.1:0-2420 GCA_964510775.1 uncultured Thermodesulfobacteriota bacterium
TACGAGGACTATATAAAGGCCTTTGGTCATAAACCACCGCCCATTACAGGCATAGCCGTGATGACAGATAGCGACAATACAGGGAGCAGTGCCGAGGCTTATTATGAGAACATTGTGTTCAGAAAAAAAGGGCCTTAAAAGACTAAAAACAAGACAAATAAAATATATAACGAGGGAAAGATAACATAGTGGATAAGCAGATAAATGAGGCCCTGAAAAAAATAACTAACGGAGTGTATATTATAGGCTCTAAGTACGGAGAGAAAGTAAACGCCATGACTGCGGTCTGGGTAACACGCCTTGCCTTTAACCCGCAGCTTGTAGGTGTCGCCATAGGTCAGAGCCGTTTCTCTCACCACATGATAGAGCGCTCCGGGGTCTTCTCCATAAGCGTCTTAGGCCCTGAAGAACTGGCGCTCTCAAGGCATTTTGGTCTTAAATCAGGCCGCGATACGGATAAGTTCGCCGATATTCCCTATATTACCAAGGTAACGGGCGCGCCCATACTAAAAAATGCCCTCGCCTACTTTGACTGCAAGGTAGTATCCTCTCCCGAGGCCGGTGACCATACTTTTTTTATCGGCGAGGTTCTTGACGGGGCACTGTGCCGCGAGGGAGCGCCGGCGATTTACAAAAAAGAGGAGATTTTCTGATTTTTTATTCTCAGGCCTATTCCGCTGCGGGGGCCTCTGCTGTTGCGGGGGCCTCTTGACGAAGCAGCACCTTTAAGATATCAGGCGAGCCGTAGACTACGAGCCTGTCACCCTCGCGTATAACCTCAGTTCCACGCGGTATTCCCATCCAGCGCCCCTCTCTCTCTATACCCAGAACAATAAGGCCCTGCTCCGTAAGGTGTGAGTCTTTAAGCGTAGCCCCGGCGAGATTTGAATTATCCTTAACAATTACACGAACAAGTACATGCCCCTCAAGGAGATGAAGGAGGTCTTCAGTGGGGCCTTCCTCAAAGGTGCCTCTCTTAATGAGTTTATTCTCAATATAACTCTCCCACCGCCGAACAAAACCATTCAGGGTTGCGACCTTATAGATAACATAAAGCCCTACGAAGAGGAGTACGATATTAATGGGGAGCTGTAGGCCTTTGCTTGATACGAGGGAAGAAGTAGCCGTCACGATAACCGTGACTACTCCGGCGTTACCGAGTATCATTAACCAGCTTGTTATCAGCCGTCGTTTCTCATGGTTGACAATAGACTCAGCCTCTTTTGTAGTAAAGCCCGTGCCTGTAAAGGCCGAGAGGGCCTGAAACTGAGCCTTTCGCCCCTCAAGTCCAGTCATCATGAGGGCGATAGTAGCGGCCTTTACGATGAGAAAAGATATAAAGACGATAAGCAGCGTTGGTAAAAGAAAATAAAAACCTCCCATGAAAAAACTCCCCCTCTATTTTATTTAAACCGGTACTTGAACTCAGTCTATTATAACAAACCGCCGTGCCCCTTTGCCGTGATTTTAGTCGAGGCGGCCGGCCTCACTCACGCTCCTGTGATGAGCTTTGCTGAGCATACTTAAAAAATCCTCTTCTGTAATTATCCTCACTCCCAGGGCCTCGGCCTTTTTTAGCTTACTGCCTGGTTTTTCTCCCGCTACGAGGTAGTCTATTCTCTTACTTATAGCCGAGGCCGTATTGCCGCCCCGGGCCTCTACGCCTCTCTTTGCCTCTTGTCTTGATATAGCCGTAAGCTTACCTGTAAATAAAAAAGTTTTTCCGCTAAGGGCCCCTACCGCCAGAGGGGGTCGTAAGGGGCTAACACCTGCCTTCAATAGTTTTTCTATTACGGCCCTGTTGTGCGGTTCAGCGAAAAAATCTCTTATACCGGGGGCCACGAGGGGGCCGATGTCATTCAGATCGAGGAGCTCTTGCAGCTCCGCCTCCATAAGGGCGCTCAAGGTAGAGAACCTTCTTGCAAGCACTACGGCCGTACGCTCTCCAACTCCTTTTATACCAAGTGCGAAGATAAGACGCGCCAGAGGCGGCCTCTTGCTGCCCTCAATAGCCTTAATAAGATTAGCCGCCGATAGAGCCGCCCAGCCCTCGCCGAGGGATAAAATGCTCTCTTCCGTAAGGCCGTATATTTCGGCAACATCTCTTATAAGACCGCTTTCTACAAAATGCTCTACGGCCTTCTCGCCCATGCCCGTTATATCCATGGCCTTCTTGGAGCAAAAATGCTCGATACTTTTTTTAAGTTGCGCAGGACATGCGAGCCCCGCGAGGCAGTAAAAAATAGCCCCTGTCTTTTCTACGGGAGAGGCGCAAACCGGGCATTTGTCAGGTATAGTAAATGGAGCTGTGCGTTGTTGCGCCTTATCCGGAGAGGTAACTACCTTAATGACCTCGGGTATCACGTCTCCGGCTCGCTCAACGATTACAGTATCTCCGACGCGCACGTCTTTACGCCGCG
>CAZEBZ010000154.1:0-2388 GCA_964510775.1 uncultured Thermodesulfobacteriota bacterium
TTTCCAAGGGTTACTACAGGGGCAACGTCGCTTGGAAAAGAGGATTCTTTTTTTATAACTCTCATATAAGACCTGTCAAAGTCGGAAAAATCTATAATTTTCCCGATCTTAATATCTGTATTACAAGCCAGAAACCAAGGCACGAGGCTACTACAAAACCAAGTATACCGATAACGGGGTAGCCGAATAGGGCGGGTTTTATCCCCGAGCCTATTACGAGCGAAGAGGCTATGACGAGGGCTGAGATAATGAGACCAAAGGTAAGGCGGTTCGAAGACCTGTCCATCTCGCTCATAAAATCATCAAGGCCCTTGTGCAAAAACTCTATCCTGAGCCTGCCCTCGGCGAGCTCGTCAAGGATACTATTGGCCCTCTCAGGAAAGTCCTGCGCCAGCTTATTATACTCGCTAAGCGTAGTAAGAGAGTCCTCGGCGATAAGGCGGGGCGAGAGACGCTTTTTAAGGAGCTTCGCCGCATAGGGCCTGCTCTCATCAACAATATTCATAGAGGGCGATAGAAGCCTCACAAGACCCTCGAGCTCTATGAGGCATTTATCAAATAAGATGAACTCACTTGGCAGCCTTACATGAAAAGAGGCGGCAAGGCGGAGATGATCCATAAGCAGCTCGCCAAAACGTACGCTCGCAGCCGGCCTGCCGAGGTAATTCACAAGGGTATCGGCGTACTCCCGCTTGAAACGAACCTTGTCAATACCCTCGGGCAAGATCCCCATACGGAGATAGACCTTTACTACTGCCTCATAATCCTCTCTTATAAGGCTTGTGATAATTTCCGCAAGGTCGCGGCGCATTGACTCGTCTATACGGCCTACGATGCCAAAATCAACGAGGGCTATCTTTTCATTATCAAGGACAAAAATGTTGCCCGGGTGAAGATCGCCGTGAAAGAGGCCCAACTCAAATACCTGACGGAAAAAGACCTCGATGAGCAGAGACGCTATCTTATCTGTCTCTATGCCACGCGCCTTGAGGTCTTCAACTCGGTCTACCTTAATGCCCTGTACCCTGTCCATTGTAAGTACTCGGCGGGCACTTAAGTCCCAGTATACAGCGGGCACTGCAACGCGCGGGTCGTCAGCAAAATTCGCTCTAAACCTCTCTGTAAAGCTCGCCTCAAGGTTAAAGTTCAGCTCCTTCGCGATAATGCCCGTAAGCTCCTCCATGAGACCAACGGGGTCATAGGGCCTGCTCTCAGGGACACGGCTTGCGAAGAGGCCGGCCATGTACTTAAGGATAGAGATGTCTGTGGCTATGGTCTCCTCAATGCCGGGGCGTTGAATCTTTATGACTACCTCTTCGCCCTCTTTAGTTAGAGCGCTGTGTACCTGCGCCATAGAGGCAGCGGCAAGAGGTGTTTTTTCTACGCTCTGAAAGAGTCCCTGCCAGGGTTTTCCAAGCTCTGCCTCAAGCACGAGCACTACCTCGCTAAAAGGCACGGGAGGTATGCTGTCCTGTAGTTTTAATAATTCTGTAAGGTACTCATCGGGAAGTATATCTGGGCGTGTGGATAAGAGCTGACCGATCTTTATGAAGGTAGGGCCAAGCTCCTCAAGAACCAGACGAAGCCGTACGGCCTCAGTAAGAGACTCTTGTGCGCGAACCTTGCGTCTACCGGTAATCCTCGCTGGAATAGAGAGCAGGCGCGTAAGGCGGAGCCTCTCCATAAGAGGATGAAAACCGTATCTCAAGAGTACTCCCACTATATGACGGAGCCTCTTTATATTTCTATAAGCCAGCTGAGCCTTCAAGGTCTTCACCTCCTGCCTCTGCCCCTGCCCCCCCTCCTGCCTCTTGCGCCCTTAGCCGCCTTTGCAGCCCTCTTTTTTTCCGTAACAAGGGTAAGATCAATACGTCTTCTGCCAAGGTCAACTTTATCTATCCTCACCTTCACGGCTACGCCAACCCTGAAGGTGTTTTTTGTCCTCTCTCCCCTTAATAGATGCTTTTTCTCATCATAAATATAATAATCGTCACGAAGCGAGGATACGTGGACAAGGCCCTCTACAAAAAACTCCTCAAGCTCTATAAAGCAGCCGAAACTTGTCACACCGGAGACTATGCCGGCATACTCCTCGCCAACCTTATCCTCCATGAACTGCACCTTCTTAAGATCCACTATCTCACGCTCGGCCTCCATTGCCTTGCGCTCCCGAGCCGAAGACAACGCAGCCGTCTCAGGTAAAAAAGCCGTGGCCCGCTCCTGCTCGTGTTTAATGTATTTATGTGAGATGTGCAGCTTAAGCAGCCTGTGTACAATAAGGTCGGGGTAGCGCCTTATTGGAGAGGTAAAGTGCGTGTAATCACGAAAACCAAGGCCAAAGTGTCCGGCGGGCCTCTCGCTGTATACGGCCTGCTTCATGGAGCGAAG
>CAZEBZ010000155.1:0-2352 GCA_964510775.1 uncultured Thermodesulfobacteriota bacterium
CGACAAAGGGCTTATGAGACCCCTGCTCTGGCCGCCTGAGCTACACCGCCATTATTATGGAAGAAGGCCTATTATATAATCTAAGGCAATGAATTGGTAGGATTTTTTGAGCTTTTTACAGGTATGTCATAAAAAAAATCGAGGCTACCCCTTTTATCTATGGCGGTCTCGCCGCGGTTCCCGGTGATTATGGGTTGATATCATATATGAGCAGATAGCTCTTTGGTGTTGATGAGATAATGCTGCTGTCATGGCGAACCAACATGATGAGTTTCTGGTCTCCGCTGCCTTTTAGGTCGTCTACGAAGAAGTCTGCGATGTAGCCGTTTATCTCACGTGTGCGCCAGCCCTCTGTTAAAAACTCGCCGTCCCACGTAAGGCTCAGCACAGACCCGCCTGAGTAACTCTTGAATACTCTGGCAAAGCGCTTAAAGACGCCCTCGGCGCGGCTTTGTCTTACTATAAGCTCATCCTGGCCGTCTCCGTCTGTATCCATATGAATAAGAGGTCTCTCAACATCAACGTAGCGGTAGGTATCGGAGCCTGAGGTGTCTTTATTGAACTCAATGCGGTGCATGGTGCCGCCGTAGTACTCTTTGCTCTTCCACTGCGCCTTCCAGCCCTTTTTCTTTCTCTTGAATACTATAACACGTCCCTCTTTATCAAATGCAAGGAGGTGCTTTTCCGAGGGGTTCTGTGAGTTGAAGCGCATGTATGTGAAGTTGTAGAGATTTACCTTGCGAGGCAGTCGCTTTATATAAGGCTCGGATGTAAAGGACTGGAGGCCATTTTTTGTAATGATATCAATGCCGCCGTAAAAACCATCAGACCCCCTGAAACGCTGCCCAAAGAGAAGGGGTTTACCCTCGGGGCTTCGTCCTGCGCGCAGCAGCCAGGCGATATTGCGGCGCCCGATTTCGTAACTGCCGTTAACGTACTCAATGACAAGGCTTGATGCCGTAAGATGGTTGAGGGCCGAGACGTATACCTCCACCTTACCATCGTTATCACTGTCAACTACGCTTACAGAGACGAATTCCACGCCGGAGCTGGCTTTTATCTTATCTATGATACGCAGGTTATTATCTACAACCTCGACTATCCTTACAGAGGTCTTCTCAAGTAGAAACAATTCTTTTACACCGTTGCCGTCAAGATCCCCTGATGCCATGGAGACGAACTCGCCCTTTATGAGGTCGGACTTCCAGAATGACGGTTTTTTATCCTCGCGCGTTGTCTTTTTCTGTGGTCTTGTAATCATTGCCTCTCTGGGGCTTGGTGTAGGTACAGAGGCGAGAGGAAGAGCCGGAGCCATAGCTGTCTGCTCAACAGGCAGGGCTCTCTCGGGGTGAAAGTGATGGATAATTTTTTTAGAGAGGCCGTCTACGAGGCCTACAATGGAGTCGTGGCTCGGCCCTGTTGATGAAAAAGCCGTAACCTTGTTGCCGCTCACATCAAGGAGGCTCGCGTCGAGGCTTACAGCCTTGCCAATGACGGTGATGCTGCCAAATAGGATGTAGTTTGTATCAAGTTTTTTACCGATACTCTTGGCTTTTTCAAGGGTTATGTCTTTGTCTTGTGTGATGGAGAGGGCTGTTTTTATTCTGTCTGCCCGTACTATTGAGATGTCGCCAACGTCCTCACCCGCTGCTCCAAGGCGCGAGGTGAGCATGTCGTTTAAGGCGTCTTTTAAGAACTCCATACCCGGGGCGGAGCGTACGTTCCAGGGGAGAACGGCTATTTTTTTCTCGGCGCATTGAGCCGGCGAGGGAATGAGGGCCGTAAAGGCGAGAAGAAGAGCAAGGGCCGCGAGGCCTATGAATTTATTTTTAAAGTGTGCAGGTGGCATTAATGACATTAAAAATCCTTTTGTACCGTAAAAAAACGTTTTTTAGTGAAAAATTACTAATCGGTTCTTAATTATCTCCAAGCTTGTAGTGCAGGAGGCGCTCTACTATACGGCCGCCTGAGAGATGCTCATCTGCTATCTCGTCAACATCGTCTACTGTGACGTTCTTGTACCATACGCCCTCGGGGTAGACGACCATGGCGGGAGAGAGCTTGCCGACCTCGGAGGTTTCTTTACATACTTTCATGCAGCCGCAGCGCGTTATCTTAATATCCCTTACTTTGCCTTGCTTGGAGAGATGCTTGAACTCGTCAATGACCTTACTCGATTTTTTGCCTCCGCAGCGCTTACCCTCGCAGATAAATACGTGGTTAGTGTATGTTTTCATGGCACCTCTCTCATATTTAAGAAAAATTAGCGCTGTAAATGCAAAAATACCTTTAAAGGTAATCCTTATTCGTATTATATTGTAGAGAGTAAATCAAGTTTTTTATTTTTTTGTC
>CAZEBZ010000156.1:0-2271 GCA_964510775.1 uncultured Thermodesulfobacteriota bacterium
GTCGTGAATCTCGCCAAGGTCTTTTAGTATTTCATCACGTGTTCTCATCTTGAGCTCACTCCTTATTTTTTATTACAGATAGTGACGCCGTCGGCCCATGAATTAATATGCGGCACTATTAAATATTATCGCAGAAAGTCTTTAATCCTTTAACTCTTTAGGTAAGACTGAGGTGAGAGGGTCTGCGGCAGGGGCTAAAGAAAAGCCCTTTGGAGAAAAGCGGACTTAGAATCCGCTTGAGAATCCAAAGCCTATGCCGAGACTTACGGGCGGTGAGTTGTTCTGCCCCATTTTCCAGAGATAGAACTCGCCTGCTTCGATTACAGGGTAGGTATAAGTAGTGCTGTTAAGGGGGCGTGTGATAGGAGTCCTTACAACTCCTGTTACTGTAATGAGCTTGCCTCTGTAGACAAGGGGGTCGATAAAGTCAGAAAAGCGTATGATAAAACGGCCCTCTGATTTATTCTCAGGCAGGGGTTTAAGGCTGCGCCTAAGGGGCGACTGCAGGACGAGGGCGAGGCTCTCGTTACTTTTATTAATCACTTTAATTATCTTGCCGCCAAGGAGCACTTTTTTATTCTTATATAGAGCAGGGTCTCTTTTTATCTCTTTATATGTAATGGACCTGTCTATGCTCTTTAGCGTTGGCACGGATATAACGGGGGCGCAGCCCGCGAAAAGGGTAAAGAGGATAAGGATTGGAAGAAAGTATCTATACGTGGGTTTAAGCATAGTATTTGTCTGCGGAGGGTTCTATGTTTTTTTAAGGCCCGCGGCCCTCTTAGAGAAAATGCAGGGACGCTGCTGCGGCCTTTATAACATTACCTTCGCCTCTCGCGAGGTCTTCTGCCCTAATGTCGCCACCCTCGGAGCGGTTGATAACGCCTGTTATGCAGCCCCCCTTAAGGCCCATAGAGGACGTAGCCGTGAGCAGGGTTGCCGACTCCATCTCGTAGTTAAGCACATGGAGCATGCGCCACTCCTCAGTGGAGCCTTTTATATCCTTAATTGCGTATTTTCTAAATGATTCCGTCTTCTCCTCACCCTGATAAAATGTGTCTGAAGAGGCCGTGATGCCTGTATGAAAGGTTACTCCCGCTTCTTTTGCCCCTGCGACAAGGGCGTTTGTTATATTAAGGTCTGCTACAGCGGGGTAAGATAGTGGTGCGTAACTGCGAGACGCGCCGTCAAGGCGTACGGCCCCTGTGGTGATAACGCAGTCGCCGTTCTTGATGTAATCTTGAATGGCCCCTGTAGTGCCTACGCGTATGAAGGTCGTTATACCGATGCGGGCGAGCTCCTCAATAGCGATTGAGACAGAGGGGCCGCCTATGCCAGTTGAGGTGACTATTACAGGGGTCTTCTCTACCTCGGCGATATAGGTGGTGAACTCTCTCTTTGAGGCCAGTTTTTTGCTCTCAGTCTTGAAGCAGCGCCCCACCTCGGCGGCAATTTTACCGGCTCTTGCAGGGTCTCCGGGCATGAGGACAACTCTTGCCCCGTTGATGTCCTCTCTTGTAAGACCGAGATGATATAACTCGCTCATGTCTTAACCCTTCTGAACATATATGGTAATGGCCTCTTTACCCTCAAGGGCCCCTTCTACGATCCCAAGTACAGTGTTGCCTGAGGCACGTGCCCATACAGGCAGGTCTTGCTTTGAAACAGGGTCGTCTGTAATTACCTCCAGGACCTCTCCGGCCTCCATCTCCTCAAGCTCAAGGGCCGTCTTTACTGACGGCATGGGGCAAGACATGCCGCGGGCGTCCAGTCTTCTCTTTGCCTCTATATTTTCCATTTTTATAGTATAGAAGATTTTCCCTCTTCATACCACATATAATATTCTGTCTCTGCTGCTTTTCTCTCCTCTCGGCCTTTGATTTTTAAGGACAATTATGTGATAATGTGCCATTATAAATTTCAGGAGGCTTGAATTTATGAAAAAATTGATACTCGCACTTGTTCTTATACTTGGTATCTCGACTTACGCCTCTGCCGTTACTATTCAGGATGTTGTCCGTGTTACTCCTGAAGAAGTTCTCGCAGATATGAAGGTCGGTAAGAAGGTACTTATCCTTGATATCCGCTCAAAAGGCGCTTATGAGTCAATGGATATACGGATAAAGGGTGATAAACGCATCGCACCTGATGACCTTGAGGCAAGAATGTATGAGCTGCCCATGGGTACAGAGATAATCACCTACTGTACGTGACCCCATGAGGCATCGAGCGCAGGTGCTGCGTTCTATCTCATGAAGGCCGGGTTTAGAA
>CAZEBZ010000157.1:0-2244 GCA_964510775.1 uncultured Thermodesulfobacteriota bacterium
CAACACCCCAGTGACGTTGAGGCCAAGATGGGGCTGGCGCGCACCCTGGCATGGAAGGGGAATTACAAAGAATCCATATCACTCTACAGAGAAGTCGTAAGTGATGACGCCGCAAATGTCGCTGCACGCTTTGAGCTTGGCCGCACACTCTGGTGGAGCGGAGACAGACGGGGGGCTGATAGAGAGATTAAAGAGGTAATAAAGGCAGAGCCGAAAAACAGCGATGCCCTTGAGCTTCACGAGAAGATAAGGCGCGCCAGGGGCCCAAAACTCTCTCTGGACTTTATCGTATCTGAAGACTCTGATAATAACCATCTTGAGATATACAGGGGAGGCCTCTACTACTCGCCTGTATCATGGCTTGGCCTTAATCTTGGGTACTCGCAGTTCGAGGCCTCACGGCGAAGCGACCGCTCAAGGGCAAAGTCTCTGTGGCTTCGTAATACATATAAACTATCGAAGAAGACTTCTTTTCGTTCAAGGGTGGCGCTCCTTAGCATTGATACGCCCTCTAACTCCACTACAGAGATGACGTGGGGAGTATCGGCGAGAAGAAGACTTGGGCGAGGTTTTAAGGCGGGGCTGGGTTACAGCCACTATGTTTTACTTGATACTGCGCAGCTTATACGTAATGATGTACGGGTAGATGATTTTTCCGCCTATGTCTCAGGTAATATCAGGTCTTTTGACGTGACTGTAGGGGGCAGCTACGGCGACTACTCCGACGGCAACACACGTCAGGGTTATTTTCTTGATCTATCAAGGAGCGCTACCTATTACGGCGTTCTCTTTACACTTGGTTACAGGCCCGAGTACAGGGATTTTACGAGAAACCTTAACAGCGGATACTTCGATCCCTCGGGTTTTCTTGCCCATACTTTTTACGGCCGCGCAAGGGGCGCTCTATACGGCGGGCGCCTGGAGTATGACGCCCTTGCCGCCGGCGGAGTTCAGTCTTTTAGCGGTAAGACAGAGTCTACGACAAAGCTCTCCCTTGATGTGAAGTGGCACGTTACAGGGCATCTCGTAATACGAGGCGGCGCAAAGTACGCCAGAAGCGCCCTTGCCAGCGCCGCAGGTTTCAAGTACGAGGAGTACAAGGCAGGTCTGGATTATAATTTTTAGGAGTTATCATGCGTACTGAGAGCAAGGTATGGATACTTGTAATTTCTTTTGTGGCCCTCTTCGCCTTTGGTCTATATAGTGCCTTTCGTCCCGAGAGTTATCCGTTAAAATTTATAAGAGGTGAGGTAAGACCCCTTAGCGAGAATCTTATCGTCGGGCCTTATCCGTCGCAGAGGGAGATACAAAGGCTGCGTGATGATCTGGGAGTAAATGTACTTGTCAGCCTTATGGATCCAAGTTCCAAGATAGAGGGCGGCTTTGTGAGAGAAGAAATGGTCTTGGCCAAAAAATATGGTATGGAGTTTCGCAACTATCCTATGGATTTTATGCACCTTGGCGATAAATCCAATAAGAAGCAGGCAGCGTCCCTTGTAAGGTATATATTGAATGCAGGCGATAAGGATAAGAAGTACTACGTGCACTGCTACCTTGGCCGTCACAGAGTAGGGATGTTCAAAGAGACCTATGAGGCCTCGCAGAAAGCGCCGCGCCCCGCCAACACCGTAAAATAATATAATATTTCGTTCCTCACCCTCTTCAAGCCTTCAACTCTGATTTAGCGAATGTAAGCCTTATTACATTGTTATCTTTTGTTAAGAGTTATGATATATTCACATGTATGAATATATGCATGTGATTGTCTTGTAAAGAAGGGGGCGGGGGGATTATCTTCCTCGATAAATAATCTATTTGAGACTTAAGAGGGTGCCTGAGTTATGAAAGGCTTATCGCTAATAGGACTTGAGACTCTGAAAATCCTCCGAGAGATGGGTAGGATGGTTCTCTTTTTTGTGCAGTTTCTCGGCACCATCTGCAAGAGACCTCTCAGGCTCGGGCGTGTAGTCATGGAGATGCACTTTATCGGTGTTAAGTCTCTATTTGTTATTATCCTTGTTGGGGCCTTTGCCGGAATGGTGTTGGCTCTGCAGGGGTATTACGCGCTGCGTGTATTCGGCTCCGAGGCCCTTCTGGGCTCCGCCGTCTCTCTTGGCCTTGTCCGCGAGCTCGGCCCCGTGCTTGCCGCGCTTATGGTAGGAGCGAGGGCAGGCTCTGCCATGACGGCTGAGATAGGCATAATGAAGATAAGCGAGCAGATACTCGCCCTTGACGTTATGACTA
>CAZEBZ010000158.1:0-2229 GCA_964510775.1 uncultured Thermodesulfobacteriota bacterium
ACCTGTGACATCAGCCTTGTAAGGGCTGCGCTCTACCAACTGAGCTACCCGCCCCACGGAAAAGAACTACTCAAGGGGAAAAAGGGTCTTTTCTACCTCCCCCTACCCCCCCCCCCGACCCCTCTCACTCTACGCCCCAACAACATACCCAGCTTCCCCCTTAAAATCTCCCCCTTTTGTATCTTTGCGCTTAAAGGCCTGCGATAAAAGCAGGCCTTTTTTTGTAACAAGTTTTAGAGTAATTGTCAAGGTTTAGAGGAGACTAATGTCTTATTTCCGCACCGTTAGCGTCACGAGTACTATCCTCGGCCAGCTTTGTGGCAATCTCAACGGAGCCGGTAAAGATCTCATCCTTGTTCTTCACCTTTAGGGCCGCCGTAAGAACCTTATCCATATGGCCTACAAGCACAGGCGTTATCTTCTTGAGTATCTGCGCAGGTATTTCCTTCAAGTCTTTCTCGTTCTCACTTGGAATAAGCACAGTTGAGAGACCGGCCCTGTGCGCTGCGAGGAGTTTTTCTTTTAATCCGCCTATTGGCAGCACATTACCACGGAGCGTTATCTCACCTGTCATAGCCACACCTTTTCGAACGGGTATCTTAACAAGGGCCGATGCAATAGCCGTTGCCATGGTAATACCTGCCGAGGGGCCGTCTTTAGGAATGGCTCCTTCAGGCACATGGATATGAATGTCGAGTTTCTGATAAAAATCCTTTGCAAGCCCAAGCTCACTGGCACGGCTTCTGATATAAGTCATGGCGGCCTGAGCGGACTCCTGCATTACATCACCGAGTTTACCAGTGATTATGAGTTTGCCCTTACCGGGCACTATGGCAACCTCGATAGCAAGGAGCTCACCGCCGACTTCTGTCCAGGCGAGACCTGTGGCAACGCCAACCTCGTCATTCTCACCTATTAGACCGTATCGATACTGTGGTACTCCAAGGAACTTAGCAATCTTGCGGCTCCCAACACGAACCTCTGTATCCCTGCCTTTTTCAAGGATAATACGCGCTGATTTCCTGCATATTGCGGCTATCTTCCGCTCAAGGTTTCTAACGCCGGCCTCTTTCGTATAGCGTCTGATTATGGTAAAGAGGGCGTTCTTTTTAAGCTCTATATTCTCAGGCTTAAGGCCGTGGGCCTTCAGCTGTTTTTTGATGAGGAAGTTCTCTGCTATGTGAAGTTTCTCAATCTCCGTATAGCCCGGTATCCTGATAATCTCCATCCTGTCAAGAAGAGGATAAGGTATACCCTGCATAGAGTTAGCTGTTGTTATGAACATTATCTCCGAGAGGTCGTAATCACAATCGAGGAAATGATCGTTAAAGGCATGATTCTGCTCGGGATCGAGTACCTCAAGGAGCGCGCTCGCAGGGTCTCCGCGAAAATCGCTGCTCATCTTATCCACCTCGTCAAGTAAAAAGACGGGGTTGTTGGAGGTAGCCTTCTTAAGGGACTGAATAAGTTTTCCGGGCATTGAGCCAATATAAGTACGTCTGTGTCCACGTATCTCGGCCTCGTCTTTTACGCCGCCAAGAGAGAGGCGAACAAAGGGACGGCCAGTGGCGCGGCCTATGGACTTTGCAAGGCTTGTCTTGCCCACTCCAGGAGGGCCTACAAGGCAGAGTATAGGGCCCTTCATCTTTTTCACAAGTCCTCGCACCGCGAGATACTCTAAGATCCTCTCCTTTACCTGCTTTAGACCATAGTGGTCTTCATCGAGGATACGTTCGGCCTCGTTAAGGTCTTTTTTCTCTTCTTTAATCTCACCCCAGGGAAGCGCCAGCATCCAGTCGATGTAGTTACGCGAGACCGTGGCCTCGGCTGACATTGGGTTCATGAGTTTTAGTTTCTTTATCTCCTGTCTAACCTTCTTTGCGGCCTCTTTGGAGAGTTTTTTCTTCTTAAGGCCCTCCTCGAACTCCTGAAGTTCGCCCTTAATATCGTCTTTATCGCCAAGCTCTTTCTGAATGGCCTTCATCTGCTCGCTAAGATAGTACTCTTTCTGAGTCTTCTCCATCTGGCGTTTGACCCTGTGACGTATCTTCTGCTCCACCTGAAGAACTTCTATCTCGCTCTCCATGATACTGTAAAGACGCTCCAGCCTCATCGTGGGGTTCTGCAGATCAAGGAGGGCCTGCTTCTCCTCAAGCTTCACCGTAAGATGAGACGCTATGGTATCGGCAAGACGGCCCGGGTCTTCAATGGAGGTGACGCTTACTATCA
>CAZEBZ010000159.1:0-2183 GCA_964510775.1 uncultured Thermodesulfobacteriota bacterium
CTCGGCTATACGTGAGATACCGGAGTTCGGCCCTGGTATTATCGGCGGATACGGTGATATTCTGAGGATCGTTAAGGCTGAGAGGATTGATAAGATAATTGTTGTCCTCAAGGAAAGGCGTACTAAGCTGCCAATGTCGGCGCTCCTGGAGTGTAAACTACTTGGGGTTTCGATACTTGAGGGGGAGACCTTTCATGAGCAAATGTATGGAAAGATACCTCTTAAGCAGCTTAAACCAAGTTGGATGGTCTTCTCAGATGGTTTTAAGTCGCTAAAATCAATGCGTATCCTGGAGCGCTTATTTGATATTATACTTGCTACAGTCTCCTTGCTGATTTTATCACCTTTGTTTATCATAACGGCTCTGGCGATAAAACTTGACTCAAAAGGCCCTGTTTTTTATAAACAAATTCGTCTTGGTGAGAATGAGAAAGAGTTTGAGATGTATAAGTTCCGCTCTATGAGGCCTGAGGCGGAGTCGCACACAGGCCCTGTCTGGACTTCTGAGGATGATGACAGGATAACAAGAGTAGGTAATTTTATAAGACAATTGAGAATTGATGAGATACCGCAGTTCATAAATGTCCTCATAGGTAATATGAGTTTTGTTGGCCCTCGTCCGGAGAGGCCCTACTTCGTAGAGAAACTCAGCAGGGAAATTCCATATTATAATATGCGTATGGTAGTGAAGCCGGGTATAACGGGCTGGGCTCAGATTAATTATCCTTATGGCGCTACTACTGAGGATGCCATGGAGAAGCTCAAGTATGACATTTATTATATAAAGCATATCTCTCCAATGCTCGATGTAATGATTATATTGTGGACTTTCAGGATTGTTCTCTTTGGCAAAGGCGCGAGATGACTCCGCCTTCTCTGAAAATACCTCCTCTTCGCCCTTATCGCTGTGCTTTTGGGATTGACAATAAAGGTCTTCCCTGTTAGATTACGAATTGCCTAAGCTATTGTTTTGACTTTAATCTTAAGTAAATTTCTGGTGGGTCTTAGGTTAGAGGGCGTAAGTTTTTTTTACTGCTTCTTAGGTCTATAGAGACCGGCGAGTAGAGGTTCTTGCAAGGTGAAAAAGGGGGGGGAGGGGGACTGTTAGAAAAAACTCCCGCTGATTGGAAGTGAGACAATAAAAACTGCTCTAAAGGATTCTTAATTTTAATGTTAGTTGAAAACATCCAATAGAGTTTTAAGTGAGGTATGTTTTTTTATGTTGATTAGAAAGAGCTCTTTTGCATTGGTTATTATCGGGACTCTCTTTTTTCTTACTGCCTGTGCTTCTTCTTTTACGCAGAAGGATGGCGTCTCGGCCTCAAATATAGCCGGGCCTCTTGATACCCTCTCTGCTGTAGAAGAGTATAAGATAGGTAATGATGATGTGCTTCGTGTTGATGTTTGGCTCCATCCTGAGCTCTCACTTACAGTAACTGTAAGGCCGGATGGTAAGATCTCGGTGCCACGCATAGGTGATGTGCAGGTAGCCGGTCTGTCGGCGCAGGAAGTGGCTGCAGTAGTATCTAAAGAACTGGAGGATTTTGTCCGTGAGCCAAGTGTGACTATAATCCTTATGGATTTAAAGAGCCGGGAGTTCCTCTCGAGAGTCAGGATAACAGGCGCTGTAAAGACGCCAAAGTCTATGCATTTTCGAAAGGGCATGACAGTCCTTGACGTTGTCCTTGAGGCAGGAAGTATTACTGAGTTTGCCGCCCCTGAGCGTGCAAAGCTCTACAGGAAAAAGAATGGCAAAGTCGTTATAATTAATATCCATTTAGGCAAGATTCTGAGAAAAGGTATCCTTGATACAAACCTTTTGCTTCAACCAGGTGATATTATCGCTATTCCGGAAAGAATGTTCTGATAAGAATATTTGCCCGCTCTGTCGCAGTTAATTTCTACTCTTAAGCCGTTATGTTTTTGAGTGATAAGAGCCTTGTCTTACAAATACATATAGCCTTAACTTAATATTAGAGGCCCCCGAGGTACGTTAGACTTACATTACTTAGGCCCTCTTTTTTATTATCAATGAGAGAATCATGTGCTTCACATATTAATGCAGAACCAATCCCCCTTGACTTGTCTGCCCTATTCGATGCTCTATAACCTCTGATTCTCCGGAATAATCCTGATTGTTTATAAAATGATAAAGCGATTTATTGTAAATATTTTTTCTGCTC
>CAZEBZ010000160.1:0-2181 GCA_964510775.1 uncultured Thermodesulfobacteriota bacterium
ATTATGAGCTTCTTGATGGCAAGACTGAGCGCCTCGTTGGCCTCTGTAAAGACGCTGGAGCCACGCACTATATATCGGGCCCCGCGGCAAAGGATTACATAGAGGACGATCTATTCAAAGACGCCGACATCGAGCTATCTTATATTGACTATTCGGGGTACCCTGAGTACAGTCAGCTTTTTGGAGAGTTTATTCACAAGGTCTCCGTAATAGACCTTATCTTCAACGAGGGCCCTGAGGCTCCAAAATTCATGAAGAGCTTTTGATATGGAACTTTCTATTGTTACGACAATGTACCACTCCGCCCCTTACCTTAGGGAGTTTTACGAGCGTGTCAGCAAGGCCGCATGTAAGATTACGGAAAATTATGAGATAATTTTTGTAAACGATGGCTCGCCTGATAATTCTCTTGAATTGGCCGTAACCCTGCAGAAAAAAGACAGCCGTGTAACAGTGGTGGACTTATCCCGAAACTTCGGTCACCACAGGGCCATGATGATTGGTCTTGGTTACGCGCGCGGCGAGAAGGTCTTTCTCATTGACTGCGACCTCGAGGAAGAACCCGAACTCCTCGAAGCCTTCCATGAAAAATTTCAAGAATCAGAGTGCGACGTTATCTACGGCGTTCAGGAGACCCGCAAAGGTGGAGCCTTTGAGCGCATTACTGGCAGCCTCTTTTATACCGTATTCAACCGCCTCTCTGGCATACGCATACCACATAACCTCGTCACCGCCCGTATCATGAGCTCGCGCTACGTAAAGAGCCTTCTACTCTACAAAGAGAGAGAAATCTTTATAGCAGGTCTCTGGCATATAACGGGATACCGTCAAGAGCCCCTTGTTATACAAAAACTCTCACGGGAAGGAACAAACTACAGCCTGCGCAAGAAAATCACCATAGCCATTAACGCCATCACCTCATTCAGTGATAAACCCCTTACTTTCATATTCTATACAGGTATTTTCATATCCTCAGTCTCAGCCCTTTATATACTATACCTTTTTATCAGGAAGATCTTTTCCGGTATTACTATCAGCGGATGGACATCCCTTGTCGTCTCCGTCTGGTTTTTAGGAGGACTTACAATCTTCTTTATTGGTGTCATCGGGATATACCTATCAAAGATATTTATCGAGACCAAAGAAAGACCCTACTCAATAATACGTGACATATACCGACAAGATAAAAAATGAAGATGAAAAAACTTCTCATATATGGTTCCCAAGTCTTCGCCGAAATAGTAAAAGACCTCGCCCTTGCCTGTGATTATGAAGTCTGCGGCCTTATTGACGATTACTCTACAGGCGAAGAAGTTATCGGGGATTACGAGTACGTCCGCAATAACTTCGCACCAGAATCTTATGAGATAGCTATAGCCGTTGGGTATAATAACCTTGACGCGCGTTGGGCTGTGTATAGGAAGGTTCTGGACGACGGTTATAACGTGCCAACTATTATTCACCCCAAGGCATATATAAGAGATAAGTCCAAGATAGGGGCCGGCTGCATCATCATGGCCGGGGCCATAGTTGATTTCAACGCGGTGATTGGCAGGTTATGTGTACTTTGGCCAGGTGCAGTCGTAAATCATGACAGCACTATAGGCAACAATACTTTTCTCTCACCTAATGCTACCGTCTGCGGGTGCGTAGAGGTAAAAGGTAAAAGTTTTATCGGCGCCGGATCAGTCGTTGTTGATCATGTCACTGTACCGGAGGGAAGTTTTATAAAAGCCGGCAGAGTCTTTACCAATAAGAAAAAATCATGACGCACATAAGGCAAGGCTTTGACCTCGCCGTTCCTTAAGGTTGAACTCCAATATGAAAGTTTGTCTTACATGTGGTTCTAAATTTAACTCAAATGGCTGGTCTTGTCCATCATGCCAGGAGACTCCCATAACAAAAGACGGTTTTTTAGCCTTTGAGCCCCGGCTCTCTGATAAAAACAAGGGTTTCGACCCTCAAGCCTTCGAGGGGCTTTTCAAGGTAGAGGCAGAGAGCTTCTGGTTTCGTTCACGAAACAGACTCATACTATGGGCCATACAAGAATATTTTCCCAACGCCAAAAAATTCCTTGAGATAGGCTGCGGCACAGGTTTTGTGCTATCGGCCATTGAGAAGACCTACCCGCAGATGGAGCTATAGGAAAACGAGGCCTCTATGCTATTCAACTCAATTGAC
>CAZEBZ010000161.1:0-2144 GCA_964510775.1 uncultured Thermodesulfobacteriota bacterium
TGAATCAGCCCTGTAGCCACCTGCGTTATGGTAAATGAGGAAGTAGAATTTGTGGCGGAAAAAGTTTTGTTGAGTGTGACAGATGCGGAGCCATAAAAATCAAGGAGGCCTTGCGTAGCGGGGTCTCCTTTTATTTTTATATTTTTGAGGGGTTCGAAGCCATTTGCCGCAGGCAAAGAGGGTTCGACTGGTAGCTCAGCGAGGCAGCGCCGAGTTGAGCTATAAAGGAGTAATCTTCTCACTTCACCAGGCCCGCCTTTTGCGGGCAATCCCTCCCCGGGAGCCATAAAAATCAAGGAGGCCTTGCGTAGCGGGGTCTCCTTTTATTTTTATATTTTTGAGGGGTTCGAAGCCATTTGCCGCAGGCAAAGAGGGTTCGACTGGTAGCTCAGCGAGGCAGCGCCGAGTTGAGCTATAAACAACTTCATCCGGTTAACAGTACAGCTCTTCAACGAACACCGTTCTTATTACGGTGTGATTACCTCATAGGGAAACAACAGTACAACACAATGAAAAGGTTCCCCTTTTTATGATATTATAAAGATTGAGGTGAGTTTATGAAGATACTTCTCGTGGAAGACGATAGTATGACGGCTTCTTTTATCTCTAAGGGGCTGCGGCAGGAAGGCTGCTCCGTAGTGCGCGCCGGGGACGGAGCAGAGGGACTTCAATATGCTCTGGACGGAGCTTATGACGTAATGGTTATAGATGTAATGCTACCAAAACTTGACGGCCTCGCGTTAATCAAGGAGCTGCGGCGGCGTAAAATTATTACTCCAGTACTGGTTCTCAGCGCGCTTGCCTCTGTGGATAACCGTGTGAAGGGCCTTCAGGCAGGCGGCGACGACTACCTTGTAAAACCCTTCGCCTTTTCCGAGCTTGTGGCGCGTCTGCAGGCCCTTACCCGCAGGGCCGGACCCGCAGGTGAGCCAACTGTCTTCACCGTTAGCGATCTTAAGATAGATATTGTAAGTAAGAAAGTTTATCGGGGCAATAGTGAGATAGAGCTTCAGATGAAGGAGTTCGCCCTACTTGAATACCTTGTTCGAAACGCCGGCCGCGTGGTCTCAAAGACCATGATAATGGAGCATGTCTGGGATTATAACTTTGACCCTCAGAGTAATATTGTTGAGGCGCGGCTCTGTCGACTCCGCGACAAGATAGACAGACCCTTCAGAAAAAAACTCATCCATACAATGCGGGGGCTTGGTTATGTCCTTGAAGAAAGGGAGTAGCCCATTTGCCACGGTGACATTTCGCCTTACCCTCATGTACGCCCTGCTTTTCGGTGCGCTCTCACTCGTTGTCTTTGTAATTGTCTATCTCTCCCTCACCTCGGGACTCGGTAAACGTACCGATGTAGAGCTTATTGATACGCTTCGTGAGTTCACCTCCCTTTATGAGAGTCAGGGAGTAGATGCACTGAAGGCCGAGTTTAGACGCGAGGCCCAGTCCCGCGGGGCGGAACGTGTGTTTTTCAGACTTATCTCAAGCACAGGCAAAGTCGAGGTATCATCTGTCCTTACCGCATGGAAGGGGCTTGGTAAACTTGGCCTTCGGCCAAAGATTGCTCATGCCGGGGAGACTGCTTTTGTTACTCTGAAGATACCGGGCCATAGACACAGGGCACGCGTTATTAGCGGAGTTACAGGAGACGGACATTATATAGAGCTTGGCACAACGCTCATGGGCAATGAACTACTTATGGAGAGATACAGGGAGACCTTTGGTTATGCCGTCCTCGTCATGCTTGTCTCAGGGGTGCTTGTCGGCTGGTTTCTGGCAAGGCGCGCCATGGCAGGTGTGCAGCGGGTTACTAAGACAGCCGTGCAGATAGGCGGAGGAGATCTCACACGCAGGGTTCCCCTCGGCAAAGAGGGGCAGGAGATAAACGAGCTTGTAGAGGGGTTCAACGATATGCTCGAACGTATAGAGAGGCTTGTGGGGGAACTAAAGAGCGTGAGTGATAACGTGGCCCATGACCTCAAGAGTCCCCTTACACGCATACGAGGCATTGCCGAGACAACACTTTGCGGGTCTCAGGACATAAAAAACTACAGAGAGATGGCCGGCGCCGTCATAGAAGAGAGCGACCGCCTTGTGGAGTTAATAAATACCATGCTTGAGATAGCGAGGACAGATTC
>CAZEBZ010000162.1:0-2142 GCA_964510775.1 uncultured Thermodesulfobacteriota bacterium
GTATAATCAGAAAAGGCCGCGCCGCAGGCGGCGACGCCGTAAAAATAGCCGCCACTGCAGAGTGCAGAGAAGACTTGAAGAGGCTTGCCGCAGTACTCTTAGGGCACAGCGCAGTGATTATCATAGCCATGGGGCCTCAGGGTAAGGCCTCGCGTCTGTTTTTTCCGCTCCTTGGCTCTCTTACTACCTACGGATCTGTTACGAAGAGTTCGGCCCCGGGGCAGATGCCTGTGGCGGAGCTTGTTAAGGCCTTTAAGGCCCTGGAAATTAAAAACTAATATCAAAAATCAAGGAGGATAAGAGGATGGCGATAAGGGTGGCCATTAACGGCTT
This sequence comes from uncultured Thermodesulfobacteriota bacterium, assembly GCA_964510775.1. Lineage (GTDB taxonomy): Bacteria > Desulfobacterota > GWC2-55-46 > GWC2-55-46 > JADFVP01 > JAJRZX01. Next base: position 334 of record CAZEBZ010000162.1, read on the forward strand.
TGGCAGAATTGGAAGGAATGTATTAAGGGCCTCGCTTGAGAATCCGGAGATAGAGTTCGTTGCCATAAACGACCTTGCTGACGCCTCGATTCTCGCTCATCTCCTGAAATACGACTCTGTTATGGGTATTATTAACGCCGATGTCCGCGCCGAGGGTGACTGTATACTCGTAAATGATAGGAAAATCAAGGTCTTGGCCGAGAGAGACCCGGCAAATTTACCCTGGAAGGACATGGACGTTGATATTGTCCTTGAGTGTACGGGACTCTTCAGGAGCCGCGAGAAGGCGGCCATGCACCTTACGGCAGGAGCGAAGAAGGTTATTATCTCCGCACCGGGCACGGACGAGGACATAACGGTCTGCATGGGTGTTAACCATGAAAACTATGACCCTGAGACTGATTCTGTCATATCCAACGCCTCATGTACGACAAATTGCCTCGCCCCTGTTGCAAAGGTTCTTGATGCCAAATTCGGCATAGTCAAGGCCCTTATGACAACGGTTCACTCTTATACGAATGATCAGAAGATACTTGATCTTCCACATAAAGACCTGAGGCGCGCCCGCGCCGCCGCCCTCTCTATAATCCCCACCTCTACAGGCGCCGCAAGGGCCGTGGCGCTCGTTCTGCCTAATCTAAAAGGCAAGCTCGACGGCCTTGCAGTAAGGGTTCCCGTGCCTACGGTCTCTCTTGTAGACCTTGTTGCGGAGCTTGAGACTCCCGTTACGGCGCAGGAGGTGAACGCAGCCTTTAAAGAGGCCGCCGAGGGTGAGCTTAAGGGCGTGCTTGGGTACTGCGAGGAGCTATGCGTATCCATAGACTTTCGCGCAAACGCCAATTCTTCCATTATCGATGCGCCGTCTACGAAGGTACTTGGGGGCAACATGGTCAAGGTACTCTCATGGTATGATAATGAGTGGGGCTTTTCCTGCAGGATGAGAGACCTTGTTAGCTATATCGCCTCAAGGGGCCTCTAAGGGGGGAGGGGACTGGTTAAGGTGTGCGCGTTTTATGGGGCAAGTGGGGTTTTTAGCTGGCCCGGGGGCTTTAATCGAGAAGGGCTTGTTTTGGCTAAAATAGGGTTTTGAGCCGCCAAATAGGTTTTTGGAGGGCTAAAATATGTGTTTATACCCCTATAAAATGCTTTTTAACGCCAGAATGGCTATTTCCTTAAAGTCTCTGCCATTACTTGCCTGGCTTCATCATAAGAGTGACAAATTTTGTCATAGATAGAGCGAAGTCTTTTACTGCTGCATGGATTAACAGAGTGGGAGAAAAGTCTGATGGAGCCAAGGTATATAGACAAGGTAGATATAAGGCGTAAAGCCGTCTTTATACGCGTTGATTTTAACGTGCCCCTTGATTCACAGGGAAATATCACTGACGATACGCGAATACGTGGCGTACTTAGTACTATTAACTACGCCCTTGACGAGAAGGCCCGAGTTATCCTTGCCTCTCATCTTGGCAGGCCAAAGGGCAAGCCCGTGGCTGATATGAGCCTCGCCCCTGTTGCCAAGCGCCTATCTCGTCTTATTGAGAGGCCTGTGGTTATGGCTCCCGATTGTGTGGGGCCTGAGACAGAGGCCCTTGTGGCAGCCATGAAGCCCGGTGATGTGCTTCTCCTTGAGAACCTGAGATTTCACCCTGAAGAAGAAAAAAACGACGAGGGTTTTGCCAAAAAACTTGCCGACCTCGCCGATGTCTATATAGACGACGCCTTTGCCGTTGCCCACCGCTCTCACGCCTCTAATGTAGCTATAACGCACTTTATAAAGACTCGCGCCGCAGGTTTTCTCATGCAAAA
>CAZEBZ010000163.1:0-2129 GCA_964510775.1 uncultured Thermodesulfobacteriota bacterium
GAGTCGGCCATGGAGCGAAGATACTCCGAGGCCTCGGTGATGTAGGGGTCGAAACCCTCAGAGACGTACTCGTCCTTTACAAGCTCCTTCATATCAGCAAATATCTTTATATGATGGCCTTCTTCAATGGCGAGTTTCTTAAAGAGCGCCTTTGTAGTCTCGTCCTTTGCTGCCTTGAAGGCATCGGTGTAGAACTTCATGCCGTTTTCTTCTATCTTTAAGGCCATCTCTATGACCTCGCTACCAGTGAACTTTACAGAGCTCATGGCGACCTCCTTATTGAATTTGTGGCGATTATAACACCGCCTAAATCCTTTTGCAAATATCTTTGTTTTATAGCCCCTTTTTAGTTGCTGTCGCAGCTATTATCTCTGAGCTGAGGTCTTCCTAAGTGAGGGGCGGCTGGGGAGTTGGGTATATTTTTTCTGATATCACTCCCTTAATCAATCTGCGCCTTTTGCAGTGCGCCGCTATAGTCTCTGTAGACGACCTTCAGGCGTGTAAACATATCAATGGCCCCACCGCGTCCGCCGGCCTCTCTGTGGCCAAGTCCGCTTCGGCCCGTTCCGCCAAAGGGCAGGTGAATTTCCGCCCCTATTGTAGGTGCGTTAATATATACAATGCCAGCCGTTAGGTCACGTTCGGCCAGGGCTGATGAGTTCACGTCTTGAGTATAAATGGCAGATGAGAGGCCGTACTCTACGTTATTGGCAATCTCGATGGCCTCAGTAAGTGAGTCTGCCTTTATTATGGATACAAAGGGGCCGAAAATTTCCTCTGTAGCGATGCGCATTGTGGGTCTTACATCGCTGAAGATCGTAGGCTCCATGAAAAAGCCTTTTTTGTACATACCATCAGTAAGCGCGGCTCCGCCAAGTGAGAGGGTAGCCCCCTCGTTGAGCCCTATCTTCACGTATGAGAGGGCCTTATTTAGCTGAGCCTCGTTTATCATTGGCCCCATATCCGTCTCTCTCTTAAGACCATCGCCGACTTTAAGCCCTGCCGCCGCCTTAACGAGCATATTAAGAAATTTATCATAAACTTTTTTATGTATTATAAGCCTGCTCGCCGCCGTGCACCTCTGCCCCGTCGTGCCAAAGGCCCCCCAGAGGGCTCCCTCAAGGGCGAGGTTAAGGTTGGCGTCGTCTATGATGATTATTGGGTTTTTGCCGCCCATCTCGCAGGAGACGGATCTGCCGGGCCTCACCGTGAGGCTCGCAAGTTTTTCCCCTACGGCAGAAGACCCGGTAAAAGACAGGCCGTCGAGGCCATTGTGCGTTGCGAGGTACTCTCCCACGCTCTCGCCGCTGCCCTGGACAAGGTTAAGTACTCCCGGCGGAATTCCAGCTTCTTCTAATATTTCAACAAGGCGCGTTGCCGCCGCAGGCGTGTAGCTTGATGGCTTGAATACTACGGTATTGCCAGCTATTAAGGCGGGAAATATCTTCCATGCAGGTATGGCTGTCGGGAAGTTCCACGGGGTGATAAGGGCAAATACGCCGATTGCCTCGCGAAAACTCTTGCAGTCTTTACTTCGAAGCTCCGATGGCGTCGTCTCTCCCGTAAGGCGTCTGCCTTCGCCTGCCATGTAGAATGCCATGTCAATGGCCTCTTGAACATCACCTAAGCCCTCGGAGATAATCTTTCCCATCTCCCGTGTTACGAGGCTTCCAAGCTCTTCTTTGTTTTTTTGCAGCATCTCGGCGGCGAGGAAGAGTATCTCGCCTCGAACCGGCGCAGGCGTTTGAGACCAGCTTATGAATGCGCCGCGGGCCGCCTCTACTGCACTATCGACTTCATCTTCAGTAGAGTCAGGCACAGCGGCTATAACGTCCTCTGTATTAGCGGGGTTTATGTCGGGGATAAGAGGGCCTTTGGACTTACTCCACTTACCGCCTATAAAATTTTTGAGTTTTTTTGTGTTTTTTGGTGTCATGGTCTACACCTCTATCTAAGGGAATTAATCTGAGAGAGATTTTTCTTGTATACTTAAAATATATCAGTATTTCAGCTAATTTCAAGGTTAGCTTTACGATGAGAATGACTTGGAGAGAATTATTTTTTTAAGAGTAGTTATTGGAGCGGGCGATGGGAATCGAACCCACGTGTGCAGCTTGGGAAGCTGCCAT
>CAZEBZ010000164.1:0-2122 GCA_964510775.1 uncultured Thermodesulfobacteriota bacterium
GGCAGCATTACGCCTGCCTGCAGCATACGTGTAAAGTAGCGTGAGAATTTTTTTAAGTCGCAGGCGCAGGCCCCGGCATAGTCAACGGGGGTCTCGCTATTAAAAAAGAGTGTGAACATGGCCCCCGCGGCTGTTACGGAACACTCTACGCCGGCCCTCTCGGCAACCTTGGCGATGCCCTCAGTCAAGGTCTTTGCCTTTTTCAGCAGTCTTGGATATACGCCTTTACGCCCCAGTATCTTTAGCGTCTCAATGCCAGCCGTCATGGCAAGGGGGTTTCCAGAGAGTGTGCCTGCCTGATACACGGGGCCAAGTGGGGCGAGCCGCTCCATTATCTCTCTCTTTCCGCCAAAGGCCCCAACAGGCATGCCGCCGCCGATGACCTTGCCGAGGCATGTTATGTCAGGGTCAACTTTGAATACCTGCTGAGCCCCGCCGTAGCAGAGTCTGAAGCCGCTCATTACCTCGTCCATGATAAGCAGGGCCCCGTTTTTCCTGCAGAGCTTATGTAGGGCGGACAAAAATCCCTCTTTTGGAAGCACTACGCCCATATTCCCAGGTACGCCCTCGACGATTACGCAGGCAATGGAGTCGGGGTTTTTCTTAAAGAGTTCTTCTACGGAGTCGATGTGATTATACTGGGCGTTTAGGGTGTTTTTGGCAAGGGCCTTTGGTACGCCCGGGCTTGATGGTATGCCCAGAGTAGCGGCGCCGCTGCCGGCCTTTACAAGGAGGCTGTCGCCGTGGCCGTGGTAGCAGCCCTCGAACTTTATTATCTTATCCCTCCCGGTATAGGCGCGGGCGAGGCGCAGGGCGCTCATAGTGGCCTCAGTACCTGAGCTTACAAAGCGTACCATATCCATGGAGGGAAAGGCCGCAATTGTCATCTTCGCAAGTGTTACCTCAAGTTCCGTGGGAGCGCCGAAACTCGTTCCCTTGGCGGCGGCCTTTGCGAGGGCCTTTGTTACGGCGGGGTGGCTGTGGCCGACTATCATGGGCCCCCAGGAGCCAATGTAGTCTATATATGTATTTCCGTCGGCGTCAGTGATCTTTGAGCCGGCGGCTTTTTTGATAAAAAGGGGCTTTCCGCCTACGGCGCTAAAGGCCCGAACGGGGCTGTTTACACCGCCGGGTATAATTTTTTTAGCGGCACGTAAGAGTGATGATGATTTTTTTGTATTTTTTTTTGCAGCCATGGCGCTGAACTCCTTTTGTGATTTTTTTAATAAAAACAGCTATATCCTAACTTACCGGCGGCCATTGTGTCAATTCTAATTTACCTCAGGACTCTTTGTCACAGTGAGTTCACACTTTTGTCATAATTCTGTAACAAAGCAGGTGTAGATTGATAAAAACTACAAAGACATTGAGATAACAAGGAGGAAGATATGGAATGTCCTTATCTGAAGGGCACATTGACACACAGGCTTTGCAAGGCTTCACCGGCGTTATACACACCGGTAATGGATGATCTTAATGATTATTGTTTAAGAGATGATTTCACGGATTGTCCTATTTTTCTCGCACATTCATTGAGGTGGACTTTTAAGGAAGGCGCGGCCATATCGGCTATATAACAACTGAGACTGAATCAAAAGGAGAGGAAGAGAAAAGATATGAAGATAAGTAATCGCGGATACAAAGGAGTTTTTACCGGTCTGTCAGTAGTGTTTGCGGCCCTCGTAATTTTATTAAGCGGCGTAGTTACACCAGCCGATGCCTCGGGCATAACTGTTTATAAGGACGGCGACAAATATGTCAAGATGGGCGGCAGGATGCAGCTGCAGTATCACTTCAACAATACTCAGACCTCTACGGCAGACCCCTCTGGAACAGACAAAGTATTTTTCAGGCGTCTTCGTCCTTTCATCGAGGGCAGTGTTGTAAAGGACTGGAAGGGTAAGTTCCAGTGGGACATGGGCAAGGGCGTAGACGGCAATGAGATAGCCATCAAGGACGCCTATATGGAGTATTATGGTATCAAGAATCTTAAGATATTAATAGGTAACGTCCTCTTTCCCTTCTCACAAGAGGCTCTGACCTCTTCGAAGAAACAACAGTTCGTCGAGCGTACTCTCGTAGGTGACCATCATTATGGTACTACAGACAGGAACGCCGGTGT
>CAZEBZ010000165.1:0-2085 GCA_964510775.1 uncultured Thermodesulfobacteriota bacterium
CGTGCCAGAGGGCTACGTTCTCAAGTGAGGTGCCGGCAAAGCCGCGCACAAGGCGGGCGAGCCCCGTAATGTTCTCTGAGAGTATGGGGTTACGCTTATGAGGCATAGCCGATGAGCCTTTCTGCCCCTTTGTAAATGGCTCCTCGGCCTCAAGGACCTCTGTCCTCTGCAGGTGCCGTATCTCAACGGCAATCTTCTCCATAGAGGCCGCGAGTATGGCGAGGGCTCCAAAAAACTCGGCGTGGCGGTCGCGCTGCACTACCTGCGTGGCAACAGGCTCGGCCTTTAGCCCAAGCCTCTTTAATGCGTATTTCTCCACACGGGGGTCTACGCTGGAAAAATTACCTACAGCGCCTGAGAGCTTTCCATAAGAAATTGTCTCGCGGGCGGCCTGAAGCCTCGTGAGGTTACGCCCCATCTCATCGTACCAGAGGGCAAAGGTTAACCCCATAGTCATAGGTTCAGCATGGATACCATGAGAGCGCCCCATCATAACAGTATCTTTGTGCTGTAAGGCGCGCCGCTTTATAACTCTCATAAGGGCCTTTACACGGGTAATAATAATCGCCGCGGCGTCACGAAGCTGCAGGGCAAAAGATGTATCAAGGACATCAGAAGACGTAAGCCCCATGTGTATGTAGCGCGATTCCGGCCCCATAGACTCTGAGACTGAGGTCAGAAAAGCGATTACATCGTGCTTTACACTAAGCTCTATCTCGTTTATACGAGCTACATCAAAACTCGCTTTTTTTATAATTTTTTTAAGGTCTACCGCGGGAATCTTACCAAGCCTCGCCCATGCCTCGCAGGCGGCTATCTCTACGGCAAGCCAGTTTGCGTATTTTTTTTCCTCACCCCAGAGCTCTCTCATCTCCGGCGTCGAATATCTGTCTATCAAAGCATCACCCTTAACTTAAGATTAATTCGCGGCGGCGCTGGTATCGCCGCTCTTTTTTATAAGTATATACTTCTTTATGGCCTCAAACCTCTCTGTGCTAACTCCACTCGCCTCTCTTAAGGCCTCAAGGCTTGTAAAACCACCTCTACTCTCCCTCTCGGTCATAATCGCCTCCGCCCTCTTGGGGCCAATACCGGGAAGCAGCATAAGAGAGTTGGCATCGGCAGAATTAACATCCACGGGAAAACCGGGGAAGGGCCCCTCAGCCACATTAGAGGCCTTCGGGAGCCTGGGCCGAAGAACGCTGGAAAAAATAAAAAAGACTAATATTAAGAGACCTGCAAGGCTTATATAGGCAAGATACCTCTTATCATAGCAGACCTCGCCGCTCAAGAGGCCTTGCCTCTCCTGCTGCGAGACTTACCCCCGCGCCTCTTACCTGCCTTTTTCTCGTCTTTATAGAGCTTATACTCAAGGCTGTCTACAAGGGCGCGCCAGCAGGCCTCGATAACGTTCTCCGAGACGCCAACGGTGCCCCACTTGTCCACGCCGTCACCGGAGAGTACAAGGACGCGCACCTTTGCCGCCGTGCCATGCATACCGGCGAGTACACGCACCTTGAAATCTACGAGCCTTACATCGTGAAGAGCCGGATAAAACCTCTCAAGGGCTTTTCGAAGGGCCTTATCAAGGGCATTTACGGGCCCCGCGCCCTCGGCGGCCGTATGCTCCACCTCGCCGTCTACCTCTATCTTTATCGTGGCCTCGGCATGAGGAATCCTGTCAGTTGAGCGTTTCTCATCAAGTACTCTAACTCCGTGGAGTTTAAAGTATCTCTTCTTTTTTTTCAAGGCCTCCTGCACAAGCAGCTCAAATGAGGCCTCGGCGCCCTCGTACTGAAAGCCCTCGTTCTCAAGGGTCTTGAGGCGCTCAAGTACGTCCTTAACAACAGGGGAGTCGCTCTTTACATCGAGACCGAACTCCGCGGCCTTACTCACTATATTCGAGCGCCCCGATAGGTCTGAGACAAGGACCCTCTGGCTGTTGCCAACGCTCTTGGGCGCGATATGCTCGTATGTAAGGGGGCTACGCAGCACAGCGCTCACGTGTACGCCGGCCTTATGGGCAAAGGCGCTCTGCCCTACATAAGGCTGGTGTTTACGCTGTGAGATATTGGCTATCTCGTA
>CAZEBZ010000166.1:0-2036 GCA_964510775.1 uncultured Thermodesulfobacteriota bacterium
CCAATGTGCTTAATCTTTTTTTACAGGTCTTTGACGAGGGCTGGCTTACAGACGGGCGCGGTAAGAGAATATATTTCAGTGATACTGTTATAATAATGACAAGTAATATCGGCGCTGATATATTTAAAAAATATGTACGGCCCCTTGGTTTTATGCCCGAGGGTCAGAGTACAAAGGCCCTTAAGAAAGATATTATGAGGGAGCTTGAGAGTACTTTTTCTCCTGAGTATCTAAACCGTATTGATGATATAATAGTTTTTTCGCCCCTTACGCGCGATGAGGTGCATGAGCTGACACTGCGTTATATCAGCGGCATCAGAGCCAGCCTAAGGGAACACGGCAAGGATTTAAGTGTAGATGATGACGCCGTAGAGGCCCTTGTAGAGTCGGGGTACAGTAAGAAGTACGGTGCGAGATTTTTAAAGCGTCATATTGACGAGAAGGTAAAGGTTCCTCTAACCCTTATATGGAAGGATGGAGACCTCTTTAAGGTCATTTGTAAAGATGAGGATATTGAGGTGATGTCCATAGCTTCAGGAAAAGCGGTCTTGATATGATTAAAAATATTCTTGTGGCACAAGATGGTTCGAAGAACAGCGCTGCAGCGGCAGAGTACGCGATATGGCTCGCAGGCAAGTTCAAGGCAGCTCTTAAGGGGATATTCGTAGTTGACAGAGTTCTGCTCGAAGGCCCGTTTTTCTACGACCTCTCGGCCTCTATGGGGCTTGAGCCTATAGTGAACTTCTCTGATAAGATGAGAGAGACCCTTGAGCAGAGAGGAGAAGTCATACTCTCGGACTTCAAGGCTCTCTGTAAAAAGGCCTCCATTTCGGCAGATACTCTCATGAGCAGCGGGTTTGTATCCACGGAGATTTGCAGCAACTCGAAGCTTGCCGACTTGCTCGTGCTTGGGCGAAAGGGAGACAGTGAGGCCTTTGATACAGGTATGCTCGGTGTTGTGACAGAAGGAGTCATTAGAAAGAGCCCTTCTCCTGTGCTTATCGCACCGGGTAAGTTCAAGGCCGTTAAGAACCCGCTCCTTGTTTATGACGGCAGCGATAACGCTACTAAGGCCATGCGCCTTGCGGCGGAGCTTGCAAAGGTAACGGACCGCAGGCTTGCCGTGGCCTCTGTAGGGGCGGCGGGCGAGGCTGATAAACACCTTGTAGATGCCATGGATTACCTGAAATCTTATGATATTAAGGGTGTCTTTAAGGAACTTAAGGGTGAGGCCCCTCTGGAGATAGAAAAATATTACAGAGAGGCGGGTCACGATATGCTCTTCATGGGCGCTACTCACAGGAGCAGGCTTGTGGAGTTTGTCCTTGGCAGTACGGCCGAGTATGTGCTTCGTGTTGTTGACGGCCCTGTCCTTGTCGTAAGATAACTCCCTTTTTACATATATTCGCGTAGTCATTTCATCAGCTCTTCCTGAAATAAGGTTGACTTGCCTTTTTTCTCTGTGTTAATCCTTTAATTTTATAATCTTTTTTATTACAATAAAAAATTGAATTCTAATCATGCTCACTTTTGAGCTTTTTCCCGGAGCTTAAAGGCGGTTTTTTCTATATGAGTATGGCGGCACTCTTCTTTTACAGGCAAGCAAATGAACGCTGATATTAAAAAAACTCATATTGACGAGTTTAAAGACCTCCTCGGCGCGCGCGAGAGCGAGGCCATTAAGAAGCTCGTTAAAGATCTCCATGCATCTGATGTGGGCAGGATTTTTAAGGGCCTTGACGACAGAGAGGCAATGGAGTTCTTTAAGCTGCTTACAAGCGTCATGGCATCAGAGGTACTCCTTGGGGTAGATGAGCATCAGAGACAGAAGCTTTTTGATACCCTTAAGCCCGAGCGTCTTATTGAGGTAGTTGAAGAGATGGAGTCTGATGATGCCGCGGATATTATCTCCGAGCTTCCCGCCGAGGATGCCCGTCAGGTTCTTGATGGTATTGATGTAAAGGAGTCTATTGAGGTTCAGAGGCTCCTTGTATACCCTGAGGACACGGCAGGCGGAAAGATGCAGGCCGAGCTTG
>CAZEBZ010000167.1:0-2002 GCA_964510775.1 uncultured Thermodesulfobacteriota bacterium
CCGCGTAACCCGCGCCAAGGCCGTTGCCCCTGTCGTTCATCAGGCAGAGCGAGCGTGCAACAGCATCGCCGCTAATCCTTGTTTTTTTCTTGCTTATAAGCCCCGTAAGGCCGCATCCGGAGATATCTTTCTGATAATTATGGTTCATAGGTTTTTTTACCTGTCTGTGTTTATTAAAGGGGAGTATCTTTTGTCCTCTTATCAGCCCTTGTCTGCTTTTTCCTCTGTAGTATCGCCCTTTAGTATGGCAAGGAGTCTCTTTAACTCATCACCGCCGCTCTTGCAGGGCTCCGGCAGGCCGTATTTTTTTCTTCCAGGCTTATTTGGCTCGCCGAGGCGGCCTGTTTTTTCAAACATGGCCCAGCCACGTTTTATCTGTGGCGGGTAAAGCCCTTTTTTTGTGGCTATGGTACGCATAGCTGTCATAGCGTTCTCAAAGCCGTAGTGCTGGTAGCACATTTCAAGGCAGTGATGACACTCAAGGCACTGCCAGATACTCTTTGATTCAAGCCATTTCTCATAATCGCCCGTAAGAATGTCTCGTATAACGGCCCTGGGGTCGTAACCGGGGAGCGCTATGCAGCTTGGGCATACATCGTAACAGGCGCCGCATTTACGGCACTCTTCAAGGAGCGTAAAGTTAAGGTGTGACTTTAACATGGTGAAAAACCTCTTGCGCTGCTTTTTTTATTAAAGGTCTTATTACGCCAGAGCCCCGGGCGTATTGAGCTCATTGTCGATGTCCTCAGAGGGGCCGCTCTTGCCTAAGAGCTCGTGCCATTTATCAAGAAATGGTGCTACGTCTACGCGGTGTCCGCCCATGCCGAGTTCCTCTGGGCTAAGTCCGAGTGCGAGGCCGAGCAGCTCTGTAAAGTATATCACAGGCGTATAAATACGCTCGCCTTCTCTAATCATAAGGTACTGGTTATTGTCAAACTGCTGAAAACACGATGGGCAGCAGACGACAAGGGCGTCGGCGCCTATTTTTTTAAGCTCTACGAGTTTTTCACGGGCCAGATGCAGTGCGTTCTCGTGCTGGTCTACCCTGTCAAGGCCTTGACCGCAGCACATCATCTTGGTTCTGTGCCCAAGAGACTCTGCGCCGAGCCACCTTATGAGGTCGTCGAACTTTACGGGCTCCATAGGGTCGTCGTTCTTAAGGGCATGAGAGGGCCGTATCATGTGACAGCCGTAGTGTATGGCCAGCTTCATTCCCGCAAAAGTCTTCTTAATCTTGCGCTGAATTATGTTTTTTCCAACATGGTCGTGAAAAAAAGGCACAAGATGAAAGAGGTCGGCCTCGCCGGTGAACTCTTTATCCACTTCTTTTAGCAGGTTGTTGACCTCTATCTTCTCTTTGGGGTTATGAAGAAGGTCTTCCTTTACTGTGGCAAGGTTTGAGACGCAGCCCGTACAGGGGCTTACAAGGTCTACTCCGAGACCGTCTACTACGCTTACGTTCCTCGCGGCGGTAATGGCGAAGGCCTCTGCGTCGATGTTGTTTATAAGTGATTTTTCCGGACAGCATGTAAAGCCGTCGACTTCTCTGTAAGGCAGGTTGAATTCCTCGAAGACCAGACGTGTGGATTTTTCAAGGAATGGGAAGCGGGCCTGAATGGTGCAGCCCCAGAAAACGGCGAATTCTTTCATATAACTACAGTCACCCTGTTTTACAGGGAGTCCTCTAATATAAGGGTCGAAGAAGGCCCGCAGGGGCCATGAGATTTAAAGGGCCATGCCACGTATATTATTTGCGTGGCACGGCCGATTTTTTTAGAGAGCAGCAACGGCGCGAGATTCCCTCTTAAGAGGGATCAAGCAGGTACGCAGGCATCTGTGGGACATACTTCGGCGCACTTGGGCTCGTCGTAATGGCCCACGCACTCTACGCAGACCTCAGGGTCTATTACGTAGATGTCACCTTCTGAAATGGCGCTTACTGGACATTCCGGCATGCATACTCCGCAGGCCACACAATCTTCGCTGATTTTTAATGACATGG
>CAZEBZ010000168.1:0-1991 GCA_964510775.1 uncultured Thermodesulfobacteriota bacterium
GGGTAGTTGCAGAGTATCCACCGTTTTGTATTTACAATTATATTGCTTATAGGACTCATCACCTTGCTGCGCATGGCCAGGCGAGAGGGGTCTACGTTTGAGAGGGCTTTTTTGTTTACCGAGGCGCGGATGTTCACTACGCAGTCTATGTTCTTTGCCTGATACAATGCTATCTTCGGTGCTGACTTCAACTGCGCGTCTGTGGCATTCTTGTAATAAATCTCAGCGGCCTCCTCAAAACCAATATTCAGGAGCGGCTCGCCGCCCTTTTTCATTACCTCACGATAGACCTCAAGAACAAGAGGTTTTGCCAGCTCGCTTGAGGCGGTGATCAAAACCTTATCTCCCTTTTTAACTCCAAGGGAGTGATTAACGAGTATTAAGGCAAGTTTCTTTACGCGCGGATCGGCCATTTGATCTCCTTTTTTTAAAAAAATTATTAATGATTCCTCTCTTACTTTCTTTTAGAAAAAAGAAAGTAAGACAAAGAAAACCGATATTTGGTGAATAAACTCATTACCTGTTAAAATACATCATACTCCCTCGCTACTCTTGGAAAAAAGAAAGCAAGATAAAAAAAACCAGTATTAGAAACATTCACCCCCCCCTTTCTTTTAGAAAAAAGAAAGGGGGATAAAGAAAACCGATTATAGTATATCCTAATTATCTCTATATTTATCTCAAGGCCATAGACCACCTTGAAAAAAGTTTTTTTTTATTACGGAATAAACTCCTCGCTACTTTAATAGAGAGGTTATGTATAAGTTAAGTTAAAAGACTTCTTCTCAACAATTCCCCTTGTAATCCGTTCAAGTATCATGAACTTATTTAGCCCCCACAAGGGGGCGACTAAAAAAGCCTCAGGCGTATCAGCGCAGAGCCTGTGCACCACCACCTCGGGAGGCAGAACATCAAGACACCTTATCACGAGCCAAGTATACTCTTCAAGGCCGAGGGTCTTTATACCGCCCCTTTTATATAACTCATGGAGGGGTGTGTCTCTCATTATCTGGAGCTGATGAAATTTTACGCCCCATAGGCCAAGATCCCTTAGAAACTCCATAGTACGAAGCATATCGGCCTCACTCTCGCCGGGCAGGCCAAGTATGACATGGGCGCAGACGTCTATGCCTCGCTCCGAGCATCTCTTTATGGCATCTGAAAAGTCCGCGGCCCTGTGGCCGCGGTTCATCTCTTTAAGGGTCTTGTCGTTAGCGGTCTGCAGGCCAAGCTCCACCCAGATGTTTTTGGTCTTCGCTATTTTTTCCAGTAGATCAAGAACAGGTTCACTAAGGCAATCTGGGCGCGTAGAGACGGCCAAGCCCACCACGTCTTCATGGGTAAGAGCGGCGTAAAATATCTTTTCCAGACGCTCAAGAGGGGCGTAGGTGCTCGTATTGGACTGAAAGTAGGCGATAAATTTTTTGGCGGTATGGCGCACCCTCATGCGTGAGATACCGTCAATAAGCTGACCTTGAATGTCCGTAACGCTAACGGGGTCTTTTGGTTTCAGAGAATCGGGGTTGCAGTACAGACACCCACTGCGGCCATTTGTACCGTCACGGTTGGGGCACGTAAACCCCGCGTCAAGGGCGACCTTATAGACCTTCTCACCGTACTTCTCTTTTAAGTAAACCGAGAGGGTACGGAAGGGTTCTTTTTGTATCTGTGCTTTCAAAAGATTTTTGCTGTGCCCGCCTTCAGGAGTTGATTTACTTACTGAATAAGGATAGCACAAAAGGCAGGTGGTATATTACCGTAAAAAATAATTCCTTTAGAAGACAAAATTTTTAGATTATAATACTACCTATGAGAAAGTCATATTACTCAAATACAATAACTCAGTTTTTACAAGATTCTGAGAACCATATACTAAGCGAACTTGTAAGGCATCATGAATTCGCTCTTGAAGAATTGCAGAGGAATGCGTGGATATCTCAAATAAAAATACTAAAGGAACAATTTACCTCATATGCAGAAGAAAGTTTTAT
>CAZEBZ010000169.1:0-1911 GCA_964510775.1 uncultured Thermodesulfobacteriota bacterium
CACAAATAGTAAAGTAGAATAAAGATATTCTACTTAAAGTACATCCCCATATAATGACTTAAGCTATCTTTCAATCACTGCCACTCAAGAGGCACTAAAAAGGAGGATTATCATGGCCATTATCTTACCGGAGCTTCCATACGCAGAGGACGCCCTCGCGCCCGTTATCAGCGCCCGCACACTTGGTGTTCATCACGGCAAACACCACAAGGCATACGTTGAGAAGACTAACGCTATGATAAATGGCACAGACCTTGCCGAGGCGGATCTTGAGACTATCATCAAGAAGAGCGTTGGAGACGGGGAAAAGACAGGGCTCTTTAATAACGCCGCGCAGGTCTGGAACCACTCTTTTTACTGGTTGTGTCTGAGGCCAGGAGGAGGCGGGGCCCCTGATGGCGAAGTTGCGGAAAAAATAGAGACAGATCTTGGCGGTTATGAAAAATTCGCGAAGGCCCTAAAGGCCGCGGGAGCCGCGCAGTTCGGCAGCGGATGGGCCTGGCTCGTGCTGCGTAATAACAAGCTTGAGATAATCAAGACAAGCAACGCCGACACGCCCATAGCACACGGCCTTAGGCCGCTGCTAACAGTAGATGTATGGGAGCACGCCTATTACCTCGACTACGAGAACCGCCGCCCCGATTACCTCGGCGCCGTCATCGATAAACTCATCAACTGGGACTTTGTGAACGCTAATCTGGCGGGTTAAGAAAGAGGCGGCTAAATAACAAAGAGGTCAAATTAATGGAGAGGGGGGTGCGGTAGGTAGCAGCCCCGAAGTCTCTAAATCCTCATCACCCAAGATCTCAAGACAGACTCTTACTATCTCCGGGTCGAACTGAAGGGCCGAGCATTTTTTAAGCTCCTCTATAATAATACTTACGGGCAGGCCTTTTCTGTATGGTCTGTCCGAGGCCATGGCGTCTACAGTATCGGCCACGCTTAGTATGCGCGCCTCAAGGGGTATGTCCTTACCCTTTCGCCCATCTGGGTATCCGGTGCCGTCAAAGAACTCATGGTGATGCCTTACCACAGGCACTATATCACCCAATTGGCTTATGTTAGCGAGTATCTCGGCGCCCTTGGTGGAGTGCTTCTGCAGCTCCGCCGTCTCCTCCACAGTAAGTTTATCGGGTTTATTGAGGATATTCTCATAAGTGCCTATCTTACCAATGTCGTGAAGCAGCCCGGCTATCTCAAACCTCTTGAGCCTCTTCTCTGCAAGCCCCATCTTACGCCCTATCCTCAGCGCAATAGCCGTTACTCTCTCGGAGTGACCACGAGTCCAGGGGCTCTTGGCGTCAATAACATCTGAGAGGGTCTTAATGGTAGAGATAAGGAGCTGCTCAAGGTCTGTCACAAGGCGTGAGTTCTCAAGGGCCATGACAATCTGAGTAGACAATTTATCAAGGACAGCAAGGTCTTCAGGCACAAAGGCGGCTGGGTGTCTTGAGGCGAGGTGCAGCACGCCTGTTATCTCCGACTTTACAATAAGGGGTACGCGTATATGAGATAAGTACCCCGCCTCCAAGAGCTTCTGCTCAAAAGGCAGGGGGTCTTTTATCTTGGAAAGGTTACTTATATACTGCGGGCGGCGAGACTCCACAACCTCTAAGGCGCTTGTCTCATTAAATGGCACAATCTCACTCTCTACCTCGTCATCTACGCCAAAACCCGCGGCAAAGACAAAACCGCCCCTCTCACTGTTTACGAGCCTTACGGTACTCCTCTCGCATGGAACAAGCCTCGCCACCATATTAACAACAGTACGCCTTATCGCCATTGGGTCAAGTGTAGAGAGTATGGTCTTGTCTATCTCGTGCATTACCTCAATGGTCTCTATCTTGTGCGATAACTCCATAGTCCTGTCAATGGCCTCTTTGGCACGGGCGGCCTTCTCGATAGCAAGGG
>CAZEBZ010000170.1:0-1904 GCA_964510775.1 uncultured Thermodesulfobacteriota bacterium
GGCGGCATGGGCCCCGGTAAGGGCAGCAAACTGGATTGCTGCAACGAGTTAAAGACTAACGCCCTGAAGCAGACTATCGCAAAGTACGGTTTTAAGGCGCTGCTCCTTGGCATAAGGCGAGACGAGCACGGAATACGCGCTAAGGAGAGGGTCTTTTCTCCCCGTGATGAGGATTTTCGCTGGAATTACGAGGATCAGCCCGCAGAGCTATGGGATCAGTATAAGTCCGAGTCCGAGGGCGAGGATCACGTTCGCGTTCACCCAATTCTGCACATGACGGAGCTTGATATCTGGAAGTATGTAAAGAGAGAGAACCTTCCCATATCAGAGCTGTATTTTAGTAAAGAGGGCAAGAGGTTCCGCTCCATAGGCTGCGAGCCCTGCTGCGGCCCTGTTGAATCAAAGGCCTCTAACGTAGATGAGATAATATATGAGATAGCACATACAAAGACCTCGGAGAGGGCCGGCAGGGCGCAGGACAAAGAAGACGCCTATACCATGCAGAAACTCCGTTCATTAGGGTATATGTAGAATAAAAAATCAGGAGAGACAATATGGAAGAGAGAGAACTTCATATAGTTATAGTTGGCCATGTGGATCACGGAAAAAGCACCCTTGTAGGCAGGTTGTTTTATGATACGGGATGTCTCTCACCAGATAAGATAGAGGAAATACGTGAGAGCTCCGCTGCGGGCGGTGATGAGGGAAAGATAGAGTTCGCTCATGTTATGGACAATCTCAAAGAAGAGCGCGACCAGGGCATTACCATAGACATAGCCCATACTTTTTTTCATACAGACCGCAGAAGATACGTCATTATCGACGCCCCCGGGCACAGGGAGTTTTTGAAGAACATGATTAGCGGAACCTCACAGGCCGAGGCGGCAATTATGCTCGTAGACGCCAAACGCGGTGTAGAGGAGCAGACGCTTCGCCACTGTCACGTCTTAAGCCTTCTTGGCATTAAGCAGGTAGCCGTGCTGCTTAATAAGATGGATATGACGGGCTTTTCTGAAGATGCCTATAAGAGGGTTAAAGATGATATTATAAAGGTCTTATCAGGCCTTGACATAACTCCCTCTTATGTTATACCAATCTCAGCTATGCTCGGCGATAATGTGGCGGCAAAGTCCGCCAAGATGGAGTGGTACGATGGGCCAACTGTACTTGAGGCCCTTGACAGCTTTGAGTCCGCAAAGGCGACAAACCGCGGTATGCGCTTTCCCGTGCAGGACGTCTATGACGTAGAGGGTCAGTCCGTTGCCGTAGGCAGGGTAGAGGCCGGTGTACTTCGAGCGGGCGAGGATGTCTTTATACTTCCTGATAATAAGAAGGTACGCCTCTTGGAGATAAAAAAATACCTCGAGGACGGCATTAAAGAGGCAGGCGCAGGAGACGCCGTTGGCATTACTGTAGAGGGGGCTGCTCTTTGCAGAGGGCAGATAGTCGCTGACAGTGTAGAATCGAGGATAACTGATACTCTGCGGGCTAATATCTTCTGGATGGTAGATAAGGAGTATACAAGAGGAGTGCCCCTTACCTTTAAGTGTGCCACTCAGGACGTAACTGGCAAAATAGATAAGATATATCAGAGGTTTGACCCCGCCTCCATTGAGGTGGTGGAGAGAGACGCATCTGTTATAAAACCCTCGGAAGTCGCCGAGGTGGAGATAAAGCTCAGTAAGGCCGTAGTAGTGGATTCATTCTCGAAGATTCAGGAGACAGGGCGTTTTGTCCTCGAGCATGAGGGCTTTACCGTAGCGGGCGGGATTATCCTGTAGGAACGGGGCCTATGTCAGATTTGCAGGTATGTAAGACTTGGGTTTGTCGGGATGGGGGTGGAGATGTTGGGCCTATGTCAGGCCTGTGGAGATGTCCGATTAGCGCGTATACGAGGATTTGGT
>CAZEBZ010000171.1:0-1850 GCA_964510775.1 uncultured Thermodesulfobacteriota bacterium
GCGGCAGTTAAGGCCACTGCAAAAAGTGATAATATAATTCTCTTCATCCTGTCTTCCTCCTTGAGTTGGTAGTAATTACTTCTTTGATGTGTGGTTGATTTGTTGGTTGTTTAATTAATTAAGTGCCATCTGTTATCGACACATAGTAGAGTTGGCCCTTGAACCTGTAAACTCCCAATATTTGCGATGTCAAGAACCCTTTAATTCTTGGCCGGCCTTTTTTCCGGCGGCCTTCCCCTACCTCAGCGGCCTCCCCAAACTCAGCGGCCCGCCCCTTTTTAGTCTTTGCCTTTCTTCACCTATGGCAATTATGATGTTTTCTCATGTAAATAAGAGCCACGAGCCCTTCATCAGAAAAACCGTACTCACTATTAATTATCTCTCCAGGTAACCCTTACGTTTATTCGGCCCTATTGATACGATCGCCGTTTTAGCCCCTATTTTCAACCTATCCATGCAAAGAACCCTTTAGATGACGTCCCTGTGGGGAGGTCATTTCCAAATGGCTTCTAAATTGAATAAAGGTGGTTGAACGTTTAAGTTGTCTTGTTATACACAAGATCTGCTTGCCTGTCAAGCATTTTAGCGTTTTTTTATTTTTTTTACTCTCAATTAAGAAGAGTTTAAAGCTGCTGAGAGAGAGGCTGCTGCGCACATACACATGTAGATAATAACCTCAAAACTCGTAAAAAAAGAAAAAACCACAGAAGTTTGCCTGCGAAACGTGATGCTCACGGGCAAAGGCGCCGACACCTCCGCCGCCGCAGCCTGTTATAGAATCCCTATATGACCCCACCCCTGATAAGGTCATGGAGATGTATCACTCCGCAGACCTCTCCGGCATCGCCACTGACAAATAACGCTGTAATCGTTCGCTTCTCCATAAGGTCAAGAGCTTCCTCAAGGAGTGCATGACCGGAAATAGTCAAGGGGGCGGGGCTCATAATATCCCTTACCCTTCTATCAAGGAGTCCTTTTTCTACATCAAGGCCCCTTCGAAGATCTCCGTCAGTTATAATCCCCACGAGGGTATTGCCCTCAAAGACACCTGTAAGGCCAAGCCTCTTTGCCGTCATCTCAACAACGGCCTCTCTCATAAGGGCGTCCTCTCTTACCCTTGGAATATCACCACCGCTGTGCATAAAGTCCTCAACACGCATGAAACGCCTGCCAAGACTTCCCGCGGGATGAAGCAGGGCAAAGTCCTCTACGCCAAAGCCCCTGCCCTCAAGTAGGGCAACGGCCAGGGCGTCGCCCATGGCAAGGGTAGCCGTAGTTGAGGCCGTAGGAGAGAGCCCAAGAGGACAGGCCTCTTTATTCACACCAACATCAAGGGTCACATCGGCGTAATCAGCGAGCGCGGAGCCCACATTGCCTGTCATGGCTATCATCTTAATACCCAGCCGTTTTACTACGGGGATTATCCTCATAAGCTCATCAGTCTCTCCGGAATTGGAGACGGCTATAAGGATATCGTTCTTCATTACAACGCCAAGGTCGCCGTGTACGCCCTCGGCGGGGTGTAGAAAAAAAGCAGGGGTGCCTGTAGCCGTAAGCGTAGAGGCTATCTTCTGGCATATTATACCGCTCTTACCCATGCCGCAGACAACTACCTTACCCTCAATAGCGAGTATCATCTCCACTGCCGCGGCAAATCCATCATCAAGACGCCTCACAAGATTACTTACGGCCTCACTCTCTATCTCAAGAACTCGCCTTGCGGCCTCAAGGGCCTTTTCTTTACTATTGCTCATAATTTTTTATCTTCACTTCTAATTCCGCCCTTACCTGCAGACGCTTTATAATTAATTATCCTTATCAAGGCCCCTCACAGTATTATCAATGGCAAT
>CAZEBZ010000172.1:0-1793 GCA_964510775.1 uncultured Thermodesulfobacteriota bacterium
TCCTCTTTCCTCTATTTGAGGAAAAAACAGGCATGACAGATGCGGGCCCAACTTTTGTTATGAGGATGGAGCATACTGATATCAGGGATTTTCTTGATAGGATAAAAAAGGCCGTTGAGGGTAAAGATAGTAATGCTGCGGCTGAGGCCTCTCAGATGCTTCTAAACACCCTTGCCGACCATAACATGAAAGAGGAGCAGATACTCTATCCTGAGTCTGATTCTTTTTTGTCAGAGGCTGAGCGTAAGGATTTTATTAATAAGGCGCAGCTTCTTTAGAGTTCTTCCGATCCCTACGTTGCCCGCCCCTTGAAAAAGGGGCGGGTTTTTTTTGTTTACGCTCTGAGTTTTAAATTTTATCGCCTATAAGGAGTTTCTTTTAGGCCCGGTATTTCTTTAATGGTCTTGTGTTTTCTTATAAAGTACTCTACGGCTATGGAGCCTCCGTACATCTTTTTTCTTATTACTTTGTCCCTCACCACCCTTAAGGCCTGAACTTTTTTTCTCTCTCTTAATATGGAAAATATATTTGCTGCTACGTTAAGGGCGCCCTTAAGAACTGCCCAAGCCCGGCTTGGGTTCTCGCCTGTAAGGGCGTATAGCACAGTGGCACCCTCGAGAATAAGCCTCAGAGGAAGGACGCGGAGCAGCGTAGCGGCAGAGTAATTTTTTATGACCATGGCGAGGTTATTTCTGTGATTCAGGTATAAGTGAGTAGAGCCCATTCTCTTCATGCTCGCGCACCCCTTGTGGTATATGGAGGCCTCCGGTACGTAGAGGACTCTGTACCCCATGAGGTGGACACGCCATGCAAGGTCTATCTCCTCCATGTATGCAAAGAACGAGGCGTCCATGAGTCCGGCTTCAGTAATCACCTCACGGCGCGCAAAGAGCGCCGCGCCTGAGGCCCAGAAGATTTCTCTCTTTTTCTCGTACTGGCCACTGTCGTACTCTACCTCGTCAAAGACCCTTCCAGCGGCAAATGGATATCCCAGTATGTCAATAAGTCCGCCTGCGGCCCCGGAGTACTCAAAGCGGTCTGTCTCTGTCATGGATAGTATCTTTGGCTGCGCAAGCGCCGCTCCCCCATCAAGCTCGCAGGCCTTAACCAGCGGTGTTACGCAATCATCGCCGAGCTTTACATCGTTATTGAGGATAAAGACGTATTTACCTGATGCTGCTCTTACGCCAACGTTGCAGCCGCCAGCGTAACCGAGGTTGGTTTTGCTGTAGATGAATTTTTTATCGCCGTGTATCTTCTCAAGCTCTTCAAGCCCCTTATCGCGGGGGCTGTTGGATATTATTATAATCTCTACAGAGGGGTACTTGATGAAATCCAGAGAAGAGAGGCAGGCGCCGAGGAGCGCGTCGTCTTTGTAGTGGATTATTATTATGCTTACAAGGGGGCTATCTGATTTCATAAGGGACTTGATGCCTTTTCTTTATTGAGATTCAAAAGGGTATTTATCTCTGCCCAGGGAGCCTTGAGGTTTTTCGTTATGCTGCCCTTTATCAGCCCTTACGTCTCAGCTGCCAGACCTTGCGCGCAGCTTCTGTTACTATGTTTTTTCCCATCTTCGATTCTCCCGCTGTCCTCTCCCTGAAGATAATGGGAATCTCCTCTACCTTGAAACCTTTTTGCATGGAGTGATACTTGAGCTCAACGAGAAATGCGTAACCAACGGCGAATTCTTTCTCGTTGATTATCTCTCTTAAGACCTCGGCTCTGAAGAGATTAAAGCCCCCTGTCCAGTCTTTTATAGTACCGCTTAGTACGAGGCGGGCGTAGAGGTT
>CAZEBZ010000173.1:0-1785 GCA_964510775.1 uncultured Thermodesulfobacteriota bacterium
TTTACAGGTTTTCCCTGGGTTTTATTGGGGTACTCGCAGGCCCATAACCTCATACTTATACAGATTACCGATATTACGGGCCTATGGGGCCTCTCTTTTATTCTTATCCTCGTAAACGTCCTCCTATTCTTTTTTATACGTGCATATCATGAGGGAGCGGCCTTTCCATTAAAGCCCCTGAGTATAGTTGTTGTCTTAATAAGCGCCGCTGTATTATACGGTTTTGTCACGATTAGGCATATTGATAAGGAGGTGAGGGGCTGGCCCGTTGTGCCCGTAGCCGTAGCCCAGGGGAATATTGACCAAGCCGTTAAGTGGGACAGGACGTATCAGGCCGAGACGCTCCGCATCTACAGTTCATTAACTAAAAAGGCCGCTGAGGGAGGCGCGAAGCTTGTGGTCTGGCCCGAGACAGCCGTGCCTTTTTATCTTGAGAGTAACGCTTCCGGCAGGAAGGTCGTGACGAATATTGCGAAGAGTAGCAAGGTAAGGTTATTGACGGGAAGTCCCGCCTTTGATTATAATGAAAAAAACGGGGAGATAAGGTATTATAACAGCGCATACGCCATCTCCACCGAGGGTCTTGTAACAAGCAGGTACGATAAGGTTCACCTCGTACCCTACGGTGAGTATGTACCCCTTAAGCGCTTTATGCCTTTTATCAAAAAACTTACTGCAGGAGTCGGAGACTTTGTCCCCGGGCCCGGCCCTATTCCCATTAAAATTGATGGCTACAAGGCCGGTATACTTATCTGCTACGAGGCGATTTTTCCGGGCCTCGCCCGTAAATCCATACGTGACGGCGCGGGGATCTTAGTTAATATAACTAATGACGGCTGGTTCGGCCGCACAAGCGCGCCTTATCAGCACCTTGATATGACGCTGCTTCGCGCTGTTGAGAACAGGGTCTTTCTTCTTCGCGCCGCCAATACGGGCATAAGCGCAGTAGTAGACCCCGCCGGAAGGGTAGTAAAGAAGATAGGGCTTTTCACAGAAGACGTAGCGCTCTATGATGTCTCTATAAAAGAGGGGCATAAAAAAACTTTTTACACGGCCTACGGCGATGTCTTTGCCTATAGTTGTATTTTCTTCGCTGGTGTTGTTGTCATTGGCGGACTCTTTAAAAAAAAGAAAATAATAGAATTGTATCAATAAAAGGAGAGGATTTATGTACGACGAGATAAGGGCGGGGCTAAAGGAGACTACGGGCAGGTTTGAGGAACTACGGAGGTATCTTTGACCTCGCTACAGTAGAAAAAGAGCTCTCGGAGATAGAAAAAGTCCTCGCAGAGCCTGACTCCTGGGAAGACCGCACAAAAGTCAAGAACTTGATGAAGAAAAAATCTACACTTACATCAAGGCTTGATGCCATAAACTCCATCGCCTCCTTGCTTGAGGAATCTGAGCTTCTCCTTGAGCTCGCAGAAGAGGCGCAGGATGCGGACTCTGCTCGTGAGGCCGATGAAAAACTTCGCGCCGCCCGCGCCGCCATACGCGGCGAAGAGATAAAACGTATGCTCGGCGGTGAGAACGACTCCCTTGACGCAATAGTATCCATTCACCCGGGGGCCGGAGGCACAGAGGCTATGGACTGGGCGGGCATACTCCTCCGTATGTACACACGCTGGGTAGAGGGCAGGGGCTTTAAGATGGAGGTCCTTGACTATCAGCCCGGCGAGGAGGCAGGCGTTAAGAGCGTTACCTTTACAGTATCTGGCCAATTTGCCTACGGATACCTTAAGGCCGAGTCTGGCGTACACCGCCTTGTGCGCATCTCGCCATTTG
>CAZEBZ010000174.1:0-1700 GCA_964510775.1 uncultured Thermodesulfobacteriota bacterium
TCTATGTCAGACAAGGTTATACACGTAACTGACTCAAATTTTGAGAGTATAGTTCTATCATCTGACGTGCCGACGCTCGTTGATTTCTGGGCCAGCTGGTGCGCCCCATGCCGCGCCATTGCTCCTGTTGTAGAAGAGATTGCCGGCGAGTACGGGGGAAAGCTAATCGTAGCCAAGATGAATGTCGACGAGAACCCCGCTACACCAGGTAAGTTCGGCGTAAGGGGTATTCCTACTCTTATACTCTTCAACGAAGGCAAGGTCGTTGACCAGGTCGTGGGAGCTGTTCCCAAGAAGCAGATTACCGACCTTGTTGATAAGGCTGTAAGCTAATCTATTTTTTACTTTCCGGGCATTTCATAGGCAAGGGCAGTGTCTTTACGCTGCCCTTGATTCACTTAATTGCTGTCTTTAATACTCTCTCATACCAATAAGAGGAAGATGAGGTCTTTATATCACTTGAGACTCTTTCGAGGCAGGCTGATATACGGCCTTCTTGTTATTTTGTCAGTTTTTGTCCTCGCCGGATGTTCCGGCTCTGGCAAAGACAGCGGCAAGAGTACTGTTGTAAATTCCATCGGCGCCCCTGTTATTGATTTCACCATTAAGACCTTTGACGGCAAAGAGTTTACCCTCTCCGACCACTCCGGCGGGCCGGTGCTCATAAATTTCTGGGCCTCGTGGTGCGGCCCCTGCCGCTCGGAAGGGCCTCTGATGGAGAGCCTCTACAGGAAGTACGGCCCCCGCGGCATGACTTTTGTCGGTATTGCCGTTGATGACAGCGAGAAGGGGTCTCGCAGGTATCTTAAAGAGATGGGCTGGACATTTCCCGCCGGCCCTGATACTGACGGCGCTATCTCAAAGACCTATAATGTAATGGGTATACCAAAGACCTTTATAATAAAGAGTGACGGCACGGTGAGCTATATTCAGAGCGGCGTAATGCCCGAGTTGTACCTCTCTAATAAGATAGAAGAGGTTCTGGCGCCGTAGTTTTTTTCTTGACGTTTACTGTATCCGCCTCCCTTTTTAGTTATGTGAAAGTCTTGGAACATACTGTATTATAATCAATAATAATTTAAATCATTGAGGTCATTTATGAAGATATCCCCATCTATGCTCTCTGCTGATTTTACGAGGCTCGCCGAAGAGGTGCGTGCCGTAGAGGAGGCCGGAGCAGATTACCTGCACGTAGATGTCATGGACGGCCGTTTTGTCTCTAATATCACTATCGGCCCTTTTGTGGTAAAGGCTCTGAAAAGCGTTGCGAAGGTGCCCCTTGACGTGCATCTTATGATAGAGGAGCCGGAGCGTTATGTGCCCCAGTTCGCCGAGGCCGGCGCAGGAATTATAACAGTACACAGCGAGGCTACAAGACACCTTCACGGCACTGTCCAGCTTATAAAGGCTAATGGGGCGAGGGCCGGCGTATCCATCAACCCCGCTACCCCCGTATCTGTCCTCCATGATATTATAGACGACCTTGACCTTGTGCTTGTTATGAGTGTTAACCCGGGCTTTGGCGGGCAGAGTTTTATCCCCGGTGCCCTTGATAAGTTAAGAGCCCTTCGAGGCATAATATCTGAACGCCGTCTCATGGCGGAGCTTGAGGTTGACGGCGGAGTAAAGGTAGATAATATCGCAGAGGTGGCTAAAGCCGGCGCAGATGTTGTAGTTGCAGGCTCGGGTATCTTTAAGAC
>CAZEBZ010000175.1:0-1548 GCA_964510775.1 uncultured Thermodesulfobacteriota bacterium
CATCCATTGCCCTTTATTACAGTCTTGATGGTAAGAAAAAATATGAAGAGATCAAGAACGGGAGACATATTTTTTATATAATAGATATCATACTTGAGTTTTTCAACGGCATCATCATCACTTGCTCCGTAAGGATAGTTCACCTGCGTCCATCCTGTAATGCCCGGCTTGACCACTGTGCGCATCTCGTAGTAGGGGATGCTTTCTTTTAACTTATTAACAAAAAAAGGGCGTTCAGGTCTTGGCCCCACTAAACTCATATCTCCCTTAAGGACGTTTACCATCTGAGGTATCTCATCGAGCCTCATCTTGCGAAGCGCCCGACCTACTCGTGTAACACTGCTCTTGCTGGAAATCCATACTGGGCCCGTTTCAGCCTCGGCGCCATGCTTTAATGTACGAAATTTATAAATAGTAAAGATCTTTTTATTCTCGCCTACCCTTTCCTGCTTGTACAGGACAGGCCCCCGTGAATCAAGTTTTATGAGGATGGGAATTACAACTAAGAACGGCAGGGATAAGACCATGCCTATAAAGGAGAATATTACATCCTCTATCCTCTTGATGTGCTTTCTCGATGTGATTGAACCAAAGCCGCTTGAGAAGACCATCCAGCTGGGTTTCAGATGATCGAGAGGTATCTTACCATAAGTCCTTTCGTTGAAGGTCTCGCTCTCCTCTATGACGACGCCTTGAAGCTTGCACTCAAGAAGCGCCGACATGGGCAGTTTGGCTCTGCGGTCATTAAGGGCTACGATTATCCTGTCTATCTTCTTCTCACCAACTATCCTGAGTATGTCGCCGTAGCCCCCCACAACGCCAGGGTTGAGTGTTGGGGCGCCCCTGTATTCGGGGTTATTATCTATGAAGCCCACCAGGTTAAGGCCGGAGCCTGACTCTTCATGAATCTTTTCGCCTGTTTCTTTAGCCACCTCCCCGGAACCTATGATAATGATATTTTTATAGGGAAGAAGCCTGATGACCCACTGTGATAACGCGGCCCTCCATAGCAGAATTACCAGGGGCACCAGTATATTATTGGCAAGAAGTATGCCCCTCCATGTCCTCGCAGAAGGCACTATGAAGTAAAGGCTGAAAAGAAAGACCGAGGCCGTAAGAACCGCATAAAAAAGGTTCACTATCATCTGTCTCGACGGCCTGTAATTATACGAGTTAAACAGATCAAAATGATAAAAGATATACAGATAAGTAAGGGTTATTATGAAAGTCTTAAGCAGGTGAGGATCATAGGCGAAGAAGGAGCTCGTCACATTAGACCCGTCAATCCAGAACCTTATAACTGCGACCGTAACAGATGTAACAAATATGAGCGCACCCTCAAATATAAAAACGCTCAATTTTCTCATATCAAAAAAAGGATAACTCACGTTAACAACCCCGAATGGCGCTATATAGTAAAAACTTTCTTAAATAGAGCAACTATTCGGCGCGATATCAGAATCGTTCAAAACCATACCTACGATTTCAGAGTTACTCATAAGATCTACAGCCGTCTTTACCTGGTTTTTTGAAGTCTTGCCCGCTCTC
>CAZEBZ010000176.1:0-1520 GCA_964510775.1 uncultured Thermodesulfobacteriota bacterium
ATTAATCACGCTCTATTCTGTAGTTCTCAATAACAGGGTTGGCAAGGAGTCTCTCACACATCTCTGCGAGTCTCTTATCCTCATCGCCGCCCTCGGGCACGTCAAGCTCCAGCTCCATGAATTTACCGATTCTAACATCACTTACCTCGTCAAAATCCATACTCTTCAGCGCGCCGAGCACCGCCCGTCCCTGCGGATCAAGTACGCCTTTTTTAAGCGTTACATATACCTTTGCCTTCATAAGATCACCTTTTTAAAAGAGACTGT
This sequence comes from uncultured Thermodesulfobacteriota bacterium, assembly GCA_964510775.1. GTDB lineage: Bacteria > Desulfobacterota > GWC2-55-46 > GWC2-55-46 > JADFVP01 > JAJRZX01. The sequence continues at coordinate 268 of CAZEBZ010000176.1, forward strand.
CCTCAAGTTTTATCCCGCAGTAGTAGTTTCGCCTTCATCGGAAGAAGAATTAACTACCTTTTCCAGCACCTCTTCGTATGCCTCCTCCACGGAGCCAAGATCGCGGCGGAACCTGTCCTTATCCATCTTCTCGCCCGTCTCGCTGTTCCAGAGCCTGCACCCGTCAGGGGTAATCTCATCGGCAAGGAGCAGCGTGCCGTCAGAGGCCGTTCCGAACTCAAGCTTGAAATCTACAAGGGTAATACCGCGCTCCTCGAAAAACTTCTGCATAAGATCGTTTATCTTAAAAGCCCTTGCCTTTATCTCCGCAAGGGTCTCGGCGGAGCAGAGCCCAAAGGCCGCCACATGATAGCCGTTAATCATAGGGTCTCCAAGGGAGTCGTCTTTATAATAAAGCTCAAAGACCGTCTTTGGGAGCAGCATGCCCTCTTCTACGCCCATTCTCTTGGAGAGTGAGCCTGCCGTGACGTTTCTCATCACAACCTCAATTGGGACTATCTCTACCTTTCTCACCACCATCTCCCGAGCAGATGGGCTTGAAACAAAGTGAGTCTCTATGCCCTTATCCTCAAGAAAGCGGAAGATAGCAGCGGAGATAGCGTTGTTCATCTCGCCTTTATTACGTATTATACCCTTCTTCTCGCCGTTAAAGGCCGTGGCATCGTCCTTAAAATACTGCACCACAAGCCCGGGATCATCTGTGGAATAGAGTATCTTGGCCTTACCTTCATATAATTTTTCAAGTTTTTTCATAATCACAAGACCCTCTCTTAATTAATGCCTAAATCTCAGCTCTTCCCAAAAACCCTCTTGAAGATATAACTCACGTTCTTCAAATAGGGCGCCAGATCAAAACACTCCTCCACCTCAGCGGCAGATAGTCTCTCTCTTATCTCTTCATCTTGAAGGAGCTGCCCCTTAAAATCCCTGCCCTCGGCGCTGCCCTTCCAGACGCTCATGGCGTTTCTCTGCACAAGTGCGTAGGCCGCTTCTCTTGTAAGACCCTTTCCCGTAAGTTTTAAAAGTACTCTTTGCGAGAAGACCAGTCCTTTAGATGACTCCATATTGCGTCTCATGTTCTTGGGGTATACGACAAGGCCCTTTAGCAGACCTGTTGTTCTTACGAGCATAAAGTCAACAAGGGTCGTGGCGTCGGGCCCGATGACTCTCTCTACGGAAGAGTGGCTGATGTCGCGCTCGTGCCAGAGGGCTACGTTCTCAAGTGAGGTGCCGGCAAAGCCGCGCACAAGGCG